>CAKURH010000048.1 GCA_934675625.1 uncultured Kiritimatiellota bacterium
CGCACGGCCGTCAGGACGCCCAAGTCGCCCGCCCGGAGGCGGGAGCACCGTTGCCCCGAAGCGCGCCGCACGTCGGCAAGCGACAGGATGCGCGCGACGGGCCAATGATGCAGACGCCCTACGTCAGATCACGATCTGGCCGTCCTTGGCCGTGACCTTGATCGTCGCGCCCGGCAGGTAGGTGCCCGCGACGATGAGCTTCGCGATCGGGTTCTCCAGGTCGCGCTGGATCGCCCGCTTGACGGGGCGCGCGCCGTAGGCCGGGTCGTAGCCGTCCTTCACGAGCACGTCCATCGCCTTGTCGTCCACGTCGAGCGTGAACTCCTGGTCGGCGAGCCGCTTCTTGAGGTCGGCGAGCTGCAGCTTCACGATCTCGCGGATCTGCTCCTGCGTGAGCGAGTCGAACTCCAGCACCTCGTCGAGACGGTTCAGGAACTCGGGACGGAAGATGTCCTTCAGAGCCTCCTTCGTCGCGTTCGAGGTCATGATGACGACCGTGTTCTTGAACGAGACCGTCCGCCCGTGGCTGTCCGTGAGCCGCCCGTCGTCCAGCACCTGCAGGAGCAGGTTGAAGACGTCCGGGTGCGCCTTCTCGATCTCGTCCAGGAGGACGACCGAGAACTGCTTGCGCCGCACGGCCTCCGTGAGCTGTCCGCCGTCCTCGAACCCGACGTACCCCGGAGGCGCGCCGACGAGCCGCGAGACGGCGAACTTCTCCATGTACTCCGACATGTCGAGGCGCACCATCGCGTTCTCGTCGTCGAAGAGCTCCTGCGCGAGGGCCTTCGCGAGCTCGGTCTTGCCGACGCCCGTCGGGCCGAGGAAGAGGAACGCGCCGATCGGGCGCTGCCGGTTCTTGATGCCGGCGCGCGAGCGGATGACCGCGTCCGCCACCGCGTCGACGGCCTTGTCCTGGCCGATCACGCGCTTGTGCAGCGTGTCCGCGAGGCGCACGAGCTTCTCGCGCTCGCCCTCGACGAGCTTCGTCACGGGGATGCCGCTCCAGCGCGAGACGACCTCGGCGATCTCGTCCGCCGTCACCTCCTCGCGCAGGAGGGCCGAGCCCGCGTTCTGGCGCAGGTCGTCCTCATGCACCTTGAGCTTCTTTTCAAGCTCCGGGATGAGCCCGTACTTCAGGCGCGACGCCTCGTTGAAGTCGCCCTCGCTCTCGGCGCGCTCGTAGCGGTGCTTCGCGTCCTCAAGGCTCGTGCGGACGCGGCGCACGTCCTCCAGGGCGCGCTTCTCCTCCTTCCACTGCGCCGTCATCTTGTCGGACTTCGCCTTGAGGTCCTTGAGCTCGTCCTGCAGCTCGACGAGCCGCTTCTTCGAGTTCTCGTCCTTCTCCTTCTTCAGCGCGATCTCCTCGATCTCCAGTCGCCGCACATGGCGCGAGATCTCGTCGAGCTCCTGCGGACAGGAGTCCATTTCCGTGCGGATGCGGGCGCACGCCTCGTCGAGGAGGTCGATGGCCTTGTCCGGCAGGAAGCGGTCCTGGATGTAGCGCGAGCTGAGCGTGACGGCCGAGACGAGCGCCTCGTCGCGGATGTGCACGTTGTGGTACTTCTCGAAGCGCTCCTTGATGCCGCGGAGGATCGAGATCGCGTCCTCCTCGCTTGGCGGGTCGACCTGCACGGGCTGGAAGCGGCGCTCCAGGGCGGCGTCCTTCTCCATGTACTTGCGGTACTCGTCGAGGGTCGTCGCGCCGACGCAGTGCAGCTCGCCGCGCGCCAGCATGGGCTTGAGCATGTTGCCCGCGTCGGACGACCCCTCGGTCTTGCCCGCGCCGACGATGGTGTGGATCTCGTCGATGAAGAGGATGATCTTGCCCTCCGACTCCCTGATCTTCTTCAGGACGGCTTTTAGGCGCTCCTCGAACTGGCCCCGGTACGACGCACCGGCCATGAGGGCCGTCATGTCGAGCGAGAAGACCATGCGGTCGCGCAGGCCCTCCGGCACGTCGCCGCGCACGATGCGCTGGGCGAGGCCCTCGACGATGGCCGTCTTGCCGACGCCCGGCTCGCCGATGAGCACGGGGTTGTTTTTCGTCTTGCGCGACAGGATGCGCACGACGTCGCGGATTTCCGTGTCACGCCCGATCACGGGGTCGAGCTTGCCGGCCTTCGCGAGCGCCGTCAAGTCCGTGCCGTATTTCTCAAGGCAGTTCTGCGTGTCTTCCGCTGGATCAAAACTTGCATTCATTTTTTCGCTCCTTGTCAATTCATTTCTTGTAAATTACAATTTCAGATTTCAAATTCCAGATTTCAGATCTCAGATTTCTGATTTTTGAGATTTCTAATTTTTGATTCGATCTTAGATTTCAAATCTCAAATTTTTAATCTCGGACTTCAGGATGCAAACCCCGTGCCAACGCCGATGCCCACAGCTGCCGACGCGGCGAACGGGACATTCTGTCCCAGCCTGTGCCATCTTCACCGTTGGGGACAGGCCCCCGCACTTTCTGGGGACAGGCCCCTGCTCCGTTTTCACCCTTGGGGACAGTTTTTACCCTTGGGGACAGACCCTGCACAACGGGCCCTACACAACGGCAACGAACCGACCCTCATGCGGGGACGCGCAATGACTTCAGGAGCGCAATCTCGTCCCGATAGCCCTGCAAGTCGCATGGCGTCTCCAGATAGAACGGCAGGTCGCGAAGCTTCGGGTGGTTCACGATTCGCCGAAAGGCCTCCAGCCCGATCTTGCCCTTGCCGATCTTCTCGTGACGATCCTTGTGCGAACCCAAGACGTTCATCGAATCATTGATGTGGATGGCCTTGAGGCGTTCCAGTCCGATGACGCGATCCAAGGCGTCCACAACGCCATCCAGGTCGCCGACGATGTCGTAGCCGCCATCCCAGACATGGCACGTGTCGAGGCAGACGCCCACGCGCGGACGTGTTGTCGAGGCACCGGGAAGCCGGGATTCGACGCGGTCGATCAGCGCACGAATTTCCTCGAAGCTCCGCCCGATCTCGCTGCCCTTGCCGGCCATCGTCTCCAAAAGAACCGTCGTCTGCCAGCCGCCGTCCGGCGCGGCGGCGTAGGTGCGGAGCAGCAGGTCAGCGATGAGGTCAAGGCCCTTCTCGGCCCCCTGCCCCACATGCGAGCCGGGATGGAAGTTGTAAAGCGCGCCGGGCGTGAACTCCAGCCGCTTCAAGTCGTCGAGGAAGACGCTCGCGGCGAAGTCGCGCACACGCGGCTCGGCCCCGGCGGCATTGAGCGTATACGGCGCATGGGCGAGAATCGGCCCGATGTCGTGCTCCGCCGCATAGTCGCGGAACGCGGCGACGTCGTTGCGGTCAATCGGCTTCGCCGCGCCGCCGCGCGGATTCCGCGTGAAGAACTGGAAGACGTTCGCGCCGATCGAGACGGCGGTCTGGGCCATGGCGAGATACCCGCCGGCCGAACTCAAGTGACAACCGATTTTCATAGGACGGAATTATACCACATTTTCCCGGCGGCAACGGCTTCAGGCCCTCTTCAGCACGACGGCCGTGCGCGCGGGCAGGTAGAGCCGCACCTGCTGGACGAGCTCGTGACGATCCGCATCGAGGACAAGCGCGGGCGCGTAGGTGACGCCGGGCTGGATGCGGCCCTGCCCGCCGAAGCGCGGCTCGTCCGTGTCGAGGAGGTGCCGCCAGTCCGACGCCGGCGGCACGAGGATGCCGTAGTCCTCGAAGCTCTGCGACGGGTGGAAGTTGAAGACGAAGAGGAGGTCGCCGCGCACGAACGCCAGCACCTTGTCCGCCTCGTTCGCCGCCAGCTTCGCCGGCGTCGCGCCGAGGGCCCCGCGCTTCCCGAAGAGGGCCTTGCCGGCCTTGAGCGCGGCGACCATCGCCGCGTCGAAGTCGCCAAGCGCCTTGAAGCGCAGGTTCGGATCCTCCCGCAGCGACCACTGGCGGCGGCAGTGGCTGTAGTCCCAGCCGTTCTCCGCGCGCGGGAAGTCAATCCACTCCGGGTGCCCGAACTCGTTGCCCATGAAGTTGAGGTAGGCCCCGCCCGACAGGGCCGCCGTCGCGAGACGCGCCATCTTGTGGAGCGCGACCGCGCGGTCGATCGCGAGGCCGTGCTGATCCTTGCCCATGCCCCAGTAGACCGCCGCGTCCGCCATCGTGAAGAAGAACGTCTTGCCGCCGACGAGCGCTTGGTCGTGGCTCTCGACGTACGAGACGACCTTCTCCTCCGCGCGCCGGTTCGTGAGCTCGAAGTAAAGCCCGCCCATCGACCAGTCCTCGTCGCGTACCTTCTCCGCGAGGCGAAACCAGTAGTCCGGCTCGCCCATCGCCATGCGGTAGTCGAAGCCAATGCCGCAGTCCGCCGCCGACGCGGCGACGCCCGGCATCCCCGAAACGTCCTCCGCAATCGTGATCGCGCGCGGATTCGTCTCGTGGATGACGCGGTTCGCGAGCGCGAGGTAGCACCAGGCGTCGTCGTCCATCGAGCCGTTGAAGTACTGGCCGTAGTCGGTGAACGCCGCGCCGAGCCCGTGGTCCCAGAAGAGCATCGACGTCACGCCGTCGAAGCGGTAGCCGTCGAAGCCGTATTCCTGCAGCCAGAACTTGCAGTTCGAGAGCAGGAAGTGCAGGACTTCCGTCTTGCCGTAGTCGAAGCAGCGGCTGCCCCACGCCGAATGCCAGCCCTTCGCGCCCGAATGGAAATACTGGTAGTCTGTCCCGTCGAAGCGCGAGAGGCCGTCCCGCTCGTTCGCGACCGCGTGGGAATGGACGAGATCCATGATGACGCGAAGCCCCATCCCGTGCGCCGCGTCGACGAGGCTCTTGAGGTCGTCCGGCGTACCGAAGCGCGACGAGGCGGCGAAGAAGCTCGACACGTGGTAGCCGAAGCTGCCGTAGTACGGATGCTCCATGACGGCCATCAGCTGCACGGTGTCGTAGCCGGCGGCCTTGATGCGCGGCAGCATCTCGTCGCGGAACTCGGCGTACGTGTGGACGCGCGGCTCCTCGCCCGCCATGCCGACATGGGCCTCGTAGATGAAAGGTGACTGCTCAGAAGATTTGGTCGGTCGTGCGCCTCTCACGCCGCTCGCGCCCCGCGCGTCAAGCCCGCCCGCCCCGTTCTTCCACCGGTAGGGCCGTTTCGGCGCCCAGACGCAGGCGGAGAAGAGCTTCGTCTCCGGATCCTGCACGACGTAGCGCGCGTAGGCGGGAATGCGTTCGCCGCGTCCGCCCTCCCAGCGCATCTCCAGGTGATACTTGTCGAGGTGGCGGATCTTCGCCGCCGGGATGCGCCGCTCCCAGACGTCCGTCCCCGGCTTGCGGAAGACCTCGAAGGCCGGGTCGATCTTCCAGCCGTTGAAGTCGCCGACGAGCCACATCGACGTCGCGTGGGGCGCCCACTCGCGGAACACCCAGCCGCGCCGGTCGCGGTGGAGGCCGAAATAGTTGTGCGCGTTCGCCCAGTCGGCGAGCGAGGTCTGGCCCTGCGTCAGCTCCGCCGCACGCGCACAGGCATGCGCCGCGCGTCCGCGCACGGCCGCTTCAAAGGGCTTCAGGTAGGGGTCGTCGAGTAGATGTGCCATCGTGTCCTCCGTTTCAGTTGGACACATTATACCACAAGTTCGCGCCGATTCCTACCGCGTCCGCAGGACGTGGCCGAAAAAGACGAGGGCACACGCCGAAGCGCATGCCCTCTCTTCTGTCGCTGTCGACCGAACTCAGTTGAGTTCCATACGGCCGCGGCGGCTACGGTTGCGGATGCGGGCGCGCTGCGATTTCTTGCGCGCCTTCACGCACGGCTTCTCGAAGTAGCGGTCGTCGCGGAGCTTCTTGATGAGGCCCTCCTTGTCGAGAACCTTCTTCAGACGCTTGAGACCGCGTTCGACGGACTCGCCCTTCTTGAGCTTAAGCACGATTGCCATTGTCACACACCCCCTTTCGAGATTGGCTTTGGAGGTGAATTACTTGGCCTCGGCGGCCGGCGCGGCCTCGGCGGGCTTCTCGGCGGCGGGTTCGCCTGCCGTGACCCACTGGAGGACGCACATCTCCGCCGCGTCGCCCCGGCGCGTACCGAGCTTGACGATGCGGGTATAGCCGCCCTTGCGGTCCTTCATCGACGGCGCAATCTTGTCGAAGAGCTTCTGCACGGCCTTCGGGTCGAGCAGACGGGAGGCGGCGAGGCGACGGGCCGCGAGATCGCCCTTCTTGGCGACCGTCACGATCTTGTCCGCGTCCTTGCGCGCTTCCTTGGCCTTCGGCAGGGTCGTCTTGATCGACTCCGCGAGGATGAGGTTGGTGACGAGGCTCTTCATGAGCATCTTGCGATGCTTGGAAGAACGCCCGAATTTCTTCATGACTCTCTGATGACGCATGTTTGCAATTCCTTACTTCTTCGTGGTGTCCTGAGCGTCCTGGACTTCGGGTTCCTTGGCGGCTTCCGGCTCCTTGGCTTCGGGTTCCTTGGCTTCGGTCGCCGCGTTCTCGGCCGCCGCGTTCTCGGCGACCGGCTCCTTGGCGTCCTTCTCCTTGGAATCCTTGTCCTTGGCGTCCTTCCCCTTGGCATCCTTGCCCTTGGCGTCCTTCTTCTTGTCGTCTTTCTTCTTCTCCATCAAGTCCGGGTCGAACTTGTAGCCCAGCGAGAGGCCCATCGTGACAAGCTTCGCCTTGATCTCCGTGAGCGACTTCTTGCCGAAGTTGCGGTACTTCAGCATGTCCGCCTCGGTCTTCGAGATCAGCTCACCGACCGTGGAGATGTTCGCGTTGTTGAGGCAGTTCGCCGCACGGACGGAGAGCTCGACCTCGTTCACGGACATGTTCACGAGCTTGCGGAGACGTTCGCGCTCGTCGGCGGCCTGACGATCCGTCGCGACGAACTCCAGCGTCTGCACGCCGTCGTAGTCGACGAACACGTCGATGTGGCGACGCAGGACGGCGCCCGCCGTCTTCAGCGCGTCTTCGGGCGAGATGCGCCCGTCCGTCCAGATGTCGAGGACAAGCTTCTCGTAGTCGGTGCGCTGGCCGACGCGGGTGTTCTCCACGAGGAAGTTCACGCGCGTCACCGGCGAGAAGATCGAGTCAATCGCGATGCGGCCGATTTCCTGATCCGGCTTCTTGTTGCCGTCCGCGAGGCAGAAGCCGCGGCCCGTGCGAACCTCGCACTCCATCTCCAGCGCGCCGTCGACGTCGAGCGTGCAGATCTCCTGCTTCGGGTTCAGCACGATGACGTTGTTGGCCTGGGCGAACGCCTCGGCCGTCACCGTGCAGGGCCCCTGAACCTTGAGCGAGATCTTCTGGGTCTCGCGGGTGTAGGTCTTCAGCAGGACGCGCTTCAAGTTGAGGATGATGTCGGTGACATCCTCCGCGCAGCCCTTGATCGTCGAGAACTCGTGGTTGACGCCTTTGATCTTGACGGACGAGATCGCCGCCCCCTCGATCGAGCTCAGAAGAACACGACGGAGGGAGTTGCCGATCGTCCGCGCATAGCCGATTTCGAACGGTTCCGCGACGAAACGGGTGTACGTCGCGGTCTTGCCTTCGTCCAGAACCTGGACGTTATGCGGCATCTCGAAAGGGCTCAAACGGATAGGCATGTATTACTCCCCTTTGATAGGTTGACGATGAGACTCCGTTAGCGGGAGTAGAGTTCGACGATGGCCTGCTCGTCGACGATCGGCGCAATCTGCTCGCGCGTCGGGACGGCCAGGATCTCGGCCTTGAGGTTGGCCTTGTCGAACTGCATCCACACGGGCAGCTGCGCGCCCGTCGCGGCCTCGACCGAACGGTTCGCGGCGTCCTTCGACTTCGCGGCGTCCTTGACGGCGACGACATCGCCGACCTTGAGGACGTGCGAGGGAATCGCGGCCTTGCGGTCATTCACGAGGATGTGGCCGTGCAGCACGAACTGGCGCGCGGCGCGGCGGCTCGGCGCGAGTCCGAGGCGGTAGACGATGTTGTCGAGACGCATCTCGAGCATCTGCAGCAGGTTCTCGCCTGTGACGCCTTCCTTGCGGAGAGCCTCCTCGAAGAAGCGGTGGAACTGCAGCTCGCCCATGCCGTACTGGCGGCGGAGCGACTGCTTCTGGCGCAGCTGGCTGCCGTATTCGGACATCTTCTTCATGCGGCGGCCGACGTGCATGCCGGGCGCGCCCGTGCCCTGTTCAATCGGGCACTTGGCCATGTAGCAACGCGCCCCCTTGAGGAAGAGCTTCTGCCCTTCGCGGCGGCACTGACGACAAACGGGACCAGTATAACGACCCATGATTAGACCCTCCTGCGCTTGCGAGCGCGGCAACCGTTGTGCGGCACCGGCGTGGTGTCGGTAATCTGCGTGACGCGAATGCCCGCAGCCTGAATCGCGCGAACCGCGCTCTCGCGGCCGGCGCCGGCGCCCTGCATGCGCACCTCGCACTCGTGCATGCCCTTGGCGACCGCGACGCGCGCCGCATCCTGCGCGACCATCGTCGCCGCGAACGCGGTGGACTTGCGGGAGCCCTTGAAGCCCGCCTTGCCGGCCGAACTCCAGCTGATCACGCCACCGCGCGCATCGGCGATGGAGACCTGGGTGTTGTTGAATGTCGAGCGGATGAACGCGATCCCGGCCGGGATCGACTTGCCCGACTTCTTCGCCTTGCCCTCGGCGGCTTCGCCCTCGGCGGCCGGCGCGGCGGCGGCGGGCGCCTCGACGAGCGCGGCCTCTTTCTTGATTTCTTCTGCCATGTTAAACTACCCCCTTAGCGGCCGGCCTGCTTCGGCATCGCGATGGAGACGCGCTTGCCGCCCTTGCGGGTGCGGGCGTTCGTCTTCGTGCGCTGGCCACGGACCGGAAGGCCCTTCTTGTGACGGAGCCCGCGGTACGACCCGATCTGGATCAGGCGACGGATGTTCTGCGAAACCTCACGGCGGAGGTCGCCCTCGACGCGGTAGTGCTCCTGAATGTACGTCGTGATCGCGTGGATCTCGTCTTGCGTAACGTCGTCCGCCTTTTTCATCGGATCGACCTTGACCGCCGCCAGCACGTCATCGGCGCGCTTCGGCCCAATACCGTGGATATAACGGAGCGCGAAGCGAATGTGCTTCTTCCCCGGAATGTCCACACCCATCAGTCTCGGCATGTTTCTTCTTTACCTTTCTTAACCCTGGCACTGCTTGTGGCGCGGGTTGGTGCAGATCACGCGCACCACGCCCTTGCGGCGGACGATGCGGCAGTTCTCGCAAATGCGACGAACGGAACTACGTACTTTCATTGTTGTTTTTACTCTCTAGAGTGGTCGAATGGTGGTATAGTATATCAAAAAGTGCGCTTGTCGCGCAAGGGGGGTATTTTCGCCCCGCGCTAGTCCGCGTCGCCCATCGTGACGCGCAGGACCTCCGCAAGCGACGTCATGCCGCTCGCGACCTTGAGCATGCCGTCCTCGCGCAGCGTGCGCATGCCCATCTCGCGGGCGCGCTGTCGCAGGAGCGTCGCGGGCGCATGGTCAAAGATGAGGCGCTGGATCGTGTCGTCGACCTTGAAGATCTCGAAAATGCCCTTCCGCCCCTTGTAGCCCGTCTTGCCGCACTTGTCGCAGCCCGCGCCGTGGTACATGTGGTCGGGAATCTGCGCGCTCGTGCCGCTCGCGAGGCCCGTGAGCATCTTGATCTCGCGCTCGCTCGGCGTGTACGCCTCCTTGCACTTCTCGCAGATGGCGCGCACGAGACGCTGGGCCATCGCGGCGCGCAGGGCGGACGCGACGAGGAACGGCTTGACGCCGATGTCGAGCAGTCGCGTCACGGCCGACGGCGCGTCGTTCGTGTGCAGCGTCGAGAACACGAGGTGGCCCGTGAGCGCCGCCTCCATCGCGATGTCGGCCGTCTCCGCGTCGCGGATCTCGCCGATCATGACGATGTTCGGCGCCTGGCGGAGGATCGACCGGAGCGCGGCGGAGAAGTCGAGGCCGACGTCCTTGTTGACCTGCACCTGGTTGATGCCGCTCATCTGGTATTCGACCGGGTCCTCGACCGTGATGAGCTTCTTGTCGGGCGTGTTGATCTGGCCGAGGCAGGCGTAGAGCGTCGTCGTCTTGCCCGAGCCCGTCGGGCCCGTCACGAGCACCACGCCGTCCGGCAGCTTGATGAGCCGCTCGAACGTCGTCTGGTCGTCGGAGAGGAAGCCGAGCTGCGGCAGGCCGAGCGAGAGGTTCGACTTGTCGAGAATACGCATGACGATCGACTCGCCGTGGTTCGTCGGGACGGACGAGACGCGCAGGTCGAGGTCCTTGCCGCCGACGGAGATCTGGATGCGGCCGTCCTGCGGCACGCGCTTCTCGGAGATCTTCATCTTCGACATGATCTTGAAGCGCGAGATGATCGCGCCCTGCAGGCGCTTCGGCGGCGAGTCCATCTTGCGGAGCGCGCCGTCGATTCGGTAGCGGATGCGGAACTCCTTCTCCATCGGCTCGATGTGGATGTCGGAGGCCTTCATCTTGATCGCCGTCGTGATGATCATGTTGGCGAGCTTGATGACGGCGTTGTCGTCGCCCTCGCCCGCCGTCGCGTCGGAAAGCCCCTCCTCGTCGCGCGTCGAGACCTCCGCCTCGTCCGCCGTCATGTAGAGCTTCGCCATCGCGCTCTTCACCTCGTCGAGCGGACAGAGGACGGCCTGCACGTCCTTGCCGACCAGCACGAAGCGCAGCGAGTCGATCGCGTCGTACCCCATCGGGTCGGAGAGCGCGACCGTCACCGAGTCGTCGTCCGCCACGATCGGCACGACGCCGTACTTCTTCGCGATCTCTGGCGTGATCACCTTCGTCACGGACGCCGCGTCGATCGCGTCGGCGTCGATGTGGCAGTACTTGAGGCCGAACTGGTCGGCGATCGTGCCAAGGACCTCGTCCTGCCCGATCGTCCCGCCCGCGACGAGCGCGTCGAGCGTCGTCTCGTTCTCGGCCTTCATCGAGTTGGCCGCCGTCTCGACCTGCTCGGGCGTCAGGTACCCGCGCTCGGTCAGCAGCTGGATGACATATTCGTCGTTGCTCGTCATGGCTTGAATGTTTTAACGTGACCGTCGGCTTACCGCACGACGAAATTGACCAGGCGCTTCGGGACGGTGATCACCTTTACGACCGTCTTGCCGTCGAGGAAGCGCGCGACATCGGCGTTCGCCCGCGCCGCCGCCTCCATTTCGGCGGGCGTCGCCGCGACCGGAATGCGAACACGACCGCGCAGCTTGCCCAGAACCTGCACCGGAATCTCGATCTCGTCCTCGACGAGCGCCGCCGCGTCGAACGTCGGCCACGGCTCGTAGGCGAGCGTGTCCGCGTGACCGAGGAACTGCCAGAGCTCTTCGCCCAAGTGCGGCGCATACGGCGAGAGGCACAGAACGAATTTCTCAAGAAACTCCTTGGGCAAGGCGGCGGGGCCGCCAGAGGCCGAACAAGCGGATGCCACGTCCTTGGGCAAGGGTGCGGGGCCGCCAGAGACCCCGTCCGTTCCGACCTTGGCAAGATTCTCCGCCTCGTTGAGAAAGACCATCATCGCCGAAATGCCCGTGTTGAACGCGAGCGCCTCCAGGTCTTCGCCGACCTTCTTCACCATCGTCGCGAGCGTCTTCGCCTCGGCCTTGGTGAGCGGACGCTCCACGGCCTTCGTCTCGGTGACGAGCCGGTTCGCGCGCTTCAGGAAGTTATGGACGCCCTTCACGCCCGACGTCTGCCACGGCTTCACGACCTGCAGCGGCCCCATGAACATCTCGTAGAGCCGCAACGAGTCCGCGCCGTAGTCGCGGATGACGTCATCGGGGTTGACGACGTTCTTCAGCGACTTCGACATCTTCGCCGGGAACTCGGTCAGGGGTTCGAGTTCGGAAAGGTCTGCACCGTCCAGGCCCCAGTTCTTCGGGCCGAACGGCTTGCCGTCCTTCCACGTGACCTGGTCCATCGGGATGAGGACGCCGCGCGCGTTCTTGTACGCGAGGCCGAGGATCATGCCCTGGTTGACGAGCTTCTGGAACGGCTCCGGCGTCGGGACGAGCCCAAGGTCGAAGAGCACCTTGTGCCAGAAGCGCGAGTAGAGCAGGTGCAACACCGCATGTTCCGCGCCGCCGACGTAGAGGTCGACCGGCAGCCACTTCTTCAGCAGGCCGGGATCGCAGAACGCCTTGTCGTTGTGCGGGTCGATGTAGCGGAGGTAGTACCAGCAGCTGCCGGCCCACTGCGGCATCGTGTTCGTCTCGCGCACGCCCTTCTTGCCCGTCTTCGGGTCGATGACGTTCACCCAGTCCGTCGCCTTCGCAAGCGGCGGCTCGCCCGTGCCGGTCGGCTTGTAGTCGTCCAGCGCGGGCAGCGTGAGCGGCAGATCCTCCTCCGGGACGAGCGACTGCGTGCCGTCCTCCCAGTGGATGACCGGGAACGGCTCGCCCCAGTAGCGCTGGCGAGAGAAGAGCCAGTCGCGCAGCTTGTACTGCGTCTTGGCCTGCCCGACGCCCTTCTCGACGAGCCACTTGACCATCGCCTTGCGCGCATCGTCGACCGAGAGGCCGGTGAGGAAGCCCGACGAGACCATGACGCCCGTCGCAATGTCGGTAAACGCCGCGTCCGCCGTGTACGGCACGGGATCCGCCGAAGCGTTCTTCGCCGCGTCGGAATCCGCCGGGGCGACGACCTGCACGATCGGCAGGTCGAAGACCTTCGCAAAGTCGAAGTCGCGCTCGTCGTGCGCCGGCACGGCCATGATCGCGCCCGTGCCGTAGGAGGCGAGCACGTAGTCGGAAATGAAGATCGGAATCGCCGTGTCGTTCACGGGATTGACGCCCTTCACGCCGTCGAGTCGCACGCCCGTCTTCTCCTTGTTGAGCTCGGTGCGCTCCAAGTCGCTCTTCGACGCGGCCTTCTTCTGGTAGGCCCGCACCGCGTCGGCGTTGCGGATCGTGCCGTCGGCCAGCCACTTCTCGACAAGCTTGTGCTCCGGCGACAGAACCATGTACGTCGCCCCAAACAGCGTATCACAGCGCGTCGTGTAAACGGTGATGACATCCTTGGGCAAGGGCGCGGGGCTGCCAGAAGCCCCGTCCGTTCGGCCGCCAGAGCCCCCGTCCGTTGTAACCCCGAAATTCACCAGCGCCCCCTCGGACTTGCCAATCCAGTTGCGCTGCATCTCCTTGACGCCCTCCGGCCAGTCGAGGCCGTCGAGGCCCTCCAGCAGCTTCTCGGCGTAGGCGGTGATCTTCAGCATCCATTGGCGCATCGGCTTGCGGATGACCGGGTGGTTGCCGCGCTCCGACTTGCCGTCGATGACCTCCTCGTTCGCCAGCACCGTGCCCAGCGCAGGGCACCAGTTCACCGGAACCTCGGCGACGTAGGCCAGCCCCTTCTTGTAGAGCTGCTCGAAGATCCACTGCGTCCAGCGATAATACTTCGGATCGGTCGTGTTGACCTCGCGGTCCCAGTCGTAGGAGAAGCCGAGCGCGCGAATCTGCTCGCGGAAGCGGTCGACGTTCTTCTTCGTCGTCACGGCCGGGTGCGTGCCCGTCTCGACGGCGTACTGCTCGGCCGGAAGGCCGAAGGCGTCCCACCCCATCGGGTGCAGGACGTTGAAGCCCTTCATGCGCTTGTAGCGGCAGAGGATGTCCGTCGCCGTGTAGCCCTCGGGATGGCCGACGTGCAGGCCCGCGCCCGACGGGTAGGGGAACATATCGAGGCAATAGAACTTCTCGCCCTTGCCCTGCGCGTCCGTCTTGAACGTCTTGTTCTCGAGCCAGTACTTCTGCCACTTCTTCTCGATGGCGGAGAAATTGTAGTCGCTCATTTCTGCTTCTGATCCTCGGCGTGGTCGGCGATTGCCTTTGCGATGAGGCCCGAGACGTCGTTGGTCGCCGCCGCGACGCCGGCCTTGACGGCATAGTAGATGGCCTTGTGGGAGGAGCTGCCGTGCGTGATGATCACGGCCCCCGGCACGCCCAGGAGCGGCGCGCCGCCGTAGATCTCGGGGTCGAGCTGCTCCTTGAGCGAGTGGAACGCGCCCTTGAGGAGAAGCGCGCCGAGAAAGCGCAGCGGCCCCTTGAAGCACTCCTTCTTCAGCCAGTAGCCGATCGCCTTCGCGATCGACTCCGTCGTCTTGAGGACGACGTTCCCGACGAAGCCGTCGCAGACGGCGATGTCGATGTGGCCCTTGTAGAGGTCCTTGCCCTCGATGTTGCCGACGAAGTTGAGGTCCTTCACCTCCTTGAGGAGCGGGAAGGTCTGCTTCGTCATCTCGTTGCCCTTGCAGTCCTCCGTGCCGATCGAGATGAGACCGACGGCCGGCGTGCCGCGCTTGAGGACGGCCTTCGAGTAGGCATTGCCCATGATCGCGAACTGCACGAGCCACTCGGGGTGGCAGTCCATGTTCGCGCCGGCGTCCAGAAGCATGAGCGGACGCTTCGGATTGCGGTTCGGCAGGACGGTCGCGATCGCCGGACGCTTCACGCCCGGAATGCGCCCCAGCGTCAGGATCGCGCTCGTCGCGACCGCGCCGGAGTTGCCCGCCGACACGAACGCATCGGCGCGCCCCTCCTTCACGAGCCGCATCGCGACGTTGATCGAGCAGTCGCGCTTCTTGCGGACGGCATCGACCGGCGATTCGTCCATTTCCGCGACGTCGGGCGCGTGGACAATCTCCAGCGTGCCCTTCTCGATCACCTGCTGGGCGGTCGCCTTCAGCTTCGGCGGCAGCTTGTCCAGCTCCGCCTGAATCGGGGCGAGCTGGCCGACGAGCAGGATCTTCACGTCCGGCACGCCCGCCGCCGCCTCGACGGCCCCAATCACGACCTGTTCGGGCGCGTAGTCGCCGCCCATCGCATCCAACGCAACACGTGTCATCCGTCAAGCCTCCTGAAAGATTCGAGAACCTGAAAGAAAAACCCGAAATCCTCCATCGCCCAGCGGCTCCGGAGGATTCTCTCGTTCAGGCGGGCGGGCTTACTTCGCCGCCGCCGCGATGACCTTGCGCCCCTTGTACGTGCCGCACTTCGGGCACGCACGGTGCGAACGGACTGCCGCGCCGCACGCGGGACAGGTTCCGACCTCGGCGAGGATCGGCTTCTCCAAGGAAGCGACACGCTCGCGTTTACGACGCTTGGACACACGGTTCTTAGGACTTGCCATGTCTTTTTTCTCCTTACTTCTGTTTCTGCAAATTGTCGAGTACGTTCCACCGATCGTCCGCAGGAGTCGCCTCCTTTTGTTCGATCCCCGGGCAGGACTCGCGACAGACCGGGTATGTCGGTAAGGTGAGTATTATACTCTCTCTCACGTCAGCCGTCAAATCGACCTCCTGAGTCTGCTCCGTCAGCTCGTAGGACTGCGTGAAATCGTCGACCTTGACCGTGTCGTCAAAGTCCTTCCCGCACCGGGAGCAGACGAGGTCGAAGTCCTGCTCCAGATGGCCGCGCACAAGGAGCTCCGTCCCGAAGACCTGCGCGGTGAGCCGATAGCGGATGCCGCCGAACGGCTTCACGAACGGCTCGTCCAGGTCCACGCAGTCGACTTCGCCGACCAGCTCCTCGCCCGAAGGGTCGAGCCGCGTGACGTCAATGACCAGTTTCGTGTCCATGCCTTTTCTCCTCTTCAATCCTTCTCAGCCGCCGCTGCACGGCCGGGGTCACGAACGCCGCCGTGTCGCCGCCGTAGCTCGCGATCTCGCGCACGGTCGAGGCCGTGACGTACGCGAGGCTCTCGCTCGGCATCATGAACAGCGTCTCGATCTCCGGCGCGAGACGGCGGTTCGTCAGCGCCATCTGGAACTCGTACTCGAAGTCGGAATAGACCCGGACGCCGCGAATGACGACGAACGCCTCCTCGCGGCGGCAGAAGTCGACGAGCAGCCCATCAAGCACCTTCACCTCGACGTTGCCGAGGCGCGCGCGGCGCACGTCCTCGCGGATCATCGCGAGCCGCTCCTCGGCCCCGAAGAGCGCACCCTGCTTCTTGCTCGTCGCCGCGACGGCGACGACGAGGCGGTCGTAGAGCTTCGCGGCCCGCTTGATGAGGTCGAAGTGACCGAGCGTCATCGGGTCGAATGTGCCGGGATAGACGGCCTTCGTCACGGCAACGCCTCCCCCTTGTCGATAGTTCTGTGCATGCGTTTCACAAACATGGGATATTATAGCACAATGCGGTCGTCCTTCACAAGCTTGCCGTCCTTCATGAGGAGATGCCGCGTCGCGTAGGCGGCGATGTCGTCCTCGTGCGTGACCATGATGATCGTGATGCCCTCCTGCGAGAGCTCGGTGAAGAGCTGCATGATCTCGACGGAGCTCTTCGTGTCGAGGTTGCCCGTCGGCTCGTCGGCGAACAGGACGGGCGGCTCGTTCATGAGCGCACGGGCAATCGCGACGCGCTGCTGCTGCCCGCCGGAAAGCTGCGCGGGCGTGTGGCCGACGCGGCCGCCGAGCCCGACGCGGTTCAGCAGCTCGGTCGCGCGGCGGCGGCGCTCGGCGCGGGTGAGCCGCCCCATGTAGAGGTCGGGCAGCTCGACCTGCTCCAGCGCGCTCGTGCGCGGCAGCAGGTTGAAGTTCTGGAAGACGAAGCCGAGCTTCTGGTTGCGGATGATCGCGAGCTCCCGGCGGCTGCGCCGCGCGACCTCCAGCCCGTCCAGCAGATACGAGCCGGACGTCGGGGTGTCGAGGCAGCCGAGGATGTTGAGCATCGTCGACTTGCCCGAGCCGGACGCGCCCATGATCGCGACGAACTCGCCGCTGTCGATCGACGCGGAGACGCCGTCCAGCGCATGCACCGGCTCGTCGCCGACCGCATACGTCTTGCGCAGGTCCCGGACTTCGATCAGGTGTGCCATGGCTATTTCTTCGGCTCGGGCGCCGTGCCCGCCGTGCCGAACTTCGGCCGCTTCGGCATGAACGGGTTGCTCGCCGCGTCCGTCGGATGGGCGAGCGTCGAGGCCGTCTGGTAGCCGACGACCGCCTCCTTGCCCTCGAACGCATCGCCGCCCACCAGCTCCGTGAAGGAGTCGTCCGAAACGCCCGCCGTGACGAGGTGCGGCGTCAGCTTGCCGTCCGCGCCCACAAGCCAGATCTTGCGGCCGCGCGGCACCTCGCCCGGCGCGCGGTCCTCCTCCTTCGGACGGAAGCGGAACGCCGCCGCCGAGACGACGACCGCGTCCTCGGCGCGCGCCGTCTCGATGGACAGCGTCGCCGTCATGCCGGGGAACAGCATCTCGTCAGGATTCTCCGCCTCGATGATGATCGGATACGTGACGACGTTGTTCGTCGTCGTCGCGGCGAGGCGAATCTGCCGCACCTTGCCCGCGAACTTGCGCCGGTAGGCGTCCGCCGTGAAGGTGACGGACTGACCGACCTTGATGTTGCCGACGTCCGCCTCCGGCACGGTCGCCTCGACCCACACGGTCTTCAGGTCTTCCGCAATCGTCAGCACGGGCACCGCGTTCATCGACGAGACGACCGTCTCGCCCTCCTCGACCTTGCGCGCGAGGACGACGCCGTTCACGGGCGAGCGGATCGTGCAGTAGTCGAGGTCGGCCTTCGCCTTCGAGACGGACGCCTCGGACTGCTCGACGGACGCCTTCGCGCTGTCGAGCGACGCGGCCGCGCTGTCCCGCGCCTCAATCGCCGCGTCGAGGTCGGCCTCCGAGCACATCTCCTTCCTGAAGAGCGCCCGCTTGCGCACGAGCGTCTTCTCCGCAAGCGTGAGCGCCGCCTCGCACTGCTTCACCTTCGCCCGGTTGCCGTGCAGCTGGCCGACCGCGTTGCGGTACGTCGCCTCGTAGACGAGCGGGTCGATGAGCGCGACGACCTGCCCGTTCGTCACGGTCGAGTTGTAGTCGACGAAGAGCTTGATGACCTTGCCGTTCACCTGCGCGCCGACGGGGATGCCGCTCGGCGTGTTGCGCGGCTGGACGGTTCCCGTCGCCTCGACGGTGCGCACGAGATCCGTGCGCGTGATCGGCGCAAAGCGGTACTTCGGCCCCTTCGGCCCGCCGCCGAACGGCGCGCCGCCCTCCTTGCCGCACCCGGCGACGAGCAACGCCGCCGCGCACACGCACATCATCTTCTTCATCTTGCCTCCTCCATGAACAGATCCCGACTTCGGTCACTGCCGCGTGAAATGCGGCAGGCGCGCAAGCGGCGTCGCGACCGTGACCGTCGTCGGGCCCGTCACGACCGAGCCGTCGTCGGCCTTCCACGTCCCCGGCGGGATGACGACCGCACGCGACGTCGCGCCCGCCTCGACGACCGGCGCGACCAGGAGGTCGTCGCCCATCAGGAACTGGTCGCGAATCGCGGCATAGCCACGGCCGGGATAGGCGTATTCGAGATTGCGCATGATCGGCTGGCCGTCCTTCGCCGCCCGCTTCGCGAGCTCGACGAACGTCGGCGCGAACTTCTGCCGAAGCGCAACCGCGTCCGCGACGATCTTCTGGTTTGCCGCGTTGAGGTAGCGCCAGGGCGACGCCGAGAACTGCATCATCGGGCAGAGCGCCTGCACCTGCGCCGAGCGCACGAACAGCTCCTCCGAGAACGGCGCGCCGGGGATGAACGTCGACCACTCGCCGCCGCCAACCATGTCGGGGCAGATGAAGGGACAGCCGACGAAGCCTGCCGCGAGCATGTCGGGGACGAGCCGCCGCAGGGCCTCCCATGTGTGCGGCTTGTCGTGGAGCCGCATGATGACGGGCTTGCCGGCGAAGCCGAAGACGTTGCGGTATTCGCTGCCCTTGTGCTTGAGGGCGAACGACCCGTAGAGCGCGCTCTGCTGCGCAGCGGAGGCCGTCCGGTCGTAGGCGTAGGTCTTTGGCGCGCTGCCGCCCTCGCCGGACGTGTCCTTCGTGCCGGCGTAGTACGAGACGGAGCCGCCGTCGAACTTGAAGCCGTCCACGCCAAAGTCGCGCTTCAGGCCGTCCAGCTGCTCGTCGAACCACGCGACCGCGTTCGGGTGCGTGAAGTCGAGGAGCGCCGAACACCCGTTCCACCACTTGACCGCTGCCGGATAGGGCACGCCATACCAGCTCTTCTTCGGGCTCTCGTTCAGAAAGCCGCCCTTCGACGGATAGCCTTTCACGTCGTCGGGATTGCGCCCCCACGCGATGCGGCGAAAGGCCGGCGTGTCCATCGACACGAACGGGCACATCCAGAGCAGCACCTTGAAGCCCATCTTGTGCAGCTTCTCGACCATGCCCTTCGGGTCGGCGAAGCGCGTCGGCTCAAAGCGCCAGTCGCCGTAACCGGCCTGCCACGTGTCGTCAATCATGAAGACGCCGGGCGGGAAGCCGTGGTCAAGCATCGACTGCGCGTAGGCGAGAATGTCCTTCTCGTTCTGGTGGTAGGTCAGCTCGATCCACGTGTTGTACTGGGGTGCGGCGAAGTAGAGCAGCTCGGGCTCCTCGCCTGTCGGACGATACCAGTTCCGCGCCGCGTATTCGAGCGCCCCGCGCAGGTTCGCCCCGGCCTTCTCGACGAGTTCGATTGCGCCCTTGTCGCTCGCAAGCGCGATTGCGCCGCCCTTGATCGCGACCTTGACCGGCTCGTCGCACCAGATCGCGCGCCCCCGATCCGAGACGAGCAGCGACTGCGCCTGGTGCGCGTAGTTGTTCTCGCGCAGGTCACACGCGAAGTCGCTTTCCGCCGTGAATGGCATCTGCCGCCCGAAGTCATTGCAGAGCCCCCACCAGCCTTCGCCGGGGAGCATCTGCACCGTGCGCGTCTCGGCCACCGCCGTCAGCGACAGCGCGAGAAGCGAAAGGGAAAGAACGAGGCCGCACGTCCGCGACCATTCTGTGTATTTCATTTTTGATTTCCCCTGCGTTTTGCTTTGCCAGTCCCCCGGCAGGGCCGCCAAGACAGCCGAGACGACTTCGTCCAGCGTGAGGTCGCTCGAATCGATCTCCACGACGCCATCCGCCTTGCGGAGCGGTGCATATTTCCGCGTCGAGTCGATGGCGTCGCGCGCGAGAAGCGACGCCTTGACCGCCGCCTCGCTCTGGTTCGCGATGCCCTTCGCGACTTCCTCCCGCTGGCGCCGACGCGCCCGCGCCTCCGCGCTCGCCGTCAGGAAGAAGCGCGCGGGCGAGTCCGGGAAGACGGCCGTCGTGATGTCGCGGCCCTCGACCACGAGGTCGCCGTGCGCCGTCAGGCCGCGCAGGATCGCCGTGATGCGGTCGCGCACCGCCTTGACCGTCGCGACCGCCGACGCGTGCGCGTTGATCTCCGGCGTGCGGATGCGGTTGCCCGGCACCTCGCCCTTCACGTAGTAGGCGATTGCGCCGTCTTCGGGACGGCACGTGACCTCGACCGTCGCGGCGAAGGCGGCGACTGCGTCGGGATTCGACGTGTCGATGCCGTTTTCGAGGCACTGCCACGTCATGATGCGGTAAAGCGCACCCGAATCGACGTGCAGGTAGCCGAGTTTCCGTCCGACGCGCTTCGAGACCGAGCTCTTGCCCGCGCCCGAAGGCCCATCAATAGCAATGACATGTGACATGGCGATTCAATCTTTCAGACATTCAACAGCTTCCCACCACCGCCCCGTCTCCTGAAGGAACATGACGAGCGTGTAGACGGCGAACGACAGGATCCACCCCACGGCCTCCTTGCGGTTGATGACGCCCGGTTCCCTCGGATGCCGCCAGTTGAAGCCGAAGAGCATGATCGAGAGCGAGACGGCCGCCATGACCGGCAGGTCGCGCGTGAGGATGTAGGGCGAGAACGCCGGCGTGCCGTCCGCCGCCGCCTCGAACGGCGAGAGGAACGTCGCGAGGCCCACGACGGCGAGCGTGTTGAAGAGGTTCGAGCCGATGATGTTGCCGAGCACGAACTCGTGTTCGCCGCGCCGGGCGGACGCAATCGCGCTCGCGAGCTCCGGCAGGGACGTTCCCGCCGCAACGATCGTGAGGCCGATCACGAGGTCGCTCACGCCGAGATACTTCGCGAAGTCGACCGCGCCCCAGACGAGGAAATGCGACGACCCGACCAAGACGACGAGCCCGACGGCAACCTTCATAAGCGAGACGAGCAACGCCCGCGCCGTTGCGCGCACCTCATCCTTTACCCCGCATTCTTCTTCCGTTTTCCTTCTTCCTTCTTCCCTTTCCTTCGTCTTCTGGTCGAACCAGCAGTAAAGCGGCAGAAGAACGGCGAACGCCGCGAGGAGGATCCCCGCCTCGACGCGCGAGCAGGCGCCATCGCGCAGAAGCCACCATGAGAACAGCGTGATTGCCGCGAGCCCCGGCCCCGCGACAAACGTGATGGCCGGCTTCGTGACGAGCGGCAGGATGAGGGCCGAGACGCCGAGGATGACCGCGATGTTGAACGTGCAGCTGCCGTAGGCGTTGCCGAGCGAGAGACTCGCGTGGCCCGACAGGCCGGACATCACGCTCACGCACAGTTCCGGCGCGCTCGTCCCGAAGCCGATGATCACCATGCCGATGATGAACGGCGAAATGCCAAGAGCCTTCGCCAGCACGGACGAGCCGGCCACGAAGACGTCGCTCGACCACGCGAGCGCGACAAGGCCGGCGAGCATGAAGGTGATCGACAGCCCCAACGAAATGTCACAGTATGCCATAGTCTCGAAGATTATATCACATTTTTCGCGCGAGAAACCCGTGCGCGGGCGAGGATTCGCGGCAGTGCGGCTGGCTGCGGTAGAGCGACCAGCCGTTGTTGAGCCAGAAGGAGATGCCGCAGACCCACATCGCCGGCACGAGGAGGCCGTGGTTGCCGGAGATTTCCGCGACCATCACGATGGCCGCCATCGGCGTGCGGATGGACGAGGCGAGGAAGCCCGCCATGCCGACGAGCGCGAACGCCGCCGGCTGGATGCCGAACGACGCCGGGAGCACGGCCGCGAAGACCTGGCCGACCGCCGCGCCGAGCGCGCCGCCGCAGACGAGCGCGGGCGCGAACACGCCGCCCGAACCGCCGCTCCCGACGGTGAAGGACGTCGCGACGACCTTCGCGAAGAAGAGGATCACAAGCGCCGGAAGCATCAGCGCGCCGCCCGACAGCACCTGCTGGATGACGGGATAGCTCGTGCCGAGAATCGCGGGCACCAGCAAGCCGAGAAGCCCCGTGGCGAGTCCGCCCAGAACGACGCGCAGCCAGCCCGGCACGGGCAGGGACGCGAACGCGCGCTCGGTGGACATGAAGAAGCGGATGTAGAAGCGCGCGCCGAACGTGACGACGAGCGCGAGGACGAAGTAGGGCAAAAGGCGCAGCCCGTTCTCATAGGCGATGTTCGGCATCTGGAAGAGCGTCCCCCAGCCGAAGAAGCAGGCGAAGATCGTGTAGGCGACCGTCGCCGCCGTGAAGCACGGCAACAGGCACTCGTACTCGACGTCGCTCGACGAGTAGAGGACCTCGAAGCCGAAGATCGCGCCCGCGAGCGGCGCCTGAAAGAGCGCCGCGATGCCGGCGGAAATGCCGGCCGTCATCAGGATGCGCCGCGCGCGCGCGGGCAGGGAGAACCACGAGGCAACGAGACTGCCGCACGCCGCGCCGAGGAGCGTGACGGGGCCCTCGTAGCCGGCCGAGCCGCCCGAGGCGATCGTCAGGACGGACGCGACGGACTTCACCGGCAGCACGGCCGGCGGCACGTAGCCGCAGCGGCGGTGGTAGGCGAGAATCGCGCTGTCCGTGCCGCGCGCGTGCTCCAGCGAGTCGAAGCGGCGAATCAGCAGATAGCCCGCAAGCGCGCCGAGCGGCGGCAGAACGACGAACAGCCAGCGGATCTTCAGCGCGGCGGCGGGATCGAAGATCCACGCGAAGCCGAGGTCGATCAGGAAACGGAACGCCACGACGACGAAGCCGGCGATCGTGCCGACGAGCAGCGCCTGCCCGAAATACTTGCCCGTCTGAAAAGAAAGGCCCTTCCCCGCGAGGAAGAACCTGAAGGACGAAATGGACAGGCGACGGAACATCGGTCAGCTGAGGACGTCCGTCACCATGCCGCGCGCGACCTTGCGCGCCGTCGCCTCGTCCGTCAGCGTCTGGAGGACGACGAGCGCAAAGAGGAGCGCGGAACCCGGCGCCTGACCGGTAATGACGTTGCCGTCCGCCACGACGGGCACAGGCGACCACGGGCGGTCGAGCTCCATCTGGCAGGTCGGGTAGCACGTCACGTGCAGGCCCTCGGCGAGCACGCCCGCCTCGACAAGGACGGTCGGCGCCGCGCAGATTGCGCAGAGGAGCCGACCCTCCTCGTTCTGGCGCTGGAGGCGGCGGATGAGGCGATCCGAGTTCTTGAGGTTCTCGGTGCCCTCGCCGCCGCCGGGCAGGACAATCGCGTCGAAGTCGCCGTCCGCAACGTCCGCCAACCGCGCATCAGCCTTCATCGGGATGCCATGCGCGCTCAAGACGTCCGTCGCTTCCTGAAGGGATGCCGTCACGACCTCGACGCCGCCGCGCCGGAGGACATCGACAATCGTCACGGCCTCGATGTCCTCAAAGCCCTTTGCCAACGGTACCAACGCCTTTGCCATCTGATTGCCTCCCGAACGCGTCTATTCGACAATTCGATTGTTCGATTGTGTTTCTCAGATGAGGTTCTTCGCCTCGTTGCACTTCATCTTGCGACCGAGGACTTCCTTGTCGTTCAGGGCCTCGCACGCCTTCTCGGCCTCCGCGCGGTTCGGCATCTGGACGAAGCCGAAGCCCTTGGACTTGCCGTTGAACTTGTTCAGGATGAGCCGCGCCGAGTTGACCGTGCCGAACGCCTCGAATTCCTTGCGGAGCTGGTCTTCGGTCATGTCGTAGCTGAGGTTGCCGACGTAGATCTCGACCGAGCCGTCCGCCGGGGCGGGATGCGGCTTGCGCTTCTCGAAGGGACGCTCCTCCTTCTTCTGCGGCTTGCGCGCGTCGCCTTTCTTGCAGGACGACTTGCCGCACGGGCAGAAGACCTTGGCGACGAGGATCGCCACGAGCGCGCCGAGGACGAAGGCCACAATGGCCAGCGTAATGGCCGCGCAGGACGTCTGGCAGTTCTTGAACAGTTCGATGATTCCGTTGATGCAGTTCATTTTCTTTTTCTCCTAATTTTTCTGTTTTCTCTGTTTTTGATTTTGGTTTAGCTGTTCTTGTAGTCTCCGAGCGATTTCATCCGGCTCGGATGGCGGAGTTTGCGCAGCGCCTTCGCCTCGATCTGGCGAATGCGCTCGCGCGTGACGTTGAAGAGGCGACCGACCTCCTCCAGCGTCCGGCTGTACCCGTCCGTGAGGCCGAAGCGGAAGTCAACGACCTGCCGCTCGCGGTCCGTCAGCGTGTTCAGGATCTCCCGCAGGCGCTCCTTCAGCAGGTGCCCCTCCGTCACCTCGAACGGGTTCTCGCTCGAGAGGTCGGGGATGAAGTCGCCGTAGTGCGCGTCGTCGTTGTCGCCGACTTTCGACTGCAGCGAGATCGGCTGCTGTGCCATGCGGCGCACCGCGCGAACCTGGTCCGGCGGCATGTCCATCTCCTGCGACAGTTCCTGTTCCGTCGGCTCGCGACCGAGCTTCTGGATCAGCCGCTTCTGCACGCGCATGAGCTTGTTGATCGTCTCGATCATGTGCACGGGGATGCGGATTGTCCGCGCCTGGTCGGCGATCGCGCGCGTCGCCGCCTGGCGGATCCACCACGTCGCGTACGTCGAGAACTTGTAGCCGCGCTTGTACTCGAACTTCTCGACCGCCTTCATGAGGCCGGTGTTGCCCTCTTGGATGAGGTCGAGGAACGAGAGTCCGCGGTTCATGTACTTCTTGACAATCGAGATGACGAGGCGGAGGTTCGCCTCGACCATCCGCGTGCGGGCGACCTGACCCTTCTTCAGGATCTTGCGCAGCTCGGAGAACGTCGAGATGAACTCCTCGCCGGGCATGCCGAAGAGGGCCTCCTTCTGGGCCATCGCCGCGCGCACCGTCTTCAGCTCCTCCTCGCGCCGCTTCGAGGGGCGTTGCGCCAAGAGGTTCGCCTGCTTCGCCACGAGCGCGCGATAGGGCAGGTAGATGCTCTCGTCGGCGTCCGCGCAGAGCGTCTCGAGGACCTTCTGCTTGTAGCTGAGGTCGTCGAAGCACTGGCGCAGGGCCGCCCGCGCGTTCGCCAGCCCCTTCTCCGCGCCGCGCACCATCGTGGGCGAGGCGTTCTTCTGGGCGATGACCGAGAGATACTTCGCGCTCGCGTCGCGGAGACGCTTGTCGACGTCCTTGATCTCCTTGCGGAACTGCGGGATCAGCTCCATGTAGGCGTCGCGGTTGTCGTCGAACTTGTCCGTCACGATGCGGTCGAAGCGCTCGCACTGGCCTTCGAGCTTGTCGAGGAGCGAGGCGTACATCGCCGGCACGAAGAGGAAGCGGTTGAACATGTCCTTCGTCTTCGCCTCGGCGTCCTCGATGATCGCGCAGATCTCGACCTCCTCCTCGCGCTTGAGGAGCTGCACCTGCCCCATCTGGTGCAGGTACATGCGGATTGGGTCCTCGATCATGTCGGACGAGCGCGTCTTCTGGTCGGTCGTCTTCGCGTTCTTCGCGTCGAGGTACTTCTTCACGTCCTCTTCGCGCAGGACCTGCACGCCCAGCGCCTCGAGGATCTTCAGGTACTTATCGCTCTGGATCGCGTCGACGATGTTCGACGGCAGGATCTGGTTCAGCTCCTCGTAGGTGATGTAGCCGCCGTTCGCCTCGCTGCGCCGCTTCACGTCCTGAATGACGTCGTTCAATTCCGTCTCGCGGAGAATCGACATGCCCTCCATCGACGGCAGCACCGTGTCGGCGTCGGAGGCGTCGGCCGACTCGTCGCCGACGACCGCGGGCATCGGCGGCAGGTCTTCGTCCACCGCCTCCGCTTCCTCGGCCTTGCCCTTGGCCTCCGTGCGCTCGACCTCCGCCGCCAGTTCCTCGGTGTCAAGCGCCTCGTCCGAGACGTCCTCATCGTCCTCATCGGGCGGCAGGTCGTCATCGTCCGACACGCCAATCACCTCGTCCAGGTCATCCCCGGACGAGCCGCGCGCCGCCTTTTTCCGCTTCGCCGCTTTCTCGGGCGACGGTTTTCGCCCCGGCTTCTTCATTCTTGCCATAGTCACTCCAGTCTACAATTCACCCACTTGCGCTTTGTCAAGCATTTTGCGTATTATACCATAATTTCGGCTGACGCGGCGCAGGGCGGCGCGACCCCGGCCCTTCCTGCCTGCTCGGCCGCGAAAGCGACGCTCACGCCGCCTCACAACGGCGCACGGACACCGGCAATCGTCTTCGCGCCCGTCAGAACCATCACGAGACGATCGACACCCAGCGCGACGCCCGCCGCTGACCCGATGCGCGGCAGCGCCGCCAGGAAATCCTCGTCGAGGGGATAATCCGACTCGCCCAGAACCTGCCGGTTCGATTTCGCCGCCATGAACCGCGCGCGCTGCTCCGCCGCGTCGCACAGTTCCGTAAAGCAGTTCGCAAGCTCCATCCCGTCCCAGTAAAACTCCCACCGCTCGGCATAAACCCTTGGGGACAGACCCCCGGACGTGTCTTCTGAAAGCGACTGAAAATCACTGTTTTTCGACAATTTCGCCAAAGAAGCGGCTTGCGGCGGGTAGTCCATCAGGAACACGCCGCCACCGAGGGCCTTGATGGCGGGCTCGATTTTCGTCGCCATGTCGAAGTCAAAGCGATCCTGATCCCAATCCGTCCACGGATCCCATCCGGCGTATTTCAAGTAGGCGTCCCGCACCGTCAGCCGCTGGGGACAGACCCCACGTGCCGGGGGACAGACCCTGGCGTGAGCGTGGGGACAGACCCCCGAATTCTGGGGACAGGCCCCCGCCGAAGAGACGGGAGGGACGCGCTTGTCGCGTCCGGGTTTTGCAATCGGCTCAAGGGCTCCGAGCAGGGCTTCCAAGTCCGCCGCGATGTCGAGGTAGGTCGCATTCTTGCGGTACCACTCGATCATCGTGAATTCGGGATTGTGGCGCGACCCCCGCTCGCCCTCGCGGAAGCACGGCCCGATCTGGTAGAGGCGATCCATCCCCGCCGCCAGCAGCTTCTTCATCTGAAGTTCCGGCGAGGCGCGCAGATAGCCGCCATCCCGACAGGGCGGACAGTCGATGTGCTCTTCCGGCGCCGGCGCGGGAATCCGCACCGCCGTCTCGACCTCAACGAAGCCGCGCGCATCAAAAAACGCGCGAATCGCCCGAACGATCCGCGCCCGTTCAATCAAAACATCCACATTGGGCATGCCTTTTGTCCTCAGTAACGGCTACTTGTGTACGGCATCACCATGCGCACTTTTCGCATCGCCAAACCTTTCTTTCAGCGCGTTCTCGACGGGCAGAATCGAAAAGGCAATCGTGCCCGCACATTGAACAAGGCAGAGCGCAAACATGAGCAAGTGGAAATACCATTTCCGCCTCATCTTCCAGACAAGGAGGGTTGCCACGCAAACCGACACGGCCAAGGAAGTCCATCCGACCCACCAAGACACCTGACCGAAATACGCCTGTGCGAAATCCCATGCCTCCTGACTCTGCATCGACAAGGCCGTGCGGTAGCCGCAGGAACCGTTGACGCTTCCGGCAAACATTCCGCGCCGACTCAGCCAGCCAATGACTATGAAAACAGCAGGCATAATGGCCAAACTTGCCATACAGGCAATGATGACCACACGCTCATACTGACGAAAACGCTTGTTGGCCACGTCGGTCCCAGCAACCGCGCGCGTCGCCCCAAACTTTTTTTTCAGGGCATACTCGCAAAAGGCCATCAGCGGCAGGGGGCCCACCATTGACTGCACCGCAATGAAATAGACCCAGACTTCACGGACGCGAACATCCAGATGCCGCAGACAAAAAATCGTCACGACGGACAGAATCAGCAAAATCCAACCGCCCCACCAACTGGCACGGCCATAGACCTCCTGTGCGTACTTCCACGCCTCATCGCTCTGCATGGACAACGCCGTGCGATAGCCGAACACGGCATTGCGGCTGCGCGGATAATGGCCATGCCGCCACAGCCATCCCATGACGATGAACAGTCCCGGCACAAGAAATATTAAAGCCATGTGCATATCGTTATGTAGAAAGATTATGTGGTCAAAGAAAGCAGATACCGCTAATTATAGCAAATCTTTCCGACGGTCGTTTGACCGCACTGCACGTAACGACTTTTTGAGACCTTCTGGAACAGGAACGTTCTGCGTGAGAATTTTCCGCTCTGAATTCTCATTTTCACACTATCTGCTCAAACCATCTTATTTTCTTGCGTTTTCAACCGTCAAATATGGGGACAGCAACTGTAAATTTCGACTGAAATTTTCGTGCCATGTCTAAAGGTGAAGATTTTCGTTCCATTGCGCG
>CAKURH010000049.1 GCA_934675625.1 uncultured Kiritimatiellota bacterium
CGCGTTGGATTGCGCGAGAGCACAGGAAAGAACGTCTTGCTATGGAATCGCGGGGTGCTTGATGCAATACGTTCCACCGGTTTTGCGCAGTGACGACTTCGTTGTCGAGCATCTTACAGATGTTCCTGATCATCTTCGTCTTCTTGAGACATTTAACTCGTATGGCAAGGCGTCTGGGTTGGAGATTTACTTGAAGGAACTCGCATTAAGAGACGAGAAGGCTCACGAGAGCCGGACTTATCTTGTAAATGATGCCATGACTGGGGAGTTGGCCGCATATTTTTCCCTCCGTTCTTGCCTAATTCCAATTTCCGTTACCAGGTCGTTCTTTGACACTATCCCGGCCGTGGAAGTCTCCAACTTTGCTGTCAACGAGAATTATCGCTCAAAGCAGCGTGCCGTAAGCAAGATTGGCGCATATGCATTTGTCAATTTCATACGACCACTCGCGCTTCAGGCATCTACGATAATAGGCGCGAAATGGCTTTGTCTCTATGCGTTGCCCGAGACGAGGTTAATAGAATATTATGGTGAGCTTGGGTTTGCGCGGTTGGACAAAGAGCGCGAGACTTTTGTGTATAGCCACGTGAAGCCTGAATATGATCAAGGGTGCATCTTCATGTATCAAAGCATCTGCAACGGATGATGACGATGTCCCAGCTAAGACACACACCAGCACCACTTTGAGGAAAGGGCTGTATTTGCTGGGTGCGGCGTGAGGGCGGTGGGAACGAATGAATCGAATACGTATCGACGAACTCAACGGAAAAACACGGTTTTTCGGAGTGCAAATCAATACTCACGACCACAACCGATAACCCTAAAACACCCCATAAATGGTATAATATGCAGTATATAAACATGAGTGGAAATCTGCCCATGCGTAGGCGTGCTGGAAACGCCAAAGTGAGGTATTCGGCTGCATACCCCACGGGGCGAGAGCGTATCTGAAGCTGGCGTGACAGCAAAATGACCTAAGTATATAGAACACGTAGATTGATGGACTATGAGGAATGATTACTGTCTCACTAAGCATTGGCTCTTTCCGATTCTAGGTTCAACACCAGTTGTATGATCTGTGATGTATTATAATACCAAATACTTGTAAACGGAGCATTAGTAATGATAAAAAAGGTCGCAATTAATAATTTCCGTGGATTCGATGAATTCGGATGTGATTGTTTTGCGCCTATTACAGTAATTGGCGGGAGAAACAATAGTGGCAAGTCTTCGTTGCTGGAGGCGTTGGCATTGACATTGGACATCAAGGGCTGCGATATGTTGCTGTCAACGAACCGTAATCGTGGCGTTGATATGTCGAAGTTGGATGATTTGCGTTCACTGTTTAATCAAGGGGATACAACGCGTGGAGTATTAATTGCATCCGAGTTTGATGATTTGATTAGCAGAAAGTTCAGAATGGAATTTAAATCGCCAGAAGTTGTTTTGTCCAGTGCGGCGTCAGCTTCTCCAATCCCCATTGACAGTGTTGAGGAGATGGCAAAATCTAGCCCACATATTCTGGTTCATGTATCAGAACGGCCGTTGAAGGCATTGGAAGATTCGTATTCAAAAAAATTCTTTGTGGTTGAACAGAATGAAAATGGTTTGGTTGCGACCCAGATTTCGGATGCGCCATCCGGCAGAGGATTGTATGTTTCTCCTAATTTACGAGACTATGCGATGGATCGTCTGATAAATCTTTATAAGAAGGGGGAGGCGGAGTCCATTGACGAGGCGTTGCGCTCAATTGATGATAGGATTGAATCTGTTTTGCCCATTGATAACTCTTTATATGTCAAACTTAGAGGGGTCAAACCGCCAATCGCATTGAAATCTTTGGGGGATGGTGCCGTAAAGGTGGCAATGAGTCTTGCAATGGTGCTTTTTGTGCCAGATGGTGGAGTGTGCGCGTTTGATGAAGTTGAGAATGGGTTGCACTATTCGGCAATGCGATTGCTTTGGGGGGCATTAGTGAAGGTCGCTCGTCGGAGCAATGTCCAGTTAATTGCTTCGACCCATAGCCTGGAAATGCTTCATGCAATGAAGGATGTTTCGGAAGAAAATCAAGGTTCCGATTTTGTTTATCTGAAGATGGCATGCAAAAAGGGCGGCAAGATTGTTTTCTCAGAGTATGAGTACAGTGCCTTTAAGACACACCTTCAGGAAGATTTTGAGTTGAGATGAATGCGATGAAAAAGATCGTCTTGCTTGTGGAAGGATCCAAGGACGCTTATTTCCTGCACGAATTGCTATTAAGGCGGTTTGCGGATTCTTTTAATCGGCAAGAAAATCCAATTGAATCTGAGAAGCCGAAAACGCCGGTGCGGATGAGGTCAAAAAATGGAGAAGTTGAAGTTGAGTTGCATTGGACTGATGGATATTCGAAGATAGGTGGACTGAAGAACGTGCTGAAACGTCCAAGCGAAATGGAGGATAATTGCAAATTTGCATCTGGTATAATTTTCGATTCTGATGTGCCTCCAGTTACAGGGAAAAATATGAACCATGCCGGCCAGGAGGCTCGCAGAAAAGAGATTGTCAGGACGCTGTGTCTTGATGCATCCTATCCTATTGAACGTTCCAAAGAGTGGTTGTTTTTATTCCCTGACAATCAATCTGATGGTGATCTTGAGGATGTGTTGCGTCAGACGGTTCGCGCAAGTGCCGAGCATGAAAAATTCTTTTCTGCCTGCTGGTTTCCATTTGTCAAGTCCGTGGAGGGCATTCCGGCGCATCGTCCAACAGACAAGTCAATGATGAATGAATACAAAGCGGCATTTAATTCGGATGCTTGGAAGATTAATGGACAAAACCGATGCTATGCGGATGAATCATTATGGGACTGGAATGCGAAAGTGCTGGAGCCATTGGTTGCGTTCCTAGATTGCGTCATGAATGATGATGCTGTTGAGAACCTTGGTGATTTGCTAAAATGAACTTGTTTGAAGTATCTTACGACATTCAGGCTGCAACACCGGATGCTTCCGATCGTGCACTAAAGTATTTGATTGCGATGCTGGTTCAGCGTCTGGGCAGCAGGTTTGTTCGCAGATGTGTTGCTTCGTCGATCATCTTCTCGACCGAACGTGGTTATTTTGATGTTATTGCATTGATCAAGGCGTGGGCTGAAAGATCTGGCGCCTATTTTGTGATATCGCAAATTTTGCCAAATGAAGACAAGGCTCGATTTTATTATACGTATAGCAGAAATGAAGCTTTACAGTCTTATGTAGATGAACTTCTTGTTAAGGCAAAGAACTGGGAAATTATTTTTTAGGGTGTGCTGATGATCTGTGGTGCCGGTGCCATATGACTTGGTGATTGTGAACTTTGGGCGGCTACAAGTAATACGATATGGACAATTCCATAGATGTCGCATTGAAACTTTAGCTGGCCTAATAATATGTCTTATGATCGAAGGACTCACACATCAGCACCACTTCTCTGAAACCCCTGTATTTGTTGGGTGCGGCGTGAGGGCGGTGAGGTCGAAGTGGGTGAGTTAAGAGTTTGGAGTGGAGGAGTTGAGTCGTGACGAATGCTGAGTTTAGAGAGGTGCTGGAGAAGCGGGCTGGCGGCGGCGGGAATGTGCGATGTAAGTGAATGAAAAGATGGATAGAGTGTGGTGAAAGAGGAAGACTTATTCAAGAGTTCTCATGTGGAGGTAAAAGATGAAAAACTATAAGAACACTGGGCGCGATTCTGGAATAACTGCATATGAGTATGATGAAGACCATATTCTTGTGAGATTTCACGACGGGATGTTGTATGAATATCGCAAGCAGGATATCGGCGAATTGTCTTTTGAGGAGATGTGTCGCCTGGCTGAAAATGGCGAAGGTCTTAATTCCTATATAAATCGGAATAGACATATAAGCAAAGGCTATTACAGCAAGAGGCGAGGGTGATTCGCTCACGAAACACATCACATCTCAGATGCACCTATATTTGCCTGGTGTATCATGATGGCGGTGAAAGAGAATGAAAGAATCGGAGGTTGTTTGTTCTGTGTCGGAATTGCCGCACTGGAGATGAGAGAAGAGAGAAATGGCTAATGTGATTACATACGGAACGTTTGACTTGTTTCATGTCGGGCATCTGTGTCCGCTGCAGCGGTCGTGGCTTTGGCCGTTGCCGTGTTCCTCTGGTTGGTGTTCGTCGCATGGGCGTACGCCACGGATAAGCGCACACGGATCTCCGAGGAGCTTGAGGATAATGGAACGATAGAAGGTTGAAAGAAGTTGGAAATGGATAGAATTATCGCGGCGATAAAGAAGCGCATTGAGGAATGCAAGGCCAAGGGCGTTGAGTTTGAAATGCCCGTGGTCGAGGGGTGCACTGTCAAAAAGTGTGAGGCGGCAACTCCTAGGCATTCAACCTTTGTACTTGAGCTTCCAGATGGCCGTACCATTCGTATTGATTCCCAATCTAAGGATGGCAGTGATCTATGTCACTATGAGCGGGAGCGGAGTTCCGTCAAGGTCGAGTGTTCGGATCACAGCAACGATTTTTCGGATTCATGGGAAGAGAATGCCTGAGGAGTGGTGAGAACAAATGAAAACGGCGTTAGTTACAGGCGGGGCGGGGTTCTTGGGAAGCCATCTTTGTCGGCGGTTGCTGAAGGATGGATACAAGGTGTGTGCCCTAGACAATCTTTACACGGGGTCGGAGGACAACATTACCGATCTGCGCGGCAGTTTTGATTTCCGATTCATACATGACGATGTCATTGATGCGACGGGATCGTGGCAGAAGAGTCACGGCATCGAGGACGTGAAGTTCGACGAAATCTACAATCTTGCGTGTCCGGCTTCGCCGGTTCATTATCAGGCGCGGCCGATCTTCACGACCAAGACGAGCGTCTTCGGCATCCTCAATATGTTGGAGCTCGCGAAGAAGCACGGCGCGAAGCTGCTGCACACTTCAACAAGCGAGGTCTATGGCGACCCGGCCGTGCATCCTCAGGTGGAAAGCTACTGGGGCAATGTGAACACCATCGGCATCCGCAGCTGCTACGACGAGGGAAAGCGCGTTGCCGAGACCTTCGCGGCAGATTACATTCGCGAGTGCGATGTTGATGTTCGCATGGTTCGCATATTCAACACATACGGACCGAACATGCATCCGCAGGATGGGCGTGTCATTTCAAACTTCATCATGCAGGCACTGCGCAATGAGGACATCACGATTTTCGGAGACGGTTCCCAGACCCGCAGCTTCCAGTATTGCGATGACCTCATCGAGGCCTTCCGGCGGTATATGGAGCTTCCGAAGAAAACAATTCGCGACTTCTTTGGCGGCAAGCCAATCGAACATTCGCACAATCCGAACATTCGAACAATTCTTACTCCGGCTGTGCCGGTAATCAATACGGGCAATCCTAGTGAATATACCATTAAGCAGCTGGCAGAGGAGGTCCTGCGTCAAATGCCGGAGTCGAAGTCGAAGCTGATCTACAAGCCGCTTCCGTCCGACGATCCAAAGAAGCGCAAGCCGGATATCACCCTCGCCAAGGCGCTTCTGGATGGTTGGGAGCCTAAAGTGCCGCTACAAGAAGGCTTGTCAAAGACAATAGGATATTTCAAGGGATGTTTTGCATAACTATGGTATGACCGCGAACCGACGCATCTTCCTGAACATTGTGGCCACCTATGGGCGGTCTGTGTTTGCGCTTGTCTGTTGTTTGTTCTCGGCGCGATGGGTACAGGTGGCGTTGGATTAGGCGAACCAATGAACATTCGAGAATATAATCGTGATGAATGCACGGGATGCACTGCATGCTATGCGGTGTGCAAAAGGGAGGCCATCTCGATGCTTCCTGATGCCGAGGGATTCCTGCAACCGGTGATAGATGACAAGAAGTGTGTTCAGTGCGGATTGTGTGCAATGGTATGCCCTTTGGCAAGGGAGTTTCCGCGTGATGAGAAAGCCTTGTGTTTTGCCTATAAGCATCCTTGTCATGACATTTTGATGGCGAGTACCTCTGGTGGGGCGTTTAGCTTGATTGCGCAGTCGGTCTTTGACAAGGGCGGATGTGTTTTTGGTGTTGTCATGTCGCCCGATCTGTCTGCCGTCCATGCAAAGGCGGAGAATGCAGAACAGCTTTCTGCAATGCGTGGGTCGAAATACGTCCAAAGCGACATGGGGAATTCGCTACGTGAGTGCAGGGAAGAATTGGATCGGGGAAGGGAAGTCCTGTTTTCTGGTACATCATGTCAGATAGCAGGGCTGAAGTCGTTTCTTGGCAGAGACTATGATAATCTTACGACAGTTGACTTGATTTGTCATGGTGTGCCGAGTCCAGGGGTATTTGCCCAATACAAGCGTGAGGAAGAAAGCCGTGAACGCAAAAAAATAGCGCGAATCTCCTTTCGACATAAAAATGTCGAAAGGAGATTCGCGCTGTCGTTGGAGTTCTCCAACGACAGCGCGTATTCCCATGTCAAATACGACCGTACCTTCTTTGATGCGTTCATCAACGACTTGTGCTTGCGTCGCTCGTGCCATGTTTGCCATTTCAGGGATGGACGCTCTGGCAGCGATTTTACGATAGCGGACTTCTGGCAAGTCGAGGGGTGTGGAATTGGAATGGAATATGGCGAAGATGGATGCTCTCTTGTCATTGCGCACACAGACAAGGCGAAGACTTTCATGCGTGGATTTGATGCCGTGCCGTTTGATCGGGCGTTGCGCGGCAATCCATCATACTTTGAAATGTCGCCGTTGACGAATAGGCGTGCAAGATTCTTCAAGTTGGTTTCTCGAATGTCTGTCCAGGCGGCTACGGAACGAATCCTTCAGGGGGGGGGGGGGCTCTGCCGATATGTCAAGGGCGTGTTGCGACGGAGCAAACATATGCTAATGAAGGTGTGCGGTAAATGAGCCAGAATCGCCGAATAGCCATTAACGTTTTTGCAACCTATGGGCGTAGCCTGTTCGGTCTTGCGTGTGGTCTGTTCTCCGCGCGATGGGTGCTGAATGCGTTAGGGCAAGAAGACTTCGGCCTCTATGGCCTTGTTGGGGGGCTGACCGTATTCATTACGTTTTTCAATGGGCTTATGGCTGGGGCGACATCCCGGTTTTACGCCTTTGCGGTTGGCGCAGCGCAAGTTGCCGCAGACTCGAAGGATGGAATTGATGAATGCCGAGCCTGGTTCAACACGGCACTTATGATACATACGTTGCTTCCTGCGTTGCTGATTTGCGTCGGATATCCAATCGGGCGGACAATCGTCACAAGATGCCTCACGATCTCACCAGAAAAGATCGATGCCTGCGTATGGGTTTTTCGCTCGGTAGCGATAGCCTGCTTTGTCGCAATGCTCAACGTGCCGTTTCAGGCGATGTATACGGCAAAGCAATATATTGCGGAACTTACTGTTTACAGTTTCGCCCAGACCTTCTGCAATTTCTTTTTTGCATGGTACATGGTTTCTCATCCTGGAACTTGGCTGGTCAGGTATGCGTGGTATATGTGCCTCATTCAGATCGTTCCGCAGATCGTGATCTGCCTTAGAGCTTGGCGTACATTCCCTGAATGTCGGCTGGATTTTCGGCATTGGTGGGATTGGCCGCGAGTGCGTCAGATGTGGTCTTATGCTGGGTGGCAGGCGTTTGCCGGGATTGGCGGGATCTGTCGTGGGCAGGGAATGGCGATTCTCGTCAACAAGTACTTTGGGCCTCGTGCCAATGCATCAATGGCGATTGCAAATCAGCTTAGCACTCAGACGCAGACGCTGACGGCGGCAATGGTCGGCGCATTTCAGCCGGCGATAACCGCCGCCTGCGGTGCGAAGAGTTATGAATGGATGCGAGCGATGGCATTCCGGGCATGCAAATTCGGAACGTTGCTGGTATTGGTTTTCGCAATTCCTCTCGCGGTGGAAGTGGATGTGGTTTTGCGGTTGTGGCTTAAGACGCCCCCTCCGTGCGCCGCTGGTCTCTGTCTGTGCATGCTGGGTGTTCTCGTGATCGACAAGAGTTCAATCGGACACATGGTCGCTGTCAATGCCAACGGCAAGGTTGCTGTGTATCAGGCATTTCTCGGCACTGCACTTGTCTTCACGCTGCCGATCGCATGGGCTTTTGCGGAGTTGGGCATGGGCATCATGTCGGCAGGCTATGGATTCTTGGTCGCGACGGCTATATCCGCGTGGGGGCGAGTCTATTTTGCCCGTAGGCTTGTGGGCATGAGTGCTCGCCGCTGGTTGCGTGACGTGGCATTCCCTTTGTCGTTGCTTATAATGGCGGCAGGTTCTGTAGGTGTTGCAGTTCGATTCATCATGTCTCCATCACTGCTTCGTGTGTTCGCTACGACGGTAGCGGTTGAGATGATCCTGTTGCCGATGGCGTGGTGTTTTGTCATGGCCTCGGACGAGCGACAATATGTTGTTGAGCATGTCGCAAGGAGGTTCTGGCGATGAGAGTCGGCATCATTACCTATCATAACGCCTACAGCTATGGGGCGCATTTGCAGGCGTATGCGCTTCAGGAAGCAATTCGGTCGCTTGGACACGATGCTTGGATCATAGACTACAAGGGTGTCGGGTTCAATGCGCCATGCATGCGGGATATTTTCTCTGCATTGCGGCGTCCGTGGCGATTGCCGGATGCAATCAATCAATATCGCACCAAGAAAGGGTTCCTCGCGTTTGCCAAATGGCAGCATCGCACGTCGCACTATCCTTCCCATCAGGCCCTGATGCAGAATCCGCCCGACTTTGACGCCTATGTCTGCGGAAGCGATCAGGTTTGGCAGCCGAAACTCTTGACGGATGGTCGCGCGATTCAAGATGAGTTTTTCCTTTCGTTCGTGAAGAACGGCGGCAAGAAGATTGCATACGCGCCGAGTTTCGGGAGGATGCCAGACGATGAGTTCATTGGTAATATCGCACCCTACGTAAAGCAATTTGACCATATCTCGGTTCGCGAGGAATCAATGGTCGAAATCGTCAAGAGGATTGCGGGGCACGATATGCCCTCCGTGTGCGACCCCACGATTCTGCTCGGTCGCGAAGGGTTTGAAAAAATGCTCCCGAAAACGAAGACGCATGTTGGTGCATTCTTCTATCCGCTGACATTGAATCTGCCGCGTGACAAGGAGATATGTAAATCGCTTGTCGCACAGTTCGGACGCCTTGAGATAGTCTCTCGCAATCGGCCCTTATGGTTCATTGGAGATAATATTGTGCCATCTCCGATTGAATGGATGCAGCGGATTCGAGACGCGGAGTTTGTGCTGACGAATTCCTTCCATGGTACCGTGTTCTCGATCCTTTTCCATAAGTCATTCATCACGCTCAACTGGATTAAGGAGTCGCAGAACATCCGAGTCAAGAATTTGCTCAAGCGACTTGGCCTCACGGAGCGCTTCTTTGACGGCGGGAGTCTCAAGTCTTTCGACGCAGCGGCATCTGCTGCTGTCGATTGGGATGCAGTTGATGCGAAGATGACTGCATGGCGTCGCGAGTCAATGGAATACTTGAAGGAGGCGTTATGAGGATACTGTTCTACCTCGAACATTTCCCCGGACTTGGCGGCATCGAAAAGGTGACGTCCGTGATGGCGCGGGCGTTTATTCGGGATGGACATGCCGTAAAGATTGTTTCGCTCAATCACGCGGATGGCACCAATCAGCTTGATGGCTTGCCTCCGTCCACATGGGTCGAGTTGCCGGATTTTTCAAAAGACAAGAAATTGTGCCGAATGGCGTTGACATCAGAAATTTCGGCATTCGCGCCACAAGTCGTGATCTTTCAGGATTCATATGCACATGTCGAGCGTTTGCTCGCCGAGGCAATTGACGATTTGCCTCCGTCCGTGCGCCCGAAAGTCGTCAGCGTCGAGCATAATCGACCGATGATTTGGGACTGGCACAACAAGATAGGATGGGGGGTGAAGGGAATTGCAAGGAGGATGCTTTTCCCCTATCGCTACTTCAGAAGGTTCATGAGCGGTCGCACCCGCCGCCGTTTCATTTACGGTTTTTCTGATGCATATGTCGTCCTCGCCAGTGGATTCCTACCACGGTTGGAGAAGATTGTCGGGAAGGGGCATCTTGCCAAAGCCAGGGCAATCGGTAATCCATTGACGTTGGCTCCCGCGCCGCGAGGCGAAAAGCAAAAGACGGTGCTGTTTGTCGGTGCGCTTACCGAACGCAAGGGCGTAGGTCGCATCCTGACCGCTTGGCAGAAGGTTGCGCATGATTTCCCTGATTGGTGGTTCATTATCGCTGGCGATGGACCAGACCGTGCTGCGCTTGAACGTCGCGTTGAGGCGGAGGCGATCCAGCGAGTCGAATTTAAAGGATTCGTCAGCGATCCGACGACGCTGTATTCCACATCGGCGATTTTGGCATTGGCGTCAAGCTATGAGGGGTGGGTGCTTGTTCTCGTCGAGGCGATGGCAAACGGGTGTGTGCCAGTTGTCTGCGATAGTTTTGAGTCGCTCCGAGACATCGTGGACGATGGTGAAAACGGATGCATTGTCCCGGCTTTTGATCTGAATGGGTTCGCGGATCGGATGAAAGCGTTGATGGCAGACCCTGTGCGATGCGGACGAATGGCATCCGCAGCAATTAAGAAGACTTTAGGAGGGGGCTTTTCGCTTTCTGATGTCAAGGCGAAATGGTATCATTTGTTCAAGGAGATCGGTTTATGAACGAAAAGCTTACGATATGCCCGCCGGTGGCGATTTTTGGCTTCGCAAGACCAGACAGTCTAAAGTTAGTCTTTGAGCGCGTCCGCCAAGCATGCCCAGCAATGCTTTTCCTTATCCTTGACTATCCGCGTGAAGGTCGTGCAGATGACGTTGTCGGGTGGGAGGCATGTAAAAAGATCTTTGAGACGGTAGATTGGCCATGCGAGGTCAAACGCAATTATGCTGAGAAGAACATGGGCTGCGCGGAGCGCATCCAAAGTGGCATCACTTGGGTGTTTGAACATGTTGACAGGGCGATGATCCTTGAGGACGACTGTGTGCCAGATCTCACATTCTTCCGCTTCTGCGGGGAACTCCTTGAAAAATACAAGGACGATACACGCATCGGCATGATTGCCGGATGCGACGAGCATTTTCATGTAAAAGACATTGACTTTCACGGAGACAGCTATTATTTCGATCGGTTTTCGTCCATCTGGGGATGGGCTACCTGGAAGCGCGTCTGGAGACTCAATGACGTGACAATGAGCTATTGGCCTGAAGTGCGCAAGCGATATGGCCTTATGGACGGAGTATTCCGCAATCGCGCTTGTACACGTCTGCATCTCAAGTACACCGACAGCTATTACAACAAGACTGGCGGATGCTGGGATGGCGTCTGGCAGTCGATGTTCTACAAGGAGAATCTACTCTGCATCCATCCGACCGTGAATCAGATTACCAACTACGGTTGCGGGCGAAGTTCGCGTACGGGAGATGACGGCAAACGGCATTGGTGGCAGCGCAAACGCCGCAACCCGTGGGATCGTCGGCCTACCGAACCGATCATGTTCCCGTTGCAGCATCCGGTGACAATGATTCCGCACATCGAGTCCGAACGCTGGCGCTTCCTTGACTCTGGCGCAATCCGACCATGGTACAAGCGGTTCGGCTATTGGCTGAAGCACTTGGCTGCAGTCGCCGTCTACAAGGTCTACAAGCACAGGTGGCACCTCACATGAAATACAGACAGGGAAGATTTGATTGGACGTATTTGATCTTGGCGATTCCAGTCTTGGCATCGTCATGGCCGTGGATTGCGTATCGGGTCAGGCCGGTTCTGTTCTTCGTGCTTGTCGCCACTTGGGCAATAGTTACGCCGAAGCGTAAGGTCGTGATAGAGCGTCCTGTTGTTTTCACGAAGGTATTCTTATGCTTGGCTTGTACGCTTGTCGGATATGCCTGTGTGCAGATTGTTTTCGCTGTGTTCGGATATGGAGACTTCCCCATGCGTCAGGTGTGGACGCAGGCACTTATTCAGGGTTCCATGTTGCTTGTTCCCTATCTGTCCTTCAAGTACGGTAAGATGAGGGAACTGCGATTCGTGACCTTGGTTTATCTGCTGGGCATTTGCTTGACGGCATATTCCACTTATGGTGCATCGCAGACGTTTGACGGCGCGGAATTCTCAAGGGCGTTGACGTATGCCAACACGGCTTCGTACGACGAATTGGAAAGGGCTTATCTTGGCAAAATGCATGGCATTGGCGGTTATGAATATATGTATACCATGGCTTTGCTTATTCCAATCGTGCTTCTGTCTTTCTTGCCATTCAAGACAAAGCGTCTTATGTTTCGTGGAGGTCTGGCTTTTGTTCTCTGTCTGTCTGCTTTCGTTTGCCTGAAGAACAGCGGCCTCGGAACACCGTTTCTTGTGCTGGCGGTTGGCATGCTGATGGCATTCGGTGACTTCTTTACCGTGCGAAGATTCGGGCTGTCAAAGATTGGAGCCTTCGTGTTGGCGGGGTACGTTCTGTTTATCGTTGCCCCGGTAGTCTATTCGCCGTTGGCGCCTCTCATGCGTGCCGTAGGGGAATTGGCTCCAGAAGGCAAGTCTATCCAGATCCGGTGCAATTCGATTGCGGACATGATTTCCGGTGATAAGGAGTCTTATGCCAATCGTCGCTATGATTTGCAGCGCCTGTCCTGGCATGGCTTTCTCGAAAGGCCGATTTTCGGCGGAGGAGCCTACAATCCGGGCTTTACAGAATCTACCCTCAAATGTGGTGGACACTCGATGCTCCTGGATCTGCTGGCGAAGGAGGGGCTGATCGGATTTGTGTTTTATGTGCTCTACTTCGTGCTTCTCTACCGCTTTTATCGGCTTCTGCCGAAGTCGATCCTGGGACGCGGTTGGCCGAATCCAGGCATTGTCTACATCTTCTCGTTCATCGTCGCCTCAATCGCCAATCCGTTCAACACCTTTTTATCCCTCGCGTACTTCTTGCCGGGAATCGTCATGGTGATCCGAAATCCGAAACTGGAGATTATGGAATCATGCGGATAATGTGGATATGCGGTGGACTTCTGCCTGACGGACTTTCTGCCATCGGTCTTCAGGATGAACGTGTGAACGGAGGGTTCATGAACGCTTCGTTCATCAGCCTTTCAGATGCGGATGCGGGGAACGAGTTCTGCGTTCTCGCATGGGATGGCCGTCCGTGTGACGTGCAAGTTGGCAAGGTCCGCCACGTTTCCTTTGGCGGCGGTTCGGTCGTGGGGCTTCCTTCTGCATCGGATTGTGTCCGTGCCAAGAAAGTGATAGAGGCGTTTGCTCCAGACGTGATACACATTCTCGGAACGGAGGGGGTCTTTGCGCATTTGCCACGTGACGTCTTTGGGGGAATTCCTGTTGTTGTTTCAATGCAAGGGGTGATGTCTGCGTGTGCTGAAGCATTTTCTGGCGGGCTATCCCCTGGGGAAATCAAGTTGAGGGACAATCTAAACTTCCGGTTTTTGCGTCATGGTCTTACGCTTTGGCGTGAGCAGTGGATGTGGCGTGATGTCCGTGCGCGGAACGAAGCGAACACCATCCGTCGGCATCGTCATTTCATCGGGCGCACGGATTTCGACGAGGCTTGGGTTCGCTACTATAATCCGCAGGCGAAGTATTACAGGGTTAACGAGACGATGCGCCCCGAGTTCTATCAGAGCGGGCGAAATGATTCGACAGCCCGTCGCCATGCGATTTTCTGCGGTGGGGTCGCAGGGTATCCCTTGAAGGGTGCGCATTGGCTGATCCGTGCCGTTGCAGCTCTTCGAACAGAATTCCCCGACATCCAATTGCGCATCGCCAATGCCGCGACGCTTGCGAGAGGATACTCATGGCGAGACCGTCTGCACGACGGCGCTTATCAGCATTATCTCCGCCGACTGATAACGGAACTGCGTATTGAATACAGTCTGGTGCTTCTGCCAGTCCTGTCGGCGGCGGAAGTCAAGGCCGAGCTGGAGGCGGCAGAACTCTTCGTTTTGCCGTCACTTTGCGAAAATAGCCCGAACGCGCTTTGTGAGGCGATGTTGGTCGGTACGCCAAGCGTTGCCACCTTTGCCGGGGGGACGCCATCGATCCTTGAAGACGAGAAGACGGGGCTTCTGGTTCCGCCAGGCGATCCTGCGCGGCTTGCCTCAGCCATACGTAGGATGTTCAATGCCCCTGATATGGCTAAGGGGTTGGCATCGACGGCGAAGCGTGTCGCGTTTTCGCGTCATGATGCCGAAACGAATGCCAGAGTTCAACTGGCTGTCTATCGCGAGATGATGGAGAGTGCAAGATGAAAGTGTTGCTGTACGATACGACGAATGCCTTTTTGACGCCAGGGGGGAAAACCACCCATGCGCAGAAACTCAAAAAGGAGATTGGCAGACTCGGAATCGACATTGATTTTGGGCGTTGGTGGGACAAAAGCCAGCAGGGTGCAGATCTCATCCATTTCCTGTCGGTGAACCCGATCATGCTGAAGACTGTGAGGGCACTTGGCATCAAGAGCTTCTACAGCATGATCTTTGACTTCGAGACGAACCGCAGTCTGCTCCATCAGCGCAAGGCAATTCTGAAGACTCGCCTCTTCGACATGATGCCGAAGGGTGTCCGCAACATGGCGTGGTGGCATGCTCTGCCATATGTTGATCGAGTGCAGTTCATGCATGCGCAGGATCGCGATTGCGCCCTTAGGTTCTATCCGAAACAGCTTACGATGGATCGCACGGTGATCATCCCCCATGCATATGACCCAGATGATATGTTCATCAGCGATGGGCTCGACATCAATGAAAAGAATCTGCCCGACAGGTACCTGATCTCTTGCGCAAACATTTCTCCACGCAAGCAGACGCTGAAACTTGCCCGGCTTGCGAAGTTGGCCAAGGTGCCGGTGGTGTTCATGGGCGGACACAACCCGTGCGATCCGTACTTTAAGGCATTTGAAGCCGAGGTTGACAATCGATATGTGTTCTATCCCGGCTATGTCGAAAAGGAGTGGCGTGACTGCATCGAGCGGAACGCTTCTGGGTATGTGCTGCTGTCGCTCGGTGAAAGCGGGTGCATTGCCGTCTATGAGGCGGCGGCATATCAGATGCCGTTGTTGCTTTCAAATCTTCCGTGGGCGTGGGGGTATGACCGCCCGACGGACATTTATTTCTGTGATCAGGATGATGAGGCGAAAGCCGTGGAACAGATCGCCGACTTCTATGTGAAGTCTGGCCATCTCGACCACAAGCCGTTCAACGCCATGACGTGGGCCGAGGTCGCAAGGCTCTACGTTTCCGAATACGAAAGGCTGTTCGCATGATCTGCATCGCTTGGAGTGGGTTTCCGCAATATGCGGCAAGATGCGTCGGTGCGTTTGCCAAGACGATGGCGGAACGGGTCGTGGTGGTTGCAACGCATCCCAAGGTGCCGGTGACGGGAATGGAAGAACTCGCTGGTTGCGAAGTCAGGTGGATAGCGAACGACGAGTGCCATGGCATCATGGAACTGCTTGGCGAGGTTCCGCGTGTCTTCGTGGTATCAGGATGGGGGACGGTAGCATTTAATCGGATGCGTGATGAAGCCAAGGCGTGTGGCGCCAGAATTGTCGGCATGTCAGACAATAATTTCGTGTTTTCTTTTAAGGAAATTGTCAAGGCGATTCGATTTCACATGATGTTAAGGGGCCGATACGACGATTTCCTGGTGCCAGGGCGGTCTGCGGAAAGGCTGCTTCGCTTCTATGGCTTTCCCAAGGAGCATATTCATTTCGGAATGTATGCTGCCGACGATGCGGTCTTCAAATGCGGCGATCCGCTCGTTATGCGTCCCAAGAAAATTCTGTTCGTCGGGCAGCTCTGTCGAAGAAAGAATGTCGTCAACTTGGCTAAGGCTTTCCTTTCTGTAGATGAGAACACGCGGAAAGGGTGGACGCTGGAAATCTGCGGCTGTGGACCGGACAGACCACGCATTCCAGCCGACCGGTCGATCGTGGTTCATGATTTTGTTCAGCCGGAGGAGCTGGCGAAGATATACCAGTCCGCTCGCGTCTTTGCCCTGCCGAGCCGCGAAGAGCATTGGGGGGTCGTCGTTCACGAAGCGGCATTGTCCGGTTGCGCACTTCTGCTCAGCAGACAGGTCGGGGCTGCAGACGATTTCGTCGATCAGGCGAATGCCTTTCTGTTCGATGCGAATTCGAGCCGTGAGCTAAAGGACGCAGTAGTTGCGGCATTGAATATGACAGACGAGAAGCTTGACCTTGCATATGCGCAATCAATTCAGCGAGGGAAGTCGATCAGCATCAATGGTTTTGTCAAGTCTTTGATGAAGGTTTGTAGATGAAACGCAATGCGGCAATAGAGTTCTTCCGTTTGGGCATGATGTTCGGCATTGTGCTGTTGCACGTCATAACCAAGACAGGATATTGCCATCGTGGGCTTGATAATTTGCTTTCGCCTTGCGTACTCGGTTTTGTCTTTATTTCAGGCTATTTTGGAATTCGCTTCTCTTGGGCGAAGATTGTCCGCCTCCTTGTTCTTGCCGTGTTTTGCTCTTCTTTCATGTATGTGTTTGGATGGCTTTGGGGGCTGTATGAATTCAGTCTATCACAATGCTTGAAGGGGGGACAGGGCTATTGGTTTTTGTACGCTTACATAGCCCTTATGATGCTTTCGCCCCTGCTCAACGCGGCTGTTGACCGGCTTAAGGATGATCGCCGAGCGATGCTTGGCGCGTTTACTCCCGTTGTTGCCCTTATTTATGGTTGGTCGTATGCGAGTGGCCTTCCCATTGTGGGGGACTGGATGCCGAAGGTCGTTGGATTCGGATCATTGAGTTTATTGTCGTTGGTGGGAGCCTACTTGACGGCACGAGTCATTCGTCTGACGAACATTGCATTCCGCAAAACCATGTGGGGTTTGCTTCTTGCGTTGTCGGGTGCATTTGTGTTTGCAGGATTTTATCACCATAACTCGCCGTTTGCGTTGGTTCTTGCAATGTCGCTCTTTATGATTATAAAAGAGCTTGAATTCAATAGCAAATTGTCGGCTGTTGTGCTCTTTCTTGCACCATCTGCGTTGTCGGTGTATCTGTTGCATTGCACGACCTTCGGCATGGCTTTGCTGTCGTCGGCGATGAAGATGCTTGTTGGGAATTTAGGCGTCAACGTTTATTTGTCATATTTTATTGTCGCAGTGCTTGGATTCTCAGTTTGTCTGGTGGCGGATGTGGCACGGCGCAGCGTACTTGGTTTGTTTAGGAGAAAAAGTTGATATGTTTGTCTTTCCGAGATTTAATCGCACAGGACTTTGCAATATGCTTTTCCCTTGGGCAAGGGCCGTGACGTATTGCCATGAGCATGGATTGAAGATGATAGCCCCTCAGTGGACAGACTTCAAGCGCATTGGCCCTTGGCTTCGTGGTGAGCGGGATAAGAGGTATTATCTAAATCAATTTACGAATGACGGATATGTGTCGAATTGGCTTGGCCTGCGCCCAAAGGTCTGTCCGACAAAGGTATTTTCGGGTATGGACGGTTTTTTTGAGCCATTTATTGATTCTCAAGAACTGGTCAGACATGAGCTCTGGCGGATAGCTAATCCGAAATTAGCGATTGCCGCTAAAGCCATTGGCAAAGAGTGGTTCATTGGATGCCATGTCCGGCGTGGAGATTTTGTCGTTAATGGGCAATGGACTGGTGATGAATGGTACATTGCCGCAATAAAGAAAGCACGACAACTGGTTGGCAATCTGCCAGTAAAGATATTTAGTGATTCAGATGGCGGACAGTTAAAGGGTATTACGGACGCTGTGAATGATTCTGTGGTGATGCCATCCGGCGCGGCAATACACGATCTTCTCTCTCTCTCTCTCTCTCAGGCACTTGTTTGTACGTCTTGTTCGACCTTCAGCATGTGGGCGGTGTTTCTTGGGCAAATGCCAAGCATCTGGACGAAATCGCGTCCACTTCCTCCGAGGATTTATACTGGAGGAAGAGAGGCGAGACGGATTTTATTAGGTGCGGATGCAGAGGACGAAGTGGCCTGGTGGACAAAGGATAAAAGATGAATATGAAAATACTTTGGTCAGGCCCGTATTATAGTGATTATGCGCTCAAGATGAAGACGACCTTGGCGCCGTCGGAGTTGAGGTGGAGCGTCGGCCTCATGTCTGCCGTCAATAAGATTGCGGAGGTTGAGGTGGTCAATCATGTTCCAGAACAGCGATGGCCAAAAGGGCGGATCATTTGGCAGGGCGGCGATGCCAAATGGTTTCGGGATGATTTGCCGCTGTCAAGAATAGGCTATCTGAATGTGGTGGGGCTGAAGAACATCTGGCTTTGTCAGGCGTATGCGAGGACGGTAAGAAAGATGTTGCAGCAGGGCGGATTCAATGTGTTCATGTGTTATAACTCGCTACATCCATATCATGTGGCCGCAATGCGGGAGGCAAAGAAACTTGGCGTAAAGGTTGTTCCGATCATACTTGACGGGGATGACCCTCGCGGTGATGGTTGGAGGAAGTTGACAAGAGACAATCGCTATGCTGATGGGGTTGTGTTCTTGTCGTATTGGGCGTATCGCAATTATCCAGCGATGGCAGGCAACGGAAGATGCCATATCCTGCATTTGGATGGTGGGGAGGTGCGATGGCGAGGGGGGAAGCGTTACCCCTCGCCTGTCGCGCGTGAGCCTTTTACGATTGTTCACACTGGCGCACTTGACAAATGGCGAGGGCTTCGTGTGATGCAAAAGCTTCTGAAAGTGTTTGATCGTCGGGACGTGCGATTCGTGTTCTGTGGAAGATGTGACAAGACGAAACGGTTGGCAGAACTTGGAAATGATTCTCGGATTGAGGTGAAGGGGTTCGTGTCCGAGAAAGAAATGGATGAGATTTGTCGCCGTGCGGATGCCTTTATCAGCGTTCGAGATCCCGAAGTTGGCGATAACGTGCTTAATTATCCGAGCAAGATCCCATATTGCCTTTCATGGGGCAAGCCAGTGATCAGCACATGGGTTGAATCTTTTTCGCCCGATTATCGAGATGTCCTTGTTGTCCCGGAAGAAAATAACGCGGTTGGTGTCGCAAAGAAGATGAATGAGATTATCTCATGGACTGATGCGCAGAGGTCTGTGCATTCTGAATTGCAACGTCGCTGGTTTGAAGCGCACAAGACGTGGAACGTTCAAGCACATAGGTTAGTGGAATTCCTCGGCAATGAGGTTTTGTAGTAATTGTATTATTAGACGATATGGAATAGACGTGGAGGTTTGTGAACTGAGGCTAAAGAAATGAAAGTGGTACACATAATTTCGAAGATTTCGCGAGAGGGTGGTGGTCCCAGCCGCTCAAGTCAAGCATTGGTTGCGGCATTGAATGCGTCTGGATGTGAGACTTGGCTCCTAAGTTGTCATGAAGGTGACGTGACTTGGGTGGATGGTGTCACACATTTTGTGGCGCCTCAGGTTGGTGAACGACTAACAGATTTCTTTATGCGACAATTTGCGGCGGTAAAACCTGACGTAGTGCATTTGCATGGAATTTGGGATTGGCAGATCCATTTGGCGGGGAAAGCTGCGAGGTCTTTGGGAATACCGTATGTAGTGGCACCGCGAGGGATGTTGGAACCGTGGAGTCTTGCGCACAAGAAATGGAAGAAGCGGTTCGCGATGGCACTTTATCAGCGGAACGACCTGAAGAATGCTGCGGCTCTTCATGCGACGGCGCATCGTGAGGCCGAGCAGTTCCGGAGGTTGGGTTTTACGCAGATGATCATTGAGTCTCCGAACGGAGTCATTGTGCCTACAGAGGATGAGACTGTATTTACGGGCAACGCGAATAATCATGGATCTCGACGAGTCTTGTTTGTCTCTCGGATGCATGCGAAGAAGGGTGTACTGGAGTTGATTGAAGCATGGGCGCGAGTGAAGCCGCAAGACTGGCAGTGTGAACTCGTCTATACGCTGAATGGTGAAGAAGAACAGGTGTATGAGTCTAAGGTGAAGGCGAGAATAAAGGAACTTGGCGTTGAAACGCAATTCATTCTGACGGGGCCGCTAAATGACGATGCAAAATGGGCGGCATATGCGCGGGCCGATCTCTTTGTGTTGCCGACATATTCGGAGAACTTCGGCATTGTCGTCACGGAGGCCCTTTGGGCGGGGGTGCCCGTCATCACGACGAAAGGAACGCCGTGGCAAGAACTGGAAGAGTGTCACTGCGGCTGGAGGATTGATTTGCCGCCGAAAGCGAGCCTTGACGTGGCTCTGCGCGAAGCGATGGCGTTGCCACGGGATGCCTTGCGCGAGATGGGCGCGCGTGGGCGGAAGTTGGTGGAAGAGAAGTATACGTGGAAGGCTGTTTGTGACGCAATGGTTGAGGGGTATCGAAGGATTGTTAATGGATTGACCGTGTAGAGTTGTCGAATTGTAGAAGAAGAGAAGTGTGAAGATGAAAGAACTTGATCTCAAGAATTATCGGAATCGGCATTCGCTGAAAAGCAAGATCGCTCGAACGTTGTGGAATGTCGTGTGGTTTTTCTTGTTTCGCCCGACACCACGCGGCAATCTGTTCCGTCCGTGGCGGATTTTGCTGTTGAAGTTGTTCGGTGCAGATGTGAAGTGGTCGAGCAACGTGCTGCCGAGTTGCCGCATTTGGCAGCCGTGGAAATTGAAGATGGGGGCGTATGCGTGCTTGAGCGCGGATGTCAATTGCTATGCGGTTGCTCCGGTTGTACTTGGTGACAATGCTGTGGTGAGTCAGGGCGTCAAGCTTTGTACGGCTTCACACGATATTGCGTCGCCAATTATGGAACTGACGTATGCGCCGATTGTGATAGGGGCAAATGCATGGGTGGCGGCATGGTCAATCGTCCTGCCCGGCGTAAAGATCGGCGAAGGGGCGGTTGTCGGTGCCGGCGCAGTCGTCACGAGAGCTGTCGAACCATTGACGGTTGTTGCCGGCAACCCAGCGAGGGTTATTAAGAATCGGGTATTGGCACGCTAAGAAATTGACTATTTATTATTAAGGTGTTGATGCGTGAGGTATGTGATGAAGCTTAACCGTGTCTATATTCAGACTTATAAAAATCTCAATAACATAGATGTTGATTTCTCTCAATGTGAAGGTGTTGCCGTTATTACTGGACGAAATGGGAGTGGAAAGAGTAATTTTCTTGAAGCCTTATCTTTGATTATGAAAAGCTACATCGGCTATGATGATGTACGATCTCAACGGCTGTTTTTCAAGGCTGATTTTGAGTCAGGTGGCAAATATTTCCAGATAGAACAAATGCCGTCTGAAAATCGGATACAGGTCACGAATACTTGTCGCTGTGGGGTTCCACATCAACAAGTGATTGCGATGTATTGCGGTGAATTCATGCGCCTACTAGAGTGCGGTTATAGGAAAGATGAAGGGTGGTTCTCACCGCCGGATTTAACGGCTGTATCGGCAGAAGATTTCCCGGTCGCGCTCTTGACGATATTGATGGAAAATGAGGGAGTTCTCTCTGAGACATTAGATCTAATTTCAGCGGAAGCAAAGTGTGAGAGTGTTTCTTTTAGGTTAGTGGGGCAGAGTGCTATTGACCCAGAGTGTGGGCCTGTTGATGAACTGGAAGACATATTGTGGAAACTAGAGAAGATTGCTCCACGTGAAGATGACATACGAGAGATTCCGTTTGTAGATTTCGTGAAATTAATCAAATTAGGACAAGATGTCTCCTCTAGAACGTTTTACTGGGCTTTGTCTCAACTTTTGTTAAAGGCTTCCCCTCAACATTTAGAGGATGTTAATGTCTCATTCGTCATGCCCAACGAGACAAGGTTCTCTTCAGATGATTTGAGCGAGGGTGAGAAACGAATTATAATGCTTAGGGCTGTATGTGATTTTCTCGCAGAGGATGATGCCCTTTTACTTCTGGATGAACCAGATGCCTATATCAATGATACAAGAAAACTGGATTTGTATGATCTAATCGTCAAGAGTGCAAAACGGGGGATTACAATAATTATGACGACTCATTCTCCGGTTTTGATTGACCATGTACCAGTACAACAATTATTTGTATTTCAGAAAGAGAATGGTGTCGTGAAAATTCATAAAGGAGATGAGTTTAATCCTCTTTTCACCTTAACTGATACACGGATGTCAATCTTCTCGATTAAACCTATTCTGATGGTTGAAGGAAAGAGTGATGTGTACATCATTGAACGGGCGATTGCGGCATTAGGTAGGCTATCTCCAGACAAATATGGTGATTTCTGTTTAAGACATGAATTTGATATTTATTTTATGGCAGGTGCGCAATATGCAATTGAACAGTTGAAACTTTTTGAGAAACAATTCCCCAAACGGAGAATTGAATTGATTTTTGATAATGACAATGGTGGCCGGAAGGGATTCTCTGATGCGAAGAAAATGACTTTACGAAATGCAAATATACGGGTACATCTCCTTCCTTCTCCAAATGGTGAGATTGTGGATTGTGGTATCGAGGATTATTTTAGTAAGAAGTATCTGAACCAGAGAATCAGCGACTATCTTTCGTCACCTAACTATAAGAGTTTCATGTCATTGCCTAATCTGAAAGAGGTTTTAAAGCAGGAATTTGCGGGGAAAGGGTCTATTGTCCCCTGTGATGAGGAGTTTACTTATTTCAGACCCGTTGTTGATTTGCTTATGAGCTTACGGGAAAAGCATTGAAATGTATTATAATTGTTGGAGGTTCTGAAGTGAAAGACAAAGTGATAGGGTATCTTTTCCGGAATCCTTCAGTCTGTTGAGTGCAAATTGTATGCGACGGTGCGGTGTGCTCAATTATTTCAAAGGTGCGTGTGGCTGTCTATGTCACGGAAAATGCGGACTTTGTTGATGATATTTGAATGCCGGTCTTTAGCATGTGTTATCACTGTTTCGTATCCTCGAAATTCTACACAGTGTGTAGAGAATTGAGGTGGTCACACCTTACAACCTTGATTTTTGTCGGGATACTGTTGAGGGCAACCTTGTTTTTTTGTCTTGAATGTTTCCCTGTTGAATGTCCGTTGAATTGACGCAGGGATGCGCTTTTTGATATCATATTTGCATTCTGCAGCGTTCTGCGAAAAATTTTATAATGAAAATTGTTGGCAAGAATGAAAAAACAAGTGCGAGATAAATACGGGCGTGGGAGCGCGGCGGCGAACGGTGAGGGGTTTGTGGATCTTGCGCCGGGTGATACATTTGATGGCTTGGAGGCTCGCCTTCGGGCGTTAAAGGATCATGTCTTCCGAAACTCATTCCTTGACATGTCGGCTTCTATAGGCAGTATGCGCAATGCAAACGAGTTGGCGAAGCATCTGGCGAAGGATGAGCCAGAGGAAATTCACAAATTCGCTGCAAAGAATCTTGGAATTCTGTTTTGTCGGGCAGAACTTGGCATTCGGCATTTGGACAAAAAGGCAACGACAAATGCACGGTGGATCGTGACGTATGTTCGTGTTTTTGCTCCGTTTATATTTGCGGGAGAGAAGAAAATCGCAACTATCACGTTGAAGAAGAGCAAGGACGTCCACAATTTCTATTCCGTGGAAGCCATTGAAATAAATAAGGACGCTGGTTCTGAACGTACACCTCGCGGAGCAATGTCAAACGACTTGAATTCCGCGCCACTTCAGAGCCTAACGTCCTATTGGGAGAGTATGATAGCATATTACGTGGGGGATGTCAACCGGACGTGTCCCATGTTTGTTGCAAGCGCGGAAATGTTTTCCCTTGAAACTGCCGCAGAAAAGATCACCCAGATGCTCGACAGCGCATCAGGAGTAAGAAAAACGGATCTCGCCGTAATTATCCTTCAGAAAAACGAGAAGCTTCACATCAAGCGGTGTCTGGAGAAGCTTACGCCGCTTGCGCCTCGGCAAATCTTTGTCGTGGACTGCTTCTCGACGGACGGGAGCGACAAGACTGCCGCCGCGATGGGCGCGACGGTCGTTTACCGCGCATGGCCGGGGCTTTATGCCCAGCAGTTCAACTGGGCGCTCGACAATTTGCCGATCAAGGCATCGTGGATTCTTCGGCTGGATGCGGATGAGTATCTTTATCCCGAAACGTGCGAAGAGGTCGAGCGGTTGGTCACGTCCGGCGGCTTGCCGTCGGACGTGACCTCTCTCTCTCTCTCTCTCTCGCGCGTTTTCTGTGGACACAAGATCCGTTTCGGCGGAACGGCACATATCCCCATGGTGCGGTTCTTCAAGCGTGGCATCGGGCGCTGTCAGGACCGGGCAATGGACGAGCATATCGTCACGCGCGAGGGCCGGGACTATCGGCTGAAGGGTGAGTTCGCGGATGACAATCTGAACGCGATGGACTGGTGGCGCGAGAAGCATCGCGGCTATGCCAGGCGCGAGGCGCAGGATGCGCTTGCATTTGCGCGGGGCGAATTGCGCTTCAAGCCGGCGAAAGAGACGTATTACCGTATGCCGCGCTATCTGCGCGCATTCATCTACTTTTCCATCCGCTATTTCCTCAAGTTCGGCTTCCTCGATGGTTATGCGGGCTGGATGTGGAACTTCTGGCAGGGGCTTTGGTATCGCTGGATTGTCGATCGTGAGATCGGGCGGCTGAAACATAGTGGGGAAGCGCTTTAGCTGTATTGTTTTGCACAAGGTAAAGACACAGTGGGGGGATGGGAGTTGTGTGCATGATGGGGTTAGCCGTGTAGAGTTGTAGAAAGAGGGGGGCCTGTGTGGCAGTGTGGCTGTGTTGTAGGCCTGCGACTCTGCCTTTGCGCATCGGGGATCTGATTTTGATATAATTCCGCCCTATGAAGATAACGGTCGTTACGGTTGTCTGGAATCGCGTGGGGATGATTCGCGCGGCGCTTGATTCGGTTGCGCGCCAGCGTCTCGACGGTTTTGAACTTGAACATGTGATTGTCGATGGCGGTTCGAAGGATGGCACCGTAGATGTCATTCGCGATTATGCAGCGCACGCTCACCCCGCCGGGTTCTCGGTCACGTGGGTCTCTGAAAGAGACCGCGGCCTTTACGACGCGCTCAACAAGGGCGTCCGGATGGCAACGGGCGATGTTGTCGGCCTTGTGCATTCTGACGATGTCCTGGCAGAGGATGACACGCTGGCGAAGGTCGCGCGGGCTTTTGCTGAGGATGTTGACGCGACCTACTCCGACGTTCGCTTCGTCGCGGACGGCGCGAGCGTGGACGAGCTGCGCTCGGCGCACGTGACGCGCTACTGCACGGGGCGGTTCTTTCGCCCGTGGATGTTCCGTTTCGCGACTTTCCCCGCGCATCCCGGCACGTTTGTCCGCCGCGCCTGCTTTGAGAAGTTTGGTCTCTATTCGCTGGACTACCCCATCTGCGCGGATTTCGAGTTGATGTTGCGGTTCTTTGTCGTACACAAGATTCGCACGCGTTATCTGCCGATTTGTACGCACGTGATGCGGCGGGGAGGATTGAGCACCGAAGGGTTGTGGGCGAACGTTCAGATCAATCGGCAGGATCTCCGGGCGCTCAAGACGCATGGCATCTGGTCATGTCTCCCACTCGTCTATCTCAAGTATTTCGCAAAGGTCTGGGGCTGTGTTTTGCGCCAATGGCCCGCTGGCGATCCGCGCCGCGCATAGGTCAGGGGCGAAGGTAGTGATGACGCTGCACAACTATCGGGCTGTCTGTGCCGCCGGTGTGCCGACGCGGAATGGCAAGGTGTGTACGGAATGCTTTCGGAGATCTGCACATTCGGCACAGGGTAAAAAAGGCAATTTATCTGTTTGGCCTGCGATCAGGCACAGATGCTATCGCGGCAGTCTGTTCGCGACGCTGCCCCTTGCGCTGAACATACGGCTCTATCGTAAGTCCTGGGCGAAATGGGTGGATCAGTTTGTCGTCCTGAGCGAATTCCAGAAGACGGTCATGGAAGGATGCGGCTTCCCTGCGGAGAAGATTTCCGTGAAAGGCAATTTCGTCCCTGCCGGACGTGTTGGAGGGCGTGTTGACAAGAAGTAGCAGATCCTCTACGTGGGGAGACTGAGTGACGAAAAGGGCATCGGGACCTTGCTCCGTGCCTGGCGGATGCTTGCAGGGCAGGCGAGGGAGACCTTCCCGCAGAAGCTCGTCCTTGTCGGCGACGGGGAACGGCGCGGCGAATGCGAGAGGCTGTCCGAGGGGCTGCCCGTTGAGTTTGCCGAGCAGAAGCCTCACGAAGAAGTCGTGCGGCTGATGGCAGAGTCAAGGGCGGTCGTCCTGCCAAGCGAATGCTGGGAGACGTTTGGCCTGACGGTCGTGGAGGGGATGCGGGCGGGGACTCCCTCCGTTGTCAGTAATCTCGGGGCCTTGCCGGACATCATGTCGTCAGACTGCGGCGAGGTGTTCGAGGCGGGCAACGCCGAGTCGCTGGCGGCGGCGATCATCCGAATTCTGTCGCGTCCAGATTATGCCGAGATGTGTACGGCGGCGCGGCACGAGGCCGAGGCAAGATATTCCGAAGAGGCGAACTACGGGCGGCTGATGGAGATTTACGAGGCTGTACGGAAGTAAGATCATCGGCTCTACAACTCTTGCCAAAACCGAAAATCGGGATAAGGGTAGTCGGCCCGTTGGATTGACGCAACGACACAGTTTTGATATCATTTCTGCGTTGTGTAGAATTCTACGGAATATTTAATTATGAAGATTGCGCGAGATAGTTATCTTGACCAAGTTAAGAAGTTCATGCATAATGGGCTTGTGAAGGTCATTACCGGTATACGCCGTTGCGGAAAGAGTTATTTCCTCTTTGACATCTTTTGTGACTATCTTCGCGGACAGGGCGTTGATTCGAGTCAGATCATCGAGATTCGCCTTGATGAAGACGAATTTGAGCAATTGAGAAATCCGCGTAAGCTTTCTGAATATGTCAGGGCGCGGTTGTTGGCGGATGGACGGCAAATGTATGTACTTATCGACGAGATTCAAGAGTGTAAGCCCGTTGATGGCGACAGCGTGACATTTTATGATGTATTGAACACGCTCATGAAGAAAGCCGATGTCTATGTGACAGGATCAAATTCGGAAATGCTGTCTGAAGATATCGCGACGAATTTCCGGGATCGCGGTACAATCATTCGCATGTGGCCACTTTCTTTTGCTGAATATTATCAAATTGGCGGAAAGGAGAAGGTTGACGCTTGGGAGGACTTTCTCGTTTGGGGCGGTATGCCGCTGGCCGTCTTGTCGCCTGACCAGAGTTCGCGTGAGACGTATCTCAAGAATCTCTTCAAATGGGTGTATTTTGCCGATATTGTCGAACGGTATTCGCTGAAGAACGACGTGGCTCTTGGCGCCGTTTGCGATGTAATGGCGAGTGCGGTTGGCGGCCTGACCAATGCCAAGCGGATCTCGGACACGCTGACGACGACGGCGTCTTTGTCGACCTGTCCTCAGACGGTAGCCCGCTATTTTGACATCTTCTGCCATTCTTTTCTTTTTGAAAAAGCATCTCGTTATGATGTGAAAGGACGAAAATATCTTGAAGGTTCGGCCAAGTATTATTGCGTTGATACGGGGCTTCGCAATGCGCGGTTGAATTTCCGTCAGATTGAACGACCGCATTTGATGGAGAATGTCATCTATTGTGAACTGCTGCGTCGTGGATATAGTGTCGATGTGGGCGTTGTCCGGTCAATCGAGAAGGATGCAGGGGGAAAGAGCGTTCGCAAGGAGTTTGAAATCGATTTCGTTGTCAACTGCGGATTCAGGCGTGTCTACATTCAGTCGGCATTGAACATAGATGACCACGAGAAATTGGAGAATGAGGTTCGTCCATTCAGGAAGTCGGGTGATTTCTTCCGCCGTCTCGTCGTCACGGGGGGGAATGGGCGTCTTTGGCAGAATGATGAGGGTGTTGTCTTTGTCGGTGTCATTCCGTTCTTGCTCGATTCGCGCATTGTCATGGGGGACATTTACAATGCCAATGGGCTATGAATTGTAGAAAGAGGGGGAGTCAACCATAATCTTTGATTAATTTTCCTCGCGGCGGCCCAACCTAATACCGGCGGGCTCCTTTTAAAGG
>CAKURH010000050.1 GCA_934675625.1 uncultured Kiritimatiellota bacterium
GCGGGAAAACTGCACGTACGGTTCGATGAGGGGGCGGACGTACCCTGCGGGGGCGTCTCGCTCTACTCTACACCCCAGTGGTAGGGTTCGAGTGGTAGGGTTGGTCCTGGACGCGATACCGTCCGCAGGGCTGAGAGCTTTGGTATAATATGCGGCATGGCAAAGATCGCGACAGACATCTACGCATGCGAGAAGCTCCTCGAATACGGGTTCACGTACATCGACAAGACCAATCGGCTCTGGCCGCTCGTCAACCTGTCGGTCGGCTGTGCGCGGTGAGAATAATGTGAAACAGGCTGAGGCAAGAAATCTCAAAGTAGAAGAAAGGGAAGTCATGAGAAAACTGAAAATGTTGATTGTCGCCGGCGCGTGTGTCGTCGCGGGCGGGGCGTTTGCCGCAGGCGGGGCGTTGGCGCAGGGGCTCGCCGAACCGGCGATGGAGGTTCTGCCGCTCGGAAGCGTGCGTCCGAACGAGTGGCTGGTCGAGCAGCTGCAGAAACAGGCCAGCGGCCTCACGGGCCACGCCGAGGAGCTGTACGACGACATCGGGAAGTCCGACTGGCTGACCGGGGCGAACGTCGGCAAGGAGTATGCCTGGGAGCGCGGCCCCTACTATGCGAAGGGCCTTGTCGCGCTGGCGCTCGTCCTCGACGACGCGAGCCTCAAGGCCAAGGCGCAGAAGTGGGTGGACGCCATTCTCGGCTCTCAGCGGGCGGACGGCGACTTCGGCCCGAAGGCGCGGAACTGGTGGGCGAACATGATTGCGCTCTGGCTGTTGCGTGACTGGTGCGAGGCGACGTGCGACGTGCGCGTCGTGCCGTTCCTCGAACGCTACTTCGCGTTCCAGCGCGCGGCGTTCGCGGACTATCCGCTCGCCGCCGAGTCGAAGTGGGCGGCCGCACGTGCGGGCGACGAGCTGGACGTCGTGCTGTGGCTCTACCGCCGCACGCGCAAGGCCGAATGGCTCGACTTCGCGCGGACGGTCTCGGCCCAGTCGGCGGACTGGACGACCTACTACTATCGGGGCGGCGATCCGGCGGGGCCGAACGCGAACGGCTGCCGCAGCCACATCGTGAACTTCATGCAGGGACTGAAGACGCCCGCCCTCCAGTCCCTGCTCGACGGCGACGTGCGCAAGCGCGGCGCCTACGCGGCGGCGTTCGCCCCCGACGGCTGGGCGATGCGCCTGTATGGGCGGCCCGACCGCATGGTCAACGGCTCCGAGCCGCTGTCCGACCGCAGCGCGTCGGGCGGCACGGAGCTCTGCGCGATCGCCGAGCGCATCCTGAGCTGCCAGACCGTCCTCGCGGCGACGGGCGACCTCTCGGCGGCGGACGACCTGGAGATCGTCGCCTACAATTCCCTGCCGGCGACGCTTGCGAAGGACGTGCGCGGCATGCGCTACTACTGTCTCCTCAACCAGCCGTCGTGCGAGGACAAGCCCCTCCTCTTCGCGAACAACGGGGCGGGCAGCGGGGCCAACCGCAACGGCGCGATCTGCCCGGGGCCGCACGCGGGCTTCGGCTGCTGCCGCTCGAACTTCCACTTCGCGTGGCCGAAGTTCGTGCAGTCGATGTGGATGCGCCGGGGCGGCGGCCTCGCGGCAGTCGCCTATGGGCCGTGCCGCGTGACGGCGGAGGTCGGCGGGCGCACGGTGACGCTGGCGATGTCGACGGGCTATCCGTTCGACGGCAAGGTCGAGATCCGCGTTCTCTCCGGCGGCGGACGCTTCCCGATCTTCGCGCGCGTGCCGCACTGGAGCGGTCTGCCGGACGCCGGACAGTTCCGCACGTTCGAACGCGACTGGAAGCCGGGCGAGACGATCGAGCTGGACTTCCCGTGGACGACGCGGCTGTCGTTCTGGGAACGGGACGCCGTGGCGGTGATGCGCGGGCCGCTCCTCTTCGCGCTCCACCTGCCGGCGGAGGAGAAGGTCGTGCCGCGTTACGCGGTGCCGTTCGAGAACCGTGAGATTGCGTCCGACGCCGCGTTTCCGCGCAAGGAGATCCGTCCGGCGGCGGCCTGGAACTACGCGCTGCTGCTGAACCCTGACCGCACGCTCGCCGGCGCGACGGTCGAGGACGAGGGCGACGAAAGCGTGTTCATCCGCGCCCGTGCCGTGAGGACGGACTTCGGCGGCTGGGGGTACATGCGCGACGTGACGACGGGCCGCGCGGTCGATCCGCCGCCGTCGCCCGTGCCGGACGAGGGCGGCCGCGTCGAGACGGTGGCGCTCGTGCCGATGGGGCTGACGGAGATCCGCATCGCGCTCTTCCCGTGGATGAACGCGCGAGACTGACGCTCGGATATGGTATAATCTCCCGCCATGAAGAAGCAGACCATCACCGACAACACCATTGATTCCGACGTGCTGACCTACACGGTCGGCGAAGACCCCGTCCTCGACCTCGCGCTCGCGAAGTGGGACTGCATGGGCACCGCCGCGCACGTGACGATGCTCTCCGAGATGAAGGGGCTGAAGAAGCCGATCGTCACGAAGTCCGAGGCGGCGAAGGTGCGCAAGGAACTCGCGCGAATCGTCCGCGCCGCCGCCGAGGGGAAGTTCGCCATCCGCGAGGATGACCAGGACGTCCACATGGCCGTCGAGCGTCTGCTGACCGAGCGGCTCGGCGACCTCGGCAAGAAGATCCACACGGGCCGCTCCCGCAACGACCAGGTGGCCGTGGACGTGCGCCTGCACATGAAGAGCGAGATCCTCGAGACGGAGAAGGAGGTCTGCGCGCTCGCGGCGGAGCTCTGCTCGTTCGGCTTCGACGCGGGGCCGATTCCGCTCGTCGGGCGCACGCATCTGCAGCCCGCGATGCCGTCCACGGTCGAGATGTGGGCGACGGGCCATGCCGAGATGATCGTCGACCAGCTCGCGAACTTCGAGGCGGCCTACGCGCTCGCCGACCTGAACCCGCTCGGCTCCGCCGCCGGCTACGGCGTGCCGCTGCCGCTCGACCGCGCGCGTACGACGCAGCTGCTCGGCTTCCGGCGCACGCTGCACAACTGCTTCGGCGCGTCGATGGCGCGCGGCGAATGCGAGGCGAGCCTCCTCTCGGCGCTCGCGCAGCTCATGTGCGTCCTCTCGCGCCTCGCCGAGGACCTGATCCTCTTCTCGATGCCGGAGTTCGCCTACTTCAAGCTGCCGCGCGCCTACTGCACGGGCTCGTCGATCATGCCGCAGAAGTTCAACCCCGACGTGCTGGAGCTCGTGCGCGGCAAGACGGCGCAGGTCATCGGCTGGCAGACGGCGGCCCTCACGCTCCTGCACGCGATGCCGGGCGGCTACAACCGCGACCTGCAGGACGCGAAGCTCCTCTACATGAAGGGGCTGGAGACGACGCGCACGACGCTCCGCATTCTCGCGAAGGTCGTCGCGGGGCTGAAGGTCAACGCGGACAACTGCCGCGAGGCGTTCACGCCGGGCGTCTTCGCGACGGACGTCGCGCTCGCGAAGGTCGCGGCGGGCATGCCGTGGCGCGACGCCTACCATGCGGTGCGCGACCAGTTCGCCGCGCTCTACGAGGGCAAGCCGGCCGAAGTCGCGAACCTCGACCCGGACAAACAGGTCGCGCTGAAGACGCACGAGGGCACGTGCCTCGGGCTCGACCACGAGCTGTACCAGACGCGCATTTCCGAGGCCGTGGCCTCGGCCGACCGTCGTCTCGCCGCGCTGGAGACGTGCTGCCGGCGACTGCTGAAGTAAGCAGGGGCGATGCGGCGCGAACGCGAGGAGCGGTTGCTGGCGGCCTGTCTGCTGAGCGCGGCGGGCGGGTTTACGGACGTCTACTCCTATCTCTTTCGCGGCGGCGTGTTCGCGAACGCCGTGACGGGAAACCTGGTGATCCTGGGCCTGCGGCTGGCGGCGGGCGACACCCTTGGCGCGTTGCATGGCGTGTGCGCCGTCCTGGCCTACGGCGCGGGGGTCGTGTTCGCGAATGTGATTCACGCGCGCTATGCGCACGTCCGCCGTCTGGGCTGGCATCAGGTCGTCCTGTGGATCGAGGCGGTGCTGCTGGCGGTCGTCGTCTGCCTGCCGAGCGGCTCCGGCGATTTTGCGGTGGCGGCCGTGATTGCGTTCGTCTGCGCCCTACAGGTGCAGACGTTCCGCCGCGTTCACGGCCTCCCATTCGCCTCGACCATGTGCACGGGCAACCTGCGGAGCGGGGCGGACGCCCTCTACCAGTGGATGATCCGCGCCGATCCGAACGGGCTCTCGAAGACGCGGCACTATGCGCTCGTCATCGTGTGCTTCGTCTCCGGCGCCGTGGTGGGCGCCTTGCTCCTGAGGGGGCTGGGCGCGCATGCGTTCGCTCTCGTCCCCGCGACGCTGGTCGTCGTCTCGCTGCTCGTCCATCGCCGTCCGGCGGCTTGGCTGCGATGGCTGCGGCGTCGCTCCTAGATGTTCGCAGAAACGCAAAGTGTGGAGGTGAACGCAGGGCGTCGCGGCGATGTGGTAAAATGCGCGTCAAAACTCGAACGAGGACGCATTCATGGACACGCATTTGACCGAGAGCTGCTTCAGGAAAATGGGCGGGGCCTACGCCGCGCTCTTCACGCCGTATGACGCGCAAGGGCGCGTCAACCCTGAGATGATCGCGAAGATCATCGACTATGGCCTCGCGAACGGCCTCAACGGCTTCTATCTCACGGGCACGACGGGCGAATGGTGGCTCCTGTCGCTGGAGGAGCGCAAGCTCGTGATGGAGGCCGCCGTGCGTGCGACGAGGGGTCGCTGCAAGCTCATCGCCCACGTCGGCGCGAACCGCACGGACGACGCGGTCGTCCTCGCGCGCCATGCGGCGAAGGTCGGCATCGACTGGATCTCGTCCATCACGCCGCAGCTTTACCGCACCTCGTTCGATGCGGCCTTCTACCACTACAAGGCAATCGCGGCGGCGACCGACCTGCCGTTTCTCGTCTATTCGATGGGTTCTGCGCTCGTGCCGGAACGCGATGTGCGCCTCTTCGACCTGCCGAACGTGAAGGGCATCAAGTACACGGGGCGCGACTACTTCGCCGCGCAGTGCCTGAAGCGGCGGCTCGGCAAGGAGACGATCTGGTTCGCGGGCTGCGACGAGCAGCTCCTCTGCGGCCTCGCGCTCGGCAATGTCTTCTCGGGAGGCATCGGCACGACCTACAACATCATCCCGCGCCACTTCGCGGACATCTGCCGGCTCGCCGCGAAGGGCGACTTCCGGGCGGCGGCGAAGGTTCAGGACGAGGCGAACCGCGTCGTCGAGCTGATGATTGAGTCGGACAACTGGAGCTACCGCAAGGCGATGATGAAGTTCATCGGCTTGGACTGCGGCTGGTTCCGCCGTCCCTTCGAGCCGCTGACCGCCGCGCAATACCGGGCCTACGCCCGCCGCTTCGCCGCCCTCGGCGTCGTGAAGGCCAACCAGGCGGCTTGACGGTCACGCATCGTCTCGCACGGTTTCGTGTCCTGTCGGGTTTCGGAGAAAATGCTATAATGCCGCCATGATTTCCGAAAGGATACGTTCTGCCCCCTACACGACCAGTCCGCTTGTCGAGAGCAAGGATCGGCGCGTGGTCGATTTGTCGTCCGTCGGCTTCCCGGAAGTCCCCGTTCTCGGCATGAGCCGGACGTCGTGCGCGACCGAGGGCTCGATTTTCCATCGCCACCGCCAGTGCATGGAGATTACGCTGTGTGTGCGCGGCTCGGTCAAGTTCGACTGCGGCGACAGGGCCTACACGCTGATGCCGGGCACGGTGTTCGCCTCGCAGCCGGAAGACATCCACCGTCTGCGGATGAATCCGCGCGGTGCGCGGCTCTGCTGGCTTTTCTTCCGGCTGCCGAAGCGCGGCGAAACGGCCTTGGGGCTGTCCGCCGACGAGACGGCCTTTCTCGTGCAGCGGCTCAAGGGGCTGCCGAACAAGTCGTTTGCCGCGTCGGACGACGTGCGCCGGGCGTTTCTCGACCTTTTTGCCGCCTATGACCTGCGCGACGAATCGACGGCGGGGCGGACGCTCCTTCTGCGCGTCGCGCTGCTTCGCCTTCTGACGGCAGTCGTTGCATCGGGCGGCAGTGCGTGCGAGCGCAGTCACGAGCGCGTCTTCGGTGCGCTGATTGACCGGATCCGTCGCCATCCCGAAAAGGACTACGGCGTGGATCGGCTGGTTTCCGAGACGAACCTTTCACCCAACACGATTCTGTCGCGTTTCCGCAACCTGACGGGGCTTCCGCCGCAGGCGTTTGTCATGAAGTGCCGCATCCGGCGGGCGATGGATCTGCTCTCGAAGGGCGCGGTCAGCATCACGGATCTCGCATCCGAACTCGGCTTCTCCTCCTCGCAGCACTTCGCCACGCGCTTCCGCCAGGAGACGGGCCTGACGCCGAAAGCCTGGCGCGCGCAGCACCGAACGCCGTGAACTTCGGATTTTGGTATAATGCGAAACCATAAACCTTATGACGCTTGATGAACTGAAAGAATTGATTGCGGGCGGTGAGGGCGATCGTCTTGAATTTAAGGAAACGACAGGCCAACGTGGCGAGGCGTGTCGGACGCTGTGTGCGTTTCTGAACGGAAATGGTGGAACGGTCGTTTTCGGCGTATCTCGCAAGGGCAAGCTGACGGGGCAGTTCGTGAGCGATGAGACGAAGAAGGACCTTGCCCGTTCGTTCTGCGACTTTGAGCCGGGAATTGAGATTCCGACCGAGTATGTGTCCGTAAGCGAATCGCATCAGGCCATCGTGTGCCGTGTGGCGGGCGGCATGCAGAAGTCGTATGCCTATGCCGGACGACCCTATCGGCGCGTTCAGTCCACGACCACACGGATGCCGCAGGAGCAGTACGCCCTGTTGATCGCCGCTCGCGGTGGTTTTCAGAGCAAGTGGGAACAGCAAGGGGACGAGAATGTTTCATTGGCCGATGTTGATCTTGACGAAGTGACGCGAACGGCGAAGATCGCCGTTGCCGAGGGACGTCTTCCACAGGACATAGACGTCAATGATCCCGAAGACCTGCTTCGTCGTTTTGGATTGCTCAAGGGCGGTCAGCCACTGAATGGTGCGTTGGCGCTCTTCGGCAAGAGGCTGATGTGCTATCCGCAGTGCATCTTGAAGATGGCTTGGTTCAAGGGCAAGGACAAGACGGTTTTCCTCGACAACCGCATGGTTGAAGGTAACATCATTCAGCTCCAGTCTGAGGCGATGGCGTTCTGTTTCAAGCACCTCAACCTCTCCGGTGTGGTGCGCGGTCTTTACCGTGAGGAAGAACTTGAGATTCCCGCCGAGGCCTTGCGCGAGGCGATCATCAATGCGCTGGCCCATCGCCTCTACACGAGTAGCGGTTCTGTATCGCTCGCGATCTATGAAGACCGCGTCGAAATCTCCAATCCCGGCAACTTCAATCCCGAAGTCGCCTCGCAGGGGGCGTTCCCTGGCATGGCCTCGACCCCGCGCAATCCGATCATCGCGAAGGTGCTCTACCTCCGCAAGGCCATTGAGATGTGGGGACGCGGCATTGGACTCATCGTCAATGCTTGTGAGAAAGCCCGAATCGCCGCCCCGAGAATCTACGAAGATCACGGATTCATCTATACCGTCTTCACCCGCCCCACCGTTCAGGAGTGGAAGAACAGGGTCGGAGAGGTAAGACGTGCGGGTAATGCAATTTCAAATGAGGGAAATGAGGGTAATCATGAGGGAAATGAGGGAAATCCCGAGCGTCTTTTAAAGGCCGTTCAACTCAACCCAAGAATTACGATTGCAGAACTGGGGAAATCCCTTCGGCTTTCTCATGCAACGATTGAACGAGTGCAAAAAGCCCTGCAAAAAGCCGGACGCCTTCGTCGCATTGGGGGTACACGTGGACATTGGGAGGTCTGTGAACTTCCAAAAGATGTGTCCTAATTTACAATCTGCCAAATTTGTGAAGATGTCATGATGACCCACGCCTTTACCTGCACCGGGCCGTATGCGGTTCTGATCATGCTTGGGATCAAGCGTGTGGAGAACCGCGGCCTGCTGCCGGAGCCGAGGCGGGGGCGTTGCGCCGTCAGCTGCTCGAAGTCCTTCTGCAAGGAGGAGTTCGGCGCGTTTGTCCACTGGGCATCGCGGGCCCTGTCGGCAGAAGACTTCGCGTTGATCCCGTCGTGGGCGGACGTGAAGGACTGGCCGGGCCAGATTGTCGGGGCGTGTGACTACGCGGCGCGCGGGCGGAATGACCTCGTTCTGGAGGCGGAGACGGTGCGGTCGTCGAAGGAAACCGGCCGTGGGCGGACGCGACAAGGCGCGTCCCTCCCGCAGACGCGACCGAGCGCGTCCCTCCCGTGGGACGAGGGCTATCCGTATTGGTGGGACTTGTCCGAGGTCGTTCGCTTCGACCGTCCGATTCCCTGCCGGGGAAACGTTGGGATGTGGCAACTGCCGCCCGCGCTTGCCGCAGAGGTCACGCGGGCGGATGCGCTGTCGCGTTTGATCGGCGCAAAAAACTCTTCTCCGTGTCTCCGTAACGCCGTGTGAGAGATTCAAAGCCCCTGCGCTTGGGCGTGTTCGCGAAAACGCAAAGTGGTGACGTGAACGCAGGGGCGCGTCGTGGTGTTGTATAATGGACGAATCATGTTCAGAAGAAAAATGATTCGCGTGTTTCGTCGGCTGCGTGTGACTCGTCAGCAATCTGTGTCTCGTCTGCTGTTCGCCGTCCTCGTCGCCGCGTCGGCTTCCTGCGCCTGTGCGCGCGTCGATGTCGATTGGGGCGAACGCTTCGACTTGCCGGGTATGGGCGTGGCGCGTCCGTTCGCCGGCGTGTCGCATGGCGTCGTGCTGCTTGCGGGAGGTTCCAACTTCCCCGACAGGCCGCTTGTCGCGGGCGGCGCGAAAGTCTACCACGACGAGATCCTGATGCTCGATCCGGCGGCGGCGCAGCCGATGTGGCGCGTCGTCGGACGCTTGCCGCGTCCGCAGGGCGAGGGCGGGTCTGCGACGACGGCGCAGGGCGTCGTCTGCGTGGGCGGTGCGGTGGGACGCGACGGTGCGGAGGTGGCGTCGTCGGCCTTTGTCCTGTCATGGGACGGCACGGCGGTCGTGCAGAAGCCCTTGCCGGACGTTCCGGTGCCGCTCGACAGGATGCCGGGCGTGGCGGCGTTGGGCGACGTGGTGTACGTGACGGGCTCGAACGTTCTCTGGAAGCTTGATCTCGCGGCAGATGCTCCGTGTTGGGCAGAGGCGCGCGAGGTCGCGGGGTTGCCCGCCGTCTTTGGTGTGCAACCGGTTCTTGTCGCGCAGAAGGGACGCCTCTTCCTCTTCCCCGGATACGATGCGCGGGCGGGCCGTGCGCTGTCCGCCCGGTTCGGCAAGACGTTCGTCGGCGCGTCCGCCGTGGCCGTCGGCGACCAGCACATCCTCTTCTTCGGCGGGGCGGACGAGGCGGTGTGGAACGCGAAGCCGCCGCCGGATCGCCCAGTCGGAGACTACCGTTTCGCCGAGACGATCCGCGCCTATTCGGTCGTGGGCGACGCCTGGTTCGAATTGCCGGGCGGCGTGCCGCGCTGCGGCGCGGCGGTCGTGCGGCTGGACGACGGACGCCTCCTCGTCGCGGGCGGCGAGGTGAAACCGGGCGTTCGCACGCCGGAGTCGCGCCTCGGCACGTTCCGGCGTCCGCACGGCTACTCGTGGATCAACGTCGCCGTCATCGCCGTCTACCTGGCGGGCATGGCGCTGATGGGCGTCTGCTTCATGCGGCGCAACCGGTCGGCGGACGACTACTTCCGCGCCGGCGGCAAGCTGCCGTGGTGGGTCGTGTCGCTCTCGATCTATGCGACGATGTTCTCGTCCATCACCTTCATCTCCATTCCGGCGATGTCGTATCTCGACGACTGCCGTTACTACGTCATTTCCTTCGGCATTCTCATCCTCGCGTCGGTCGTGGCGAAGTGGTATCTGCCGTTCTTCCGGCGGCTCGACCTGACGAGCGCCTACGAATACCTCGAAGTCCGCTTCAATCCGCTTTGCCGGTCGTTCGCGTCCGCCGCGTTCGTCCTCTTCATGGTGGCGCGCACGGCCATCGTCACCTATCTGCCGGCGATCGCGATCTCGGCGGTGACGGACATCGACATCAACGTCGCCATCGTCGCGGTGACGGTCGTGACGGTCTTCTACTGCACGATCGGAGGCGTGGAGGCCGTCGTCTGGAGCGATTTCGTCCAGAGCGTCATCCTGATCGGCTCGACCGCGCTGATTCTCGCGTTCCTCGTCTTCGGCACGGACGGCGGCCTTTCGGGATTCCTCAAGATGGGGGCCTCCGCCGGGAAGTTCCGGGTCTTCGACTTCGCCTTTGACTGGACGAAGCCGTGCTTCTGGGTCGTGCTGGTCGGCGGACTCGTCGCGAACCTCGCGAGCTACACGAGCGACCAGTGCGTCGTGCAGCGGTACATGACGACGCCGGACGAGAAGGGCGCGGCGAAGTCCATCATCTTCAACGGCGTCCTCTCGTTCGTGAACTGTTTCGTGTTCTTCGTCCTCGGCGTCGCGCTTTGGACGTTCTACAAGTCGCATCCCGCGCTCCTGGACGTGATGATGCCGAAGAACGACGCGATCCTGCCGCTCTTCATCGGCAACGATCTGCCGGTCGGGCTCTCCGGGCTCGTCCTCGCCGCCGTCGCGGCTGCGACGATGTCCACGCTCTCCGCCAACCTCAACGCGGCGGCGAGCGCAATCACGGTCGATTTCTGCCAGCGGTATTGGATGAGAGGTTCGAGGGGTTCGCACAAGCTGCTGGTCTGCGGCAAGGTCTCGACGGTGGCCGTCGGCATGTTCGGCGGCGCGATGGCGCTGGGGCTCGCGAACGCCGACATCGGGAACGTCTACGACCAGTTCCAGCGTTTCCTCGGCGTGCTGACGGGCGGGCTCGGGTGCCTCTTCTTCATGGGCATCTTCATGAGGCGCGTGAACGGCTTCGGGGCGACGTGCGGCCTCGTCGCGAACTACGCCGTCTGCCTGTTTCTCGACCAGGTCTCGTTCGCGGGCAAGCCGCACCTGCTGCTCTACGGCTTCCTCGGCCTCGTCGCGTGCCTGATCGTCGCCCCGCTTGCCAGCCGCGTGCGCAGACGGGACTAAAACAGCCGACATGGATGTTTGCGAAAACGCAAAGTGATGGCGTGAACGCAGGGTGTGGTGGTAATATGGTAAAATGCACGCTGAAACTTGGAAAAGGAAATCAGACCAACTAGAAAGGACGAAAGCAGATGATCAAGGTAATAAGGGAAATCCTGTCCGCTGTTGTTGTGGTGTGCGCCGTGCCGCTGTTGGCGGTTGAACTCCCGAATCCGCTGGCGTGGTTCGACCTGAAAGACGTCTCGTCGGGCGTTGTGCGGGACGCCTCGGGCAACGGCTGCGATCTCACGCTCGGGCCGACGGTCGCCGTGGTGGACGACGAGACGGTCGGCAGGGCGCTGGAGGTGACGGGGCAGACGTCGGACTGGGCTACGTTCACCTGTCCCGTCGTGACGAACACGACCATTGCGTTCTGGATGAACCGCACGGCCGAAGACGCCTCGATCCTGGTGGACGGAACGGAGCAGAACCTCTACCCGTATGTCCTCTCGTCCGGCTATTCCGGCTTTGCGGTCAACTGGTGGCGCAATTCGGACGGGGCGTCGTTCATTGACCAGCAGAACGATCCCCAGACGAACTTCAGCGGCCCGACGGCGGCGCGCGAAGAATGGCATCACGTCGCGTTCGCCGTCGACTATGCGGACGACGGCGCGTATGGCACGCTGACGTGTCGGGCGTATCTCGACGGCGTGCTGGTCGCGACCACCGAACAGGCGAACAATCGCGCCATGCGTGCGGCGGGACAGGCGAGGACCTGTCTCTTGAACAGGTCTAAAGGAGATGTCCGCCCCTGCTCGGGGCGCTTCGCCGACTTCCGCTTCTATGATGTCGCGCTGACCGCCGCGCAGGTTCGCGGGATCGTCGGCACGAAACTGCCGCGCCGCCTTGTCCTGCGCTACGCCTTCGACGCGTTGCTGGAGGGGGGCGATGCCAACGGGCGCTCTCAAGTCGCGGAGACGACAGGGCAGGGGACACCCCTGACGCTTTGCGCGAACACGACCTTGGTGGACGACGGCGTGGACGGCAAGGCCCTGCGCTTCATGGGGACGGACGAGGTCGGGGCGTTCACGCAGACGCCGAACGTCTTGCTGCAGGAACGGACGATCTCGGTGTGGCTGCGTCCGTCGAGCCGCTGCACGGAAATGGACGCTCAGTCCGCGAACCCCTATCCGCGCCTGTTCGAGTTCCCTTCGCTGAACGGCGGCATGGGGCAGTTCGGTTCGTATGCGAGCCAGAGCCGAAGCTTCCTGTTCGTGCCGCCGGGACAGGGAACGACATCCCGCGTTTCCGCGTCGGCCGGCGTGGCCGAGCTGGACACGTGGAGTCACTTGGCGATTGTCGAGCGGTTGGATGCCGAAGGGCTCTGCCGCGGCGAACTTTACGTGAACGGCGAGCCGTGTGCGGTCGGAACTGACGCCTACGAACTCGTGACGAGCGCGGGGACGCAACGGCTTTATCTCGGCAACAACAGCGCGCTCGGCAACCGCTACTACTGCGGCGACATGGACGATTTCCGTCTCTACAGCTACGCGCTTTCCGCCGACGAGATCCGACGCCTGTACCGTGGCCTCGCGCAGGTTGAGGCCGGCGAGGACTTCACGGTCGCCGGAACGCGAGGCGTCCTGCACGGGCGGGTCGCGGCGAACGCGGGAGATGGCTATCGCAAGGGCTATGCGGGCGAGGTCGCCTGGTCGCTCGTCTCGGCGCCGGAAGGTCGTTCGGCGGCAATCCTGAACCCGGCCTCGGCCGAGACGGCCGTCTCCCTGTCAGGGGAAGGCACGTACGTCTTCCGCCTGTCGGTCAGCGACCTCGGCGTGACGCGGAGCGACGAGGTGGCCGTCACGTGCGTGGCGGAAGACGCGGCGAACGCGGCGCCGTCCGTTGCCGTCACGGCAGGGGAATCGGCGCTCACCTTGCCGGACGCGGCGACGCTGACGGCGACCGTCACGGACGACGGCCGGCCCGCGCCCGCCAAGGCGCGCGTCCGCTGGTCGAAGAAGGCGGGGCCGGGCGGCGTCTGGTTCGAGTCGGACGATGCCCTCGTCACGCGGGCGAGCTTTGGCGCGGCGGGCGCTTACGTGCTGACGTGCACGGCGGACGACGGGCAGTCGCAGGCGTCTGCGGATGTCGCGGTTGCGGTTGCAGACCGGGCGGACGGCCTGAACCTCAATGACGGCCTTCTGCGGTACTGGTCGCTGGACGGGCAGGCCGACCCCTACTTCAAGGAGGCCGTGACGGGGTCGGCGGCGTTCACGAAGCCGAACTACACGACACGTCGTCACGTGAAGGGCAAGGTCGGCAACGGCGTGCGCGCCTCGGCTTATTCGGGCGAGGGCGCGTATTTCAGCGCGGGCAGTCCGGTCGGCGAGGTCGGCCAAGCGGCGGACGCGAACGGCACGGCCTATTCCGCCAACCCGCCGCCGTTGAACGACTACCTGACGATCAGCGCGTGGATCTGCATCGTCCCCGAAGACGAAAACCTCAAGGCGGGCACGGTCTGCGGCGCGTCGATTGTCGGACAGAGCCATACGTTCGGACTCCGCTACAACGAGAAGTTTTCTGCGAATGCGGCTGTGAACGAGGGCGGATTCACGCTTTTCCAGCAGGGGCGCGGCGGTTCGGACGCCTCCGGCTCGGTCTCGTATTCGATGGTGCACTGGCCGGCGCCGGAGGTCACTCCGGTCGGACGCTGGATGCACGTCTGCGCCGTGCTTGCGCGCAATCAGGCGGACAACGCCCTCTGGGAAATGTGGTATGACGGCGTGAAGCAGAAGGCCAAGTCTTCGACAAGTCAGGCGCGAGGGCGCGTGAACGCGAATCCGGTGCTGATCGCGGGCATGGCCTACACGTCGAAAGGCGATTACAACGGCAACTGGCCGGCGGGCGATGGGGACACATTCCTCTCCCGCACGTTCCCCGGCATTGTGGACGAGGTGCGCATCTGGTCGCGCAAGCTGACGGCGGCGGAGATCCGCTTTCTCGCGGCGAATCCGATTCCGGGCGCGAACCGGGGCCCGAGCGTCGACACGCCGACGACGGCGAATGCGACGCCCTTGTCCAAGTGTCCGACGGTCGTCGCCTCCGCCGCGTTCGCGGACAGGCTCCCGGAGGGCGGCTCGCTGGCCTGCGAGTGGGCCGTCGTCTCGGGCGATGCAACGTGCGCCGTCTTCGGCGACAAGACGGCGCACGAGACGACGTTCACGGCGCGGAAGAAGGGCGTTTACGTCCTTCAGCTCAAGGTCACGGACGGCGAGCGCACGGTCTGGTCGCGGCCGCTGACGGTCGAAGTCAAGGCGCCGGGCGTGGCGTTGCTGATTCGCTGAACAAAGGAGGGAGGAGAGACGATGGACATTCGGTTGAGGCATTCGCTTGGGCTTCTGCTGGCGGCTTCGCTCATGTGCGCGGCGCGGGCGGCCGAGCCGGCGGCGACGGCCACGGTCACGGTCGACCTGCGCACGACGTTGGGGCCGATCAAGCCGATGCACGCGGTCAACAACGGACCGAGCCCGAAGAAGCCCGCCGGCGACCAGGTGGTTGGCAACTTCGAGGAATACAAGGCGGCGCGCATTCCCGCCGCCCGCATCCATGACGCGGCGTTCCATGCGGGTTATGGCGGAGAGCATACGGTGGACATCTCCGCCATCTTCCCCGACTTCGAGGCCGATGCCGACGACCCGAAGAGCTATGACTTCGTCTGCACCGACCATTATCTGGACGCGATCCGGCGCGCGGGCACGGAGGTCTTCTTCCGGCTTGGGCAGAAGATCGAGCATGGGCCGAAGAAGTATGGCGTTCTGCCGCCCAAGGACTTCGACAAATGGGCGCGCATCTGCGAGCATGTCGTGCGTCACTACAACGAAGGCTGGGGCTGGGGCGCGGACACGGCGTGGACGACCCAGAACGTCGTTTGGTCGAACCAGTTCAACATCGCCTACTGGGAGATCTGGAACGAGCCGGACCTCGATTCGTCCGACACGGCGTTGCCGAAGAATCCGCGCACGTGGGGCGGCTCCGTCACCAATTTCTTCGAGTTCTACGAAGTCACGGCGAAACGCCTGAAAGGGCGGTTCCCGGAGCTGAAGGTCGGCGGGCCGGCCATTGCGGGGGACGAGCGATGGGCTGCGCGGTTCCTGGACTACTGCCGCGACCGCCGCGTGCCGCTGGACTTCTTTTCCTGGCACACCTACGCCCGTGCCCCAGGCCCTGTCGCCGCGAAGGCGGAGCGAATGCGCAAGCTTCTGGACGCGCGCGGGTTCTCGCGCACGGAATCGATCCTGAACGAATGGAACTACGTAAAGGGATGGGTGAACGACTTCGTCTACTCGCTTCGCGTCGAGTCGGGCGACCTGAACCTCAAGTGCGCGGCGTTCATCGCGGCGACGATGGTCGAGTGCCAGTCTCGTCCGGTCGACATGCTGATGTATTACGACGCCCGCATCGGGACTTCGATGAACGGCCTCTTCGCGCCCGTCACCTGCTGGCCGCTCAAGGGATACTATCCGTTCTACCTCTGGTCGAAGCTGATGGACTGCGGCACACAGGTCGCCTGCACGGTGACGGACGCGCCGGGGCTGCGCGGCGTCGCCAACGCGGGGGGCTCCGAGAAGCGCGATCATCCGGTTTCCGGGCAGTATCACGCGACGGCGGCGCGACGGGCGGATGGCTCGGGCGCGGTCTTGCTTGTCCGCTACAGCGACGACGACAACACGTCCGAACAGGGCGAGGTTCGCCTGCGCTTTCAAGGGGCAAGGGTTGTGGACGTGCGCTGTCTTCTGACAGATCTCGTGCGCACCTGCACGGAAGTTCCCGTCGATGTCGAGCCCGACGGTACGGTGCGCGTCCGGTTGCTGCCGAACGCCTTTGCGCTGGTCGAATTCGGCGGCTGTGGCGCAGGAGGCGACGCGCTCGCCTTCACGGGCGAGACGCGGCAAGGCGTGTTGGTGGAGTCGCCGGGCGGCACGGCGCAGAGCTTCGCCTGCTGGGTCAAGGCCGAGGGCTGCGGAAAGGGCGACAGGCCCTACGACCGCATCGTGCAGACGCCGAGCTGGCATTTGCACACGGTCGCCGCGCCGGACGCGGTGTCGTCCCTGACGTTCGGTTACACGGGAAAGGACGGAAAGATCGTCAGCGTGGGCGACATTGACCCCATTCTCTTCGGCGAATGGCAGCACGTCGCCGTCACGTATTCGGCAGACGGGTTCCGCATCTACCTGAACGGCGTCGGCATGGGCCTCCCGTTGACGCGGAATCTGCCGGAGCGGCTTCGGCCGGGCTTCGCCTGCCTCGCCAATTCGGCTGTTGGCGGGAGTCGTCCGCTGAAAGGGCGAATGGCCGGTGCGCGCTTCTGGAATCGTGCGCTGACGGCGCCGGAGGTCGCGAGGCTGGCGGCGGTGACGCCGGACGGGCGCGCGGTGAAGCGCCCGAAAACGGCTTTGCCGAAGGCGGACGACCTTCTGCCGGTCGTGGACATTTCGGGCGACGCCTCCCGCCAGACGGTGATCGCCGAGGGGACGAAAGACCGCTATGAAGGCCACCCCACCACGCTGCTCGCCGACGACGGCAGGACGATGTTCTGCGTCTGGACGACGGGGCACGGCGGGCCGTGCGGGCCGATGGCGCGGTCGGACGACGGCGGGCGCACGTGGCGACGGCTCGATTCGATCCTGCCGCCCGCCTATGCGCGGACGCACGCCAACTGCCCCGTCCTCCAGAAAGTCAAGGGCCCGGACGGCAGGACGCGCTACTTCGTGTACAGTTCAAAGGCGAGAGAAGGGCGAGGGCTTGGCGTCCTCATGAGCGAAGACCTCGGAAGAAGCTGGGTCGAGCGGCCCTGCCAGCCGCAGCTCTCCGCCGGCATGCCGCCGACGGGCCTGATGGAACTAAAGGACGGCACGGTCGCGCTGTTCGGACAGGTCTTCAAGGACAAGGCGCGGGCGAAGGACCGTCCGACCGACGACCAGGCCGTCTGGATGGCAATCTCAAAGGACGGCGGACGTACCTACGGCGAAATGCGCCGCGTGATGGAGGCCGCAAGCCGCAATCTCTGCGAGCCCTGCTGTCTCCGTTCGCCGGACGGGCGTTCTCTGCTCCTTCTCGCGCGCGAGAACCGCCACAGGGGACGAAGCATGATGGCGTTCTCGCACGACGAGGGGCGCACGTGGACGACGCCCGCGGACACGCCCTGGGCGCTCACGGGCGACCGCCACGAGGGCGTCCTGCTGCCGGACGGCCGCTACGTGATCGCCTTCCGCGACCAGGCCGTCGGCTCGCCGACGCGCGGACAGTACATGGCCTGGGTCGGCACGTTCGACGACCTCCTGAACGGACGAAACGGACAGTGCCGCATCCACCTGCTGAAGCATCACGGCCTCATCGGACAGTTTCCTGGCGGGCCGTGGGATACGGGCTATTCGGGGGTCGAGTTGCTGCCGGACGGCACGATCGTCTGCACGACGTACTCGCGCCATTTCGCCGACGACCGCCAGTCCAGCGTCGTCTCCACCCGCTTCAAGATCTCCGAGATCGACGCGAAGCGGTGAACGGCCTTTGACAAGGCATCTCGTGGGGACAGACCCCCAATCTCGTGGGGACAGACCCTAGATTGACAACCTGAAAGTAAGCAAGAATGCGCCATTTTGCGCAAGTAACTCAGAAATGAGAATCTTGTGCGGAAAATTCTCATGTTCGCGAAAACGCAAAGTCGTCTTCGGCTCCATCGTTTTTGATATAATATGCGTCATGAACAGTGTGCGAGATAGACGAGATGGGCGAGCGAGATCTCGTTCGCCTGAAAAGCGCGGCGCGCGAGGAGTCGAGACGGCGACGCTTTCCAGTGAGGGCGCGTATACGCTGTTCTCGTTCGCCGACCATCGCCTCAAGTTCCGTGCGCCGAAGTGTCTGCGCCGTTACCTTGGCGTCAGGAAATGGGAAGACGGCTATCTGGAAGTCGATGCCGATTATGGGCGGGATGTTGGCGTTGTCGAGGAATACATCGACCTTCGCCCGGTGCTGAAATGCCTGATGATTGATTCGCGACGGTTTCTCTCGCCGATCAAGCGCGTGGAGGTTCGCTATGCCTGAATCGAAAGCCCGAAAGATTGCCGATGCCGCCGAAATGATCGTTGGCGGCTATGCCATGTTGCGCCACAGGCAGGGCATTCGGATCGTCAACTTGAACTCGGGTCATGTTGCGCTCGTGTCAAGAGATTTCGAGATCGTTGCGACCGACATGGACGACATCGAGGCGGCGATTGCCGTGCGGCGCCTGAAAAGCAACTTTGAGTTCATGGCGGCTTGAGCAATGCCTAAATACACGCAAGACAAGGTCTTCGGACATTACCTCTACTTCACCTCGTTTTGCACGGTCGAGGCCATGCACGTTCATGCAAGTGACAAGCGGATGACGGAACAGAAGTCCGCGAAGTTCTTTGTCCGAGCGGACGGCTCTTCCGTCCTGAGACGACGCGGCGACCTGACGAAAAGTCAGCAGGTTGGCATTCAAGCCTACATCAAGAAGAATTACCTTGATATGTATGCGCTGTGGGCGACGATGTCCACAAACGGCTTTTTCGGCGGCAAGTAATTCGTGAATCATCCGTAGGCGGCGAGTTGCCCTGCGGATGTTCACGAAAACGCAAAGTGATGATGTGAACGCAGGGGGTGGGGTAATATGGTAAAATGCGCGCCGAAACTTGAAAAAGGAAATCACCATGACAATCCGAACCTACCTTGTTGGCGTGACGCTCCTGATGGGGACGTCAGGCGTTCTGGCGGAACCTGCGAACCTGACGCTGACGGGCGGCGGCGAACCCGCCGTCTGGGACGTCGGCACGACCGCGAACTGGCTGAACGGTTCGTCTGAGCTGACGACGTTCGCCAACGGCGATGATGTGACAATCGGCGACGCGTTCACCGGTTCATCGCTGATGATGCAGGGGCGGCTCGCGCCGCGCCACGTCGTCTTTGACCTCGCCGAGGGGCGGACGCTGACGTGGGGGTGGGGCGCCGCCCAGAACAGCGTGATCGGCGGGCTGTCGTCCGAGACCGTCTCGCTGACGAAGAAGGGCAAGGGCACGCTGCTCGTCGCGGCGGACATGGGCGGGGCGTCGAAGCCGGTGGCGGCGAATTCGGGCGAGCGGGGGAATGCGTTCACCTGCTTGGCCGAGATTCTAGAGGGCGACGTGCGGCTGAAGAACCTCAACGTCTGGCAGTCGTTTGGCTCGCATGACGTCACGCATACCGTCCGCATCGCCGACGGCGCGTCGCTGACGTTCACCGAGCGCAACCAGGCGGGCACGCCGATGGACGGCAGCGCGCTGGACGTCGAACTGGCGGACGGCGCGGCGCTCGTCTTCCACACGAACTACACGGGCAGCGTGAACAACCTCATCAACAGCCTCCACGGCCTCACGTTCACGGAAAAGAGCGTCTTCCGCTACGGCGGCTACGCGAATAACCAGACGGCGCTCGTGGGCGGCCCGGCGTTCGCCTTTGTCGGCGGCGGCCTGCATTTCGCGGGCGACACGCCGCACGTCTTCTCGAAGGCCCGCTATACGCCCAACGCCGGGGCGGGTGACGCGTTCATCGCCTTGAGCGCGCGGAACCCGGTCACGTTCACGGTGAACGACATCACGTCGGACGCGAGCGTGGACGCCGACGTCAACATGAATGCCTTCGTGTGGGGCACGAACGCGGTCGGGGCGACGGCGATTGCGCTCGTCAAGGATGGGCCCGGCACGGTGAAGTTCAGCTCGCTTGCCAGCGGGAACGGCAAGCCGTTCTATGGGGACATCGCCGTGGTCGAGGGCACGGCGGTCTTCGCCAAGCAGGCGCTTCTGCCCGTGGTGGCGGAAACGGGGCATGAGCGTCTCTCGACACTGGCCGTCTCGAACGGCGCCGTCCTCCGCTTCGAGAGCCGCAACGTCATGAACGGCGACCTCTCGCACAAGCCGCCGCTGCGCATCGTGATCGACCACGCCACGTTCGCGTTCGTGACGACCGACGCCAACGCCGGCCTCGCACGTGCGCGGGAATGGGTGTTCGACGACGCGGAACTGGTCGTCACGAACAAGGGCCTGAACGCCTCTGCGGGCGTGTGGGGTTTCCTCGACCGGGCGGAGTTCCGGGGCCGCAAGCCCTACGACTTCGCCGTCAATCCGAGCGTGAACGCGAACTGCCAGGTGCTGCATGTCGGCTGTGACCCCGCGACGGATCTCGTCGTCGACGACATCACGGGCGACAGCGCGGCGGACGTGACCTTCTCGATGCCGGTCTACGACACGGCAACCAACAACAACCTGACGGTGGCGAGCGGCTTCGTCAAGAAGGGGGAGGGGACGCTGGCGATCGCGAGCAAGACCAACCGGGTGTCCGGCGACATTCGCGTGGACGCGGGCACATTGCGCGTGGACGGCGTCCTGACGACGCCCGCGTCCGTCGCAATCGCGTCGGGCGGTTTCCTGGGCGGCACGGGGACGGTGGCGAACGTGACGCTTGCCGAGGGCGCGGGCTTCGCGATCCGTCCGTCCGACAAGGGGCATCCGCTCGACATTCAGGGCGATCTCGCGCTGCCCGCGCAGGGCGTCATCGTCATGAACGCCGATGCGAAGGTCAAGAAGATGAAGTTCGCCACGGTCTCCGGCACGATCACCGGCACAGACCTTTCGGGCTGGCAGGTCAGGCGTCCCGACGGCACGGTCGTCCGCTCGGGCGACGGGCTGTGGGTGCGCGGCAACAGCCTCTACGGCGGCGAACGCCAAGGGGTCGCCCTGGTCATTCGGTGAGCGCCGGGAATCGCGGGAGGAGGCTTCGGATGAAATCTGTGTTTGCGTGTGCGGTCGCCGTCTGGGCGGGGGCGCTAGTCGCCGAGCCGTATCGGGCTTACCTCGACGTCAAGGGCGAGGGGTCGTGTGGCGCCGTTCTCATCGACCATGCGGACGACGGCATCCTGTGCGGCATCAAGGGCTGGTATCGCCGCAGCGACGACGGCGGCCGCACGTGGCGGAAGCTCTACAAGTACACCAAGGGCGCCAGCACGAATCTCCTGCGCCTGCGCGACGGGCGGCTCATGAGCATCGTCGGCGAGCCGTGTGCGAACATCTACTCGAACCGGCTTCAGGCCTGCAACTTCTACGCCTGTTTCTCGTCCGACGAAGGGCGGACGTGGGACGTGAAGAACCGCGTGCCGCTTTCGACGGACAACCGTCGCCTCTACCTGATGAACGACCGCGTGATGCGGCTGTCGTCGGGACGCATCCTCGTGGCGTTCTCGCTTCATCCGAACGAACTGCTCAAGGATCTGAAGAACTTCGAGAACGTCGGCTGGGTGAATGCGTTCTACTCGGACGACGAGGGCGCGACCTGGCATGAGGGTCGGCGGCGTCCGACGACGGTTGCGGATCAGATGTGCGAGCCGAACGTATTTGAGAAGAGGGACGGCACGCTCGTCATGCTCGCGCGCACGGGGAAGGGCTACCTTTACCGCTGCGAGTCGACGGATGGCGGCGAATCGTGGGGCGTCGAGCGTCCGACGACGCTGCGCTCGGCGTGCGCGCCGTTCTACCTGAAGAAAGACCCGTTCACGGGCTGGGTGTTCGTGGCGTGGGACAACTCCTTCCCCGCGCCGGTGCACCAGTATCCGCGCGCGCCGTTGAGCCTCGCCGTGTCGCGGGACGAGGGCGAGACGTGGGAGTTCGTCTGCGACATCGAGAACGATCCGATGAGCAGCTACGGCTATCCGACCATCCACTTTACGAAAGAGTCGGTGATGGTCGCCTATTACGAGGAACTGGGCTTCCGGGCGTTCAACGCGCGCGAGCAGCGGTGCAAGCTGACGATCTACGACCGCCGCGAGCTGACGGTCGAGAAGATCACGCGCGAACCACTCGCCCGTTCGGCGGCGGTGCCCGTGATCGGAAGGCCGGAGGCCGACGCGGCGTTCTACGCGCACGCGAACCGACGCCAGGAGGGCGTCCCGTCGGTCGCCGTCGACCCGAAGACCGGGCGGCTCTGGGTGACGTGGTACGGCGGCGTCTCCAACAGCGAGGACAGCAACAACTATGTCGTGCTGGCGACGAGCGCGGACAAGGGGCGCACCTGGAAGGAAGTCCTCGCCTACGACCCGGACGGACGGGGGCCGTGGCGCGCGTTCGACTGCGAGATCTGGGTGTCGCCGGACGGAAAGCTGCGCTGGTTCTGGACGGAGCGCAAGGTGAAGCTGCGCGGCACGCTGGGCGGCAAGGACACGCCGGAGAAACTGGCCGTCTACGCCGGGCACAGCGACGCGGAGGCCATCAAGACCGGCCGCCTGATGATGCTGACGCTCGCGGCCGACCGCGAGCCGACGGCGCCGTTCGGCTCGCCGCAGGAGATTGGGCCGGGCGTCATGATGTGCAAGCCGATCGTCGCGGCGAACGGCGACTGGGTGCTGCCGGTCTCGCGGTGGCATGAGGAGGAGAGCGCCCGGCTCGTCATCTCCTCGGACGGCGGGCGGACGTTTTCGCGTCCCGAACACGGCGCGTCGATTCCGGCGCAGTTCCGCACGTTCGACGAGCACAGCGTCGTCGAGATGAAGGACGGGACGTTTCGGATCTGGGCGCGGGCGAAAGGGGGCTGCCGGACGGCGGCGACGCATGACGGCGGCCAGACATGGACGGCAATCGAGCCGGCCACGTTCGGCTTCCCCTCGACGCGGACGACTGTCCGCCGCCTGAAGAGCGGGGCCATTCTGTTGGTCAAGCACGGCGCGGACATCCGGAGCAACGGGGGCGGACGGCGCTGCCTGACGGCGTTCGTGTCGGACGACGAGGCGCGGACGTGGAAGGGCGGACTCGTCCTCGACCCGCGCAAGGGCGGCTCCTACTGCGATGTCGACCAGTCGCCGGACGGCACGATCCATGCCGTGTGGGACTTCGACCGGACGGGGCGGCGGGAGATTCTCTACGCCCGCTTCACAGAGGAGGACGTCCGTCGGGGTTGGGGCGCGGCCAAGGACTTCGCCACGCAGGTTCTCGTTTCCTCCGGGCAGAAGGCGCGATAAGGCTGAAGGCTTTGGCGCGTTATGGCCGTCACGTCATTGACGTGACGGCCATAACGTGATACACTACGCGCATGAAATTGAACAATCCATTCGTGATTTCAGGGTATAAGGGGCCGGAGTATTTCTGCGACCGTGTGGCGGAGACGGAACGGCTCTGCACGATTGTGCGCAACGAGGGCCATGTGACGCTCTTGGCGCCGCGCCGCTATGGAAAGACGGGGCTGATCCACAACGCTTTTGCGCGGTTGCGCCAGAAAGACGCCTACGAAACATTCTATGTGGACGTGTTCGGCACGCAAAACTTGGCGGAATTCACGTCCGCCTTGGCGCATGCGGTCGTCGGTCGTCTGGACACGCCGCTTGAGAAGGTGACGGGTGCGGCGAGACGCCTTGTGCAGGGCTTGCGTCCCACGCTTTCGTATGACGAGACGAGCGGGAAGCCGACGCTCAGCTTCGAGGTCAGCGCCGAAGCGGCGAACCAGACCCTTGAAAAGGTCTTTGCCTATCTGGACGAACACAACCGACGCATGGTCATTGCGATTGACGAGTTCCAGCAGGTTGCGGACTATCCGGAAAAGGGCGTGGAGGCTCAGTTGCGCAGCTTGGTCCAGTTCTCGCCGGCGCAGTTCGTCTTTGCCGGTTCAAAGCAGCACCTGATGCGCGAAATGTTCACCTCGCCCAAGAAGCCGTTTTTCCAGTCGACGACGCTTCTGCCGCTGGATGTCATTGACGAGGACGCCTATTACGAATTTGCCAATCGGTTCTTTGTGGCGGCAGGACGCCGCCTGTCGCGCGCGGTCTTCGAGGCGATTTACCGTCGCTTTGACGGCATCACCTGGTATGTGCAGGCCCTGCTGTGGGATTTCTACGCGCGCGGCGGCGATGCCGTCGAGGTGTCGGAGGTCGACGAGATGGTCTGGGCCCGTGTGCAGGACAACGAATACGACAGCCAGCGTCTGCTGACGCTGTTGCCGGACGGTGCGCGTCGCCTCCTGAAGGCGATTGCGTGCGAAGGCGTCGTGAAGGCGCCGCAGTCCGGCGCCTTTATTTCCGCCTACGGTCTGCGGGCTGCGAGCAGCGTCAAGGTTTCCCTTGAGATGCTGATCGACAAGGAACTGGTCTATCCGGGCAAGACGGGATATGTGGTCTATGATCGACTGATGGCCGAGTATCTGCGCCACGAGAAGGATTGATGGGCGTGGACATTCACGAAAGCGACTGCCCGATAAGACATATTTTTTTGAAACGGAAGGACAAAAGAAGAACGACGATGACGAGACGAATGATGCTGACGCTGGCGGTGGCGCTGTCTGGGGCCTGTGCGGCGTGGGCCACGCCGTGGGGCCTGACGTGCGAATACCGCGAGAACCCCGTGGGGCTGGACTGTTCGGCGCCGCGCCTCTCGTGGAAGCTGCCGCCGCGCGTCGCCGCCCAGCGGGCCTACGAGCTGGAGCTCGACGGTCGTCCGCAGGGGCGCGTCGAGTCGGACGGCACGCTGAACCGGCCCTGGACGGGCGGCGCACTGGAGACGGGCTCGCGCCACGTCTGGCGTGTGCGCATCTGGGACGGGCGTGGCGAGCCGTCCGGCTGGAGCGCCCCGGCGACGTTCACGATGGGCGTCATGCGCGCGACCGACTGGCGGGCGCGGTGGATCGGCCCCAACGCCGCGACGCGGCCCGACGTCGACTTCGGCGCGGCGCAGTGGGTGACGTCGCCGTCGGGGACGGTGCGGGCGGCTTTCAGCCTGGCCGCGATTCCCCCGGCGAAGGAGATGGTCTTCCTCTCGCGCACGCCGTATGTCCTCTACGTGAACGGCAAGAAGTCGCGCGGCTCGTATGAGGGCCACATCTGGGACGGCCGCTTCGCCAAGTTCCACGACCTGGCCGAGGACGAGCTGTCCGTCGGCGCGAACGTGCTGGAGTTTCGCGCGTTCCGCAAGGGCGATCCGCTCGCCGTCATCGCCGTCTTCCGTGCGGCGGGGCGCACCGTCGGCGCACCGGACTGGACGGGTGCGCAGGCGCTCGGCGGACTGCGCGACGTCCCTTGGGCGACGAACCTCGTCCTGCGCGAGGAGCTGGCCGCGCCGGCGTTCCGCAAGGCGTTCGACGTGGCGAAGGACGTGCGCCGGGCGACGCTGTTCGTGACGGGGCTCGGCTTCTACGAGGCGTCGCTCAACGGCGTCAAGATTGGCGAAAAGGTGCTGGACCCGTCGCCGACGGACTACACGAAACGCGTCCTCTACTCGACCTATCTGTTGGACGGTCAGCTGCGCAAGGGGCGGAACGTGTTGGACGTCCTCGTCGGACACGGCTTCTACGACGTGCGCCTGAAGTCCGTCTGGGACAACGACATGGCCCGTTGGCGCGACGTCCCGTGCCTGTTGGCGCAGTTGGAGATCGAGTATGCCGACGGCACGCGCGAGACGGTCGCGACGGACGCGTCTTGGCGTCAGGTGAAGAGCCCGGTCGGCTTCGACGACATCCGCGAGGGCGAGGTGCTGGGCGGCGGCCACGTGCGCGAGCCGGACTTTCCGCCGGACGGCTTTCCCGTCGCGGCGGTCGCCGGCCCGTCCGGGCGTCTCGTGGCCGAGAGCCATCCGCCGACGAAGGTGCTCTACGAGAACCGTCCGGTGCGGGTCAAGCCCGTGGCGGGCGAGACGGGAGCCTACATGGTCGCCTTTCCCGAGAACGTCGCGGGCTGGGTGCGCCTGAAGGTGCGCGGCCTTTCGGCGGGCGACGTCGTCTCGATCCGCTACGACGAGCACAAGGACGGCGACCTCGAGCCGGCCGTGCCGGACGCCTACTACCGCCGTCAGGGCATCAACACGCTGAGCCAGAGCGGCAAGGTCGACGGGCCCGTGCCCCGTCGGGTCGACTGCCACTTCAAGACGACGGCCTCGCTGAACTTCTGCGACCGCGACCGCGCCTTCCAGTGCGACCGCCTCGTCTCGTCCGGGCGGGACGAGGAGACCTTCGAGCCGCGCTTCACCTACAACGGCTTCCAGTATGTCCTGTTGCGCGGCCTGAAGCGTCCGCTGAAGGACGGCGACATCGTGCAGTGCGTCGTCTCGACCGACTTCCTGTCCGTCGGGACGTTCGACTCGTCCGACCCCACGCTGAACCGCCTGATGCGTGCGGCGGCGCGCACCTACCGGGCGAACTTCACCGTCGGCATCCCGACGGACTGTCCGCACCGCGAGAAGAACGGCTGGACGGGAGACGCGTCGGTCGCGAGTGACTTCGCCCAGTTTCAGTTCGAGAACACGTCGGCCTACGAGAAGTGGCTGCATGACCTCGTGGACGCGCAGGACGCGAAGGGCGACTTGCCGGGCATCGTGCCGTCGCCGGGTTGGGGCTATGCGTGGGGCAATGGCCCGGCGTGGGACTCGGCGCTGTCCGTCGTGGCATGGAACCTCTATCGCTACCGCGATGACCGGCGGGCGGTCGAGACGGCGTATCCGGCGCTCGTGCGCTATCTGGCCTACACCGAGACGAAGGCGGACGCGGAGGGGATTGTCCGCCACGGGCTCGGGGACTGGATTCCGCCGAACTGGAAGCGTATCCCCTCCGTCGCGTTCACCTCCAGCTGCTTCTTCCGTCAGGCCAACGAGATCGCCGCGAAGATGGCGGATGTCCTCGGACGCCCGGACGAGGCGCGGCGTTATGCCGACCGGGCGGCGACGCTCCGCGCGGCGATTCGCGCGCGGTTCATGAAGCCGGACGGCACGTTCGACAACGGCGGCCAGACGGCGCAATCCGCCGCACTGACGTTCGGACTGGTCGATCCGGGCGAGCGGACGGCCGTCGGGGCGCGGTTGGTTGAGGCCGTTCACCGTCGGGACGACCATCTGGAGACCGGCGTGATCGGCTGCAAGACGCTCTTCCGCGCGCTGTCGCAGGTCGGTCGGACGGATTTGGCGCTCAAGCTGATTCTGCGCCCGGACGCGCCGTCCTACGGCGCATGGTTCAAGGAGGGCGGCGAGACGTTCTGGGAAGACTGGGGCGCGGGCGCGAGCCGAAACCACATCATGTTCGGCGATGTCGCGGCCTGGGTCTACGAATATGTTCTGGGCGTCCGCTTGGAAGAGGGTGCGAATGCGTTCCGGCGTTTCGTCGTCAGCCCGGCCTGGACGTGCGGCCTGTCGCACGCCTCCGGCAGCGTCGAGACGCCGTTCGGGAAGCTGTCCGTCTCGTGGCGGCGTGGCGCGGGGCTGGACGTCACCGTCCCGCCGGGGACGCAGTGCCGGGCCGTGGACGAGGCGGGCCGCGAAGTCGTCCTCCCGCCCGGCCGCCATCACGTCGCAAGTCGTTGAACGTCTGACGGCGAACAAGGCTCTCGAAGAGCCGCGCCTGCAGCTCGCAAATGAGCAGCGGCAGATCAACGTCTGAGGTCGGTGCCGGAGCCGTCGTGCACCTCCTGGAAGCCGTCGTTTTCGGCATCCTTGACCCTGCTGACAAGCTTTGTGTTGGGCGGCTAAATGGCAAAGTTGATTTAGCCGCCCGATTTTTGCTATACCCCGAGTTTGCCAGTTTGATTTCTGAAAAAGTCGTTTTCACCCAGTGGCGACGCGGGGTTGGCGCATATCGCCCTCA
>CAKURH010000051.1 GCA_934675625.1 uncultured Kiritimatiellota bacterium
TGTGATAGTATACTATAACATACGGCTGAAATCAAGCCCAGATCTAAACTTTTTGCAAAAAAGACTCGGTGCACCCCCAAGTGACCTTTTCGCGGTTTTTTAGTATAATACCCAACAAGTTGGGTTGGGCCTTGTCGGGCCTGTCCCGAAGAACACTCTGACCTGGAGAAAAAAAACATGGCGACATTTCAGTACATTGCGAAGGATGCGTCCGGCGCGGAACGGCGCGGAACGGTAGAGGCGGGCGACCGCAGCGCGGCCATCGCGGCCGTGCGCGCGCAGGGGCTTCTGCCGACGGCGCTTGGCGAGGTGAAGAGCGCGGCGGGCTCGGCGGCGGCGCCCAAGAAGGGCGCGAAGCCCGCGAAGGCCCCGGCGAAGAAGTCGGGCCTGAAGAAGGATCTTCAGATCAACATCAAGCTGCCGAGCTTCCTGCGCGGGCGCATCAAGACGAAGGTCCTCACGCAGTTCACGCGCCAGTTGGCGACGCTCGTGAACGCGGGGCTTCCGCTCATGCGCGGGCTGGAGGTCCTGAAGCGGCAGATGAAGGATCCGCAGATGGTCGAGGCCCTGAACGGCATCTCCGAGAACATCTCGGCGGGCGGCACGTTCTCCGAGGCGCTGACGGCGTATCCGAAGATCTTCGACAAGCTCTACGTCAACATGGTGAAGGCCGGCGAGGCGGGCGGCGTTCTGGAAGTCGTCCTCGGCCGTCTCGCGGAGTTTGCGGAGAAGTCGGAGAAGATCAAGAACAAGGTGAAAGGCGCGATGATCTATCCGTGCGTCGTTCTCGTCGCCGCCGTCGGCATCACGTGGTTCCTGCTCGTCGCGGTCATTCCGAAGTTCCAGCAGGTCTTCAACGACATGTTGGGCGGCGCGTCCCTGCCGGCGATCACGGAGTTCGTCATCAACGCCTCCGAGTTCATGCAGCACAACGGCCTCCAGATTGCGCTGGGCGTCGTCGCGCTCGTCGTCATCTACAAGGTGATTGGCAAGACGGAAAAGGGCGCCTACTTCCTGGACGCGCTCAAGCTCAAGATGCCGGTCACGGGCACGCTCGCCCAGCGGTCGGCCGTCTCGAAGTTCACGCGCACGCTCGGCACCCTGCTCTCGTCGGGCGTCCCGATCCTGCAGTCGCTTACGATTACGCGCGACACGACGGGCAACCGCATCCTCACGCAGGCGATCCAGAACGTGCATGACGCCGTGAAGGAGGGCGAGTCGATGACCCAGCCGCTCTCGCAGTGCAAGGTGTTCCCGCCGATGGTCGTCTCGATGGTCGAGGTCGGCGAGGAGACGGGCGCGCTGGCCGACATGCTCACGCGCATCGCGAACACGTATGACGACGAGGTCGACAACGCCGTCGCGGGCATGACGGCGGCAATCGAGCCGGCGCTCATCATCGTCCTCGCGGTCGTCGTCGGCACGGTTGTCATCGCGATGTTCCTGCCGATGGTGAAGATCATCGGTTCCGTCTCCGGGGCGGCCGGCTGATGGTCGCGTTGCAGCTCGGACGAATCGTCGGGGTGCTTGCGCTCCTCATCGTCGCGGCGCTCCTCGCGACGCCGCCGGGGCGGCTTCCGCTCGCGTTGCGCGGCGTCTACCGCATTCTCCGCCGCGACCGGGGGCTGCCCGAGGCCGTGCCGTCCGTTGGCCCGGCCTCGACGGGGCGGCGTCTCTTGGCGTTCGCCCTCGTCCTCCTCGCCGCCGCGCTGGCGCTGATATGAAACTGGAGAAGATCATCGACTGGCTGGACGCGACGCTGGATGTCGCGGCGTTTGACGACGTGTCGAACAACGGCGTGCAGATTGCGCGCATGGCGGCATCGCCGCGCGAGGCGGAAATCCGTTGCGTCGCCTTTGCCGTGGACGCGAGCGCGCGGGCGGTTCATGCGGCGGCCGAGGCGGGTGCGCAGCTGCTCGTCGTCCATCACGGCATCTCGTGGGGCGGCGGCATCAAGCGGCTCACGGGCGGTGTCTACACCGTCGTCAAGGCCGCACTCGACGCGAATCTCGCGGTCTACGCCTGCCATTTGCCGCTCGACGCGCACCCGACGCTCGGCAACAACGCCCAGCTCGCGAAGCGGCTGGGACTGAAGAAGATTCGTCCGGCGTTTTCCTATCACGGCCACCGCATCGGGCTCGTCGGCGAGGTGAAGGGGCGCACGGTCGGCGTCTGTTCGGGCGGTGCGGGTGCGTTTGCCGAGGAGGCGAAACGGCTCGGCTGCGACCACTTCGTCACGGGCGAGGCGGATTGGGGCGAGGTCATCGCGGCCGAGAACTGTGGCTTGCAGATGGACTGCCTCGGTCACTACGAGACGGAGGTCGGTGGCGTCCGCGCTGTCGCGGCGGCGATGAAAAAGGCCCTGAAGGTGCGGACGGTCGACTTGACCGAGACGCTGGCGCCCGTGCGCGCGGCGGCACCGGCATGATGCCCTCGGAACCGCGCGATTTGCTATAATACGGGCATGAAGAAACTCCATCTTGGTGTGCTCGGTTCTGGCGCCGGGTCAAACATGCAGTCCATCGTCGATGCGATTGACGCGGGGACGCTCGACGCGGAAATCAAGCTTGTGCTGGCGGACGTGCCGGACGCGAAGATCCTCGACCGCGCGCGGCGACACGGCATCCCCTGTCAGTATCTCGATTGCGCGCCGTGGAAGACGAAGCTCGAAGGCCCCGCCGAGGACCGCTGCATCGAGTTGCTGAAGGGCGCGGGCGTCGACACGATCGCCCTCGCGGGCTTCATGCGCATCGTCAAGCCCAAGCTGCTCGCGGCGTTCCCGAACCGCGTCCTCAACATCCATCCCGCGCTGCTGCCGGCGTTCCCCGGCGTCCACAGCTGGACACAGGCGCTCGACTATGGCTGCAAGGTCGCGGGCGTGACGGTGCATTTCGTCGATGCGGGCACGGATTCCGGGCCGATTCTCGTGCAGAAGGCCGTGCCGGTTCTGGAGGACGACACGCCGGAGACACTGCACGCGCGCATTCAGGTTCAGGAGCATCTCGCCTTCCCGGAGGCGCTGAACATTCTCGCGAAGGGGAACTACACGATTGAGGGGCGTCGCGTGCGGATCGGTTGAGCGCGACGCAGTTGCGAGCTTGCGAAGGGACGACGGTATGTCAGGGAAAGCCAAGAGTTCATCCACATCGTGTGCGCAAAAGGCGCTGAAGGTGTCCGCCAAGGCGCGCTATGCGCTGCGGATCCTGCTGGACGTGGCGGCGCATGCGTCGACGGAGACGCCCCGCACGGGCGCGGCAATCGCCAAGGCACAGCAGATTTCCGAGAAATTCCTCTCGCGCATCGTCGTGACGCTTCGCGAGAAGGGGATGCTGCGCAGCGTGCGCGGCAACGTCGGCGGCTTCCAGCTCGCGATGAGCCCCGACGACATCCGCCTGTTGGATGTGGTGGAGGCCGTCCAGGGACCGCTGGCCATTCTCGACTGCCTCGCGCCGGACGCGCCGCCGTGTCCGCGTCAGGCGACGTGCCTCGCGCGGCGCGTGTGGGCGGACGTCAACGCCGCGTTCGCGACCACGCTGGCGAAGGTCACGCTCGCGTCGATTCTGCGGCGCGAGCCAAACGCCGCCCAGACGCTCGACTACTGCATTTGAGGAGGGTGCGCACATGAGTCAGAAGACAGGAGCCGTGGGCTTGATGATGATGGGCATTGCCCTTTTCGCGCTGCTGGCGGGCTGTGCCGTCGAGCGGCGGTATGCGGTCGTGCCCGAGCGGAACCAGGTGCTGCACGCCGACAGCGGCGACCGTTTCATTTTTGACCTCAAAGAGAACATGACGACGGGCTACGCATGGTGCGCGACGTGCGACGATGCGGACGTAGACGTGTCGATCCGTCATGTCGCCGGCGTTTCGGATAACGGGCGCGTGGGCGTGCCCGGCACGGCCGAAGTCCAGATTCGCGTCCATCGCGGCTACGACGGGCCGTCGAAGATTCGCTTTTTGTACAAGCGCGACTGGGAGAAGAAGCCGCTGAAGGAATTCACCATCACCCTCTACAAGCGCACGGGCGACCGGGCGTTCTGGAAATGACGCACATGAAGAAGAAACTGTTTGTCGCGACGCACAACGCGCACAAGGTCCGCGAGATTGCGGCCATCCTGCCGGACTTCGAGATTCTTGCGGACGATCCGGCGGGCGTTGAGGAGAACGCGCCCGACTTCGTCGGCAACGCCCTCATCAAGGTGCGGGCGATTGCCGCGCGCCATCGCGGCGACTGGTGTCTCGCGGACGATTCGGGGCTGGAGGTCGCCGCGCTCGGCGGCGCGCCGGGCGTCCGCAGTGCGCGCTACGCGGGCGAGCCGTCGAACACGCCGGCGAACAACGCGCTGCTGCTGAAGAACCTCACGGGCGTCGCCGACCGTCGCGCGAACTTCACCTGCGCGATCGCGCTCGTCGCGCCGGACGGCACGGAGCACACGGTCGAGGGCAAGTGCTTTGGCACGATCGCCGAACGGCCGTCGGGCGCGGCCGGGTTCGGCTACGATCCGCTCTTCGTGCCGGACGGTTCCGCGCAGTCGTTCGCCGAGCTTTCGGCGGACGAGAAGAATGCGATTTCGCATCGCGGCCGTGCCCTCGCGGCGGCGAAGAAGATTCTCCGATGATTCTCCTTCTCGTTGTCCTCTTGGCCCTCTCGGCGTTCTTTTCGAGTGCCGAGACAGTCCTGTTCTCCCTGACGGGCGCGCAGCGCGCGCGGATCAAGGCGCGGAGCGCGCAGGCTGACCGCCTGATCGCCGGGGCGCTCGCCGACAAGGCGATCCTCTTCTCGACGCTCCTCGTCGGCAACACGTTCGTCAACTTCGCGATCGCGACGCTTGGCTACCGGCTCTTCGCGCGCTGGATTCCCGGCTCGGCGTGGCTCGCCGTCCCGACGATGACGGTGCTTCTGCTCGTCTTTGGCGAAATCACGCCAAAGCGGCTCGCGCTCAAGTTCGCCGAACCGCTCGCGCCGACCTATGCCATACTGCTCGGGTTCTGGCGGCGGGTCCTCACGCCGTTCAATGTCGTGTTGCGCTTCACGTCGCGTGCGTTCGGCCCGGCGCTCGAACGCGAACGCCGCGCCCTGTCGGACGAGGAGCTGATTTCCGTCCTGGAGTCGGCCGTCGAGCGCGGCGAAGTGTCCGCCAAGGATTCCGAGATGGTCGAGGGCGTGCTGCGGCTTTCCGAGCTTTCCGCGAATGACGAGATGACGCCGCGTGTGGACATCGAGGGCTTCGACTTGACGCGCGGCGGCGAGGCGGAACGCGCGGCATTTGCCCGCACGGCGAAGCACCACTACCTGCCCGTCTACCGGCGGACGCCCGACACGATCGAAGGCGTGCTCGTGCGCGAGACGGGCGCGGTCGAGGATGCGCTCTTCGTGCCCGAGACCGTCACGCTCGACGACCTGCTCGTCACGTTCGCGAAGAGCCGCAAGCCGCTCGCGGTCGTCCTGGACGAATACGGCGGCACGGCCGGCATCATCACGCCGAACGACATCCTGGAGCTCATCGTCGGCCCTGGCGTCTTCGGCAGTTCCGCGAACGAGGAGCCGCAGATTGTGCAGAAGGGGCCGAACGTCTGGGAGATCGACGCGCGCGCGTCGCTGGACGAGATCAACCGCGCGCTCGACGTCGAGCTGGAGGCGGAGGACGCCGACCGGCTCTCCGGTTGGGTGCAGTTCCACGCCGAGCGCATTCCGCACGTCGGGCAGGAGATCGAGGCGGACGGCTGTCGCGCGACCGTCCTCAAGCGCCGCCACCGCCGCGTCACGCTCGTGCGGCTCGAAGTCCTTGCGCGCGAGACGGAAGACGACGATGCGGCGATTCTCGCGGAAACCGACGAGGCCGTCGAGCGGACGGAGGAGGACGACGCATGATGGTGTTTCTGCTGATTCTGGTTGCGCTGCTCGCGCTCGCATGGTCGGCGTTCTGTTCGGGCGCGGAGACGGGCTTCCTCTCGGTGAGCCGCGAGCGCATCCTGCACCTCGCGCACGAGGGCGGACGCAAGGCGAAGAAGGTTCAGCGCGCCTTGCAGGACATGGGGCGCACGACGACGACGATCCTCATCGGCAACAACCTCGCGAACGTCACCTACTCGGCGGCGACGGCGGCGCTGTCGGTGCGGCTTTTCGGCGAGAGCGCGACGGGGCGCGCGGTCTGGAGTTTTCTCGCGGCGTTCACGGTGCTCTACACGTCCGAGTTCATGCCGAAGCTTCTCTGCGCGGCGCGTCCGCTTCGGCGCATCCTCCGGCTTGCGGGCGCCTACGAGGTCATGGCGCGGCTCCTCTCGCCGCTGACGGCGCTCGCGCTGTGGTTCACGGATCTCTTCGTGCCGCAGAAGGAGGTCGCGCGGGAGAAGCTGACGGCGAACGACCTCCTGCGCATCCTGCAGGACCGCAAGGACGGCGTGTGCCTCTCGGATTTCGAGTCGGCGCTCATCACGCGCCTCGTCGTCCTGCGCGCGAAGGGCCAGCCGATCACGCCGGAGGCGATTCTCTCGGCGTTGCGCGAAGCCGACTAGCGCGGTGCGGCGGTCGGGGCGAACGCGGCGAGGCGGGGCGCGTCCGCCGCTGTCGTCTTTCGGACGGTGAAGATTGCCGCGCAGGCGCCTTCGGGAATCTTGTGCGCCTGCCGATACGACTCCTTGATTGTCCGGTGAAACGGTGCACCGATCCGGTGTCCGTTCGGGTCGCGGAACTCGATCGTCAGCTCGGCCGGCCCGGACGCGAGCCGCAGGTTGGCGCGCACCTTGCGGTCGTCGGGCTTGAGCGTCAGCTCCTTGCGGGCGAGCAGAAGGGCGGGGTCTTCGGGTTTCTCCACTTCGACGACCTTTGTCTCGGTCACGGTCTTCGTCACGGTGCGCGTGGCCGGCTTCGAGACGAAGGCCAGCAGGGCGGCGAGCGCCGCCGCCCCTAGCGCAACGGCGGCGAGGAGAATCCGCCGCCGCGTCCCCTTGGCCTTGCCGCGCGCCATGACGGACGCGACGGAAAACGGCAGAAAGCGGAATTCGACCGTCCGCGCGGCGGAGTCGTAGAGGACGTAGGACGAGTGGCAGACGCCGTTTGCCTCGCGCGGATAGCCGACGGAGCCGGGGTTGACGATGTAGCGCTTGTTCGGCTCCAGCGCGAAGTCCTGCGGGCCCGTGAGATGCACGGTTCCGCTGTCGCCGACGACGGCAAGCGCCGGGACGTGCGTGTGTCCGACGAACATCAGCTGGGCGTCCGTGGCCGCGAAGTTCGCGGCGGCGCCCTCGGCGTCGTCGACGTAGTAGAACTTCGGCGGATCGACGAAGTCGCCGTGCGCGGCAATCGCGCCGTCGAGTTCGCAGGTGTAGGGAAGGGACTTCAGCCACGCGAGGTCGGCGGACGACAGGATCTCGCGATGGCGCGTCACGGCATCGGCGGCGAGGCCGTTGAACGACTCCGCCGAGCCGCGCCCGGAGACCGCGTCATCGTGGTTGCCCGCGAGGACAACGGCCACGGTCGCGCGCAGGCGCGCAACGGTTTCGGACGGCAGCGGGCCGTAGCCCACGACATCGCCGAGGCAGACGATGCGCGCCGCGCCGTTCTGTGCGGCATCGGCGAGCGCGCGGTCAAGCGCCTCGGCGTTGGCGTGGATGTCGGAGAGGATGGCGTATTTCATTGTGACGCGGACATTATATCAAAAATGAGCGCCGAGAAAATGGTATCATATCCGGCCCAAAGGCCTAAAGAAGAAAGGAGAGGGTTCTGAATGAGCTGGACGGTGTGGATTCTGTTGAGCGCGTGCTTTCTCGCGCTGTATGACCTCGCGAAGAAGGCGAGCGTCCGCGAGAACGCGGTGCTGCCGGTCTTGCTGTGTTCGACGAGCTTCGGGTGCGCGGCGTTTCTCGTCGGCCTCGCCGCGTCGGGGCGGTTCGGCGCGACCGTCGCGGCGGTGGACGCGCGGGTGCTTGGCCTCGGCCTCGCGAAGTCAGTCGTCGTCTCCGTCTCGTGGATTTTCACCTTCTGCGGCCTGCGGACGCTGCCGATCACGGTCGCGACGCCGATTCGGGCCTCCGCCCCCGCGCTCGTCTTTCTTGCGGCGCTGTTCATTTACGGCGAGGTGCCGACCGCCGTGCAGGCGGTGGGGATGTTCAGCGTCTTTCTCGGCTACTGGGTCTTCTCCTGGGCGGGCCGTCACGAGGGCATCGACTTCCTCCGCAACCGCGCCGTCTGGTGCGCGGTCGCCGGCATGTGCTTCTCGGCGCTCTCGGCGCTCTTCGACAAGTACGTCTTCCAGGTCGCCCGCGCGCCGGTCGAGGCGACGCAGTTTGTCTTCCAGTGCGGGCTCATCCCCGTCTATGCCGTGTGCCTCGTGGGGGCGCGGCTCTTCCGGGCGTCGCTTTCGCCGCATCCCTTCGCGTGGCGCTGGACGATTCCGCTCGTCGGCGTGCTCCTGATGTGCGCGGACTGGCTTTACTTTCAGGGCCTGTCCCTCCCTGATGTCCCAATCTCCGTCTGCTCGCTCATGCGCCGCTTCTCGGTCGCGATCACGTTCGTTCTGGGCGCGCTCTTCTTCCGCGAGACGAACCTGCGGCGGAAGGGACTTGCGCTCATCCTGATCCTGTCCGGCATCGCGCTCCTCTGTCGGTAGATTCCTTGTTCGCGTGGCAGTCAGCGCATTTTGACCCGTCGGCCCGACAGCTCGCCCGATCCGTCGCTCCGGGAGTCGCACCTGTCGCCACACGTCAATCTATCAGACGTGACAAGCCATTCCCCTCGACAGAATGCGTGTCTGCAAGCGAGAACACCGCGGCGACAGGCGATCCCTTCGCTCCTCTCGTGCGACTGTCGGCTCCTCCGGGCCACAGGCGACTTACGTCGCCGCTTCGCGAGAATCTGCGATTCCCAGCGTGAAAAAATCTCTGCGAACTCTGCGACTCTGCACGACAAACTCCGCTGGATCGGTCGCGCGCGGAGGGGCGGGAAGGGACGCGAGTGAGGAGCGAGAGTTTGCAGGCGTCGGAGAAGTCTTGCCCGTAGCCCGTGGTTTAGCCGAGGCACGGCAGGCTGAAGTCGGCCAATTGTCTTCGGTGAGAAGCGCAAACCTGAGCGACGAGACCGAGCGAGCAGCTTCCCGCTCGACGCGCAAGCTGGCGGGCCGATGGGCCACGGATTTGATATAATAGCGGCCATGAGTTGGAAAGGCATGGCAATCGGCGGCTGTCTGGGGGGGCTCTTCGGAGGCCCCCTCGGCGCGCTTCTCGGCGCGGCGTTCGGCCATCAGGTCGAGAAGGAGCTGCGCGGCGGGGACACGGCGTCGCGCCGGGCATCCGCGTCGCATCGACCCTACCGTGAGCTTTCCGCCCGTCGGCGGTCGATGATCTTCTGCGCCTCGGCGGCAGCGATGCTCGCGAAGATGGCGAAGGCGGACGGCCGGATCTCGCGCGACGAGATCGCCGGCGTCGAGCAGGCTTTCGCGCGCCTCGGCTTCACGTCCCTCGCCCGCGACTACGCAATCAACGTCTTCCGCAAGGCGAAGGATGACGCGCACACGATCTACCAGTATGCGGACGAGTTCGCCGCCGCCGTCGACTCCGTCGAGGTGCGCGAGCTCTTCTACGAAATCCTCTGGGACATCGCGTGCGCGGACGGTGCGGTGAGCGAAGCCGAACGCGCGATTCTCCAGCGGATTCCCCGTGCGCTGCGGATTCGCGCGGACTGGTATGCGTTCTTCGCCCAGCAGCGCCTCGGCGCGGGCAGCCGTCGCGCGGCCGCGCCGCAGGACGACCTGCGGGAGGCGTATGCGATCCTCGGCGCGAAGCCGTCCGATGCGCCGGAGGAGCTGAAGAAGAAGTATCGCGCGCTCGCGAAGAAGAACCATCCCGACGCCCTGCGCGCGCAAGGCCTGCCCGAAGAGCTGATCGGCAAGGCGACCGAGCGCATGGGCCGCATCAACGCCGCATGGGCGACGGTGCGCGCCGCGCGCGGCATCTGACCCGCCTAATCCTACCTCTGCGGTTGACATTCGGGTGCGCGGTTTGGTATACTCACGCGCGTTTTGATGAAATCGGTCGCCTCAGGGGCGAAAGACAGAGCATGAGAGTCGCAGTCGGCAAAGATTTGTCAGAAAGGGGAAAATCCAGATGAAATCAGATCCATTCGTCCTGTGCCTCACTAATACGGTGGCGGCAAACTTCACGGCCAACGTGCTGCTCGCGATCGGCGCGAAGCCGGCGATGATCGAGGAGCCGTCAGAAGCGGCGGAACTGGCGGCGGTGGCGGATGCCGTGCTCGTCAACGTCGGCACGTTGACGCCGGCTCAGGCTGAGGTCATGCGCGCAGCCATCGCCGTTCTCGCGGGGCCTGTCCCCACGGGTTCGGCGGGGTCTGTCCCCATGCCTTCGGGGCCTGTCCCCACCGATTCGGCGGGGTCTATCCCCTGGGTTCTCGACCCGGTGGGGGTTCAGTTCCTGTCCTATCGTCGGCAATTCGTGTTTGAACTTATTCAACGAAAACCGACGCTTATTCGCGGAAATCACGCGGAAATTGAGTTTCTGGCGGGGTCTGTCCCCAATCTGAAGGGGTCTGTCCCCATCCTGTCGACGGGTGAAGTGGATTGGATTTGGGGCGGCGACCCTCAGCCGATCGAGATTGCGGGCGGTGTCGCGATGCTTCAGCAGGTCACGGCGACGGGCTGTGCGCAAGGTGCCGTCTGCGCGGCACTGCTGGGGCGGGGGCTGTCCCCCATGGATGCGGCGATTCAGGCGTCTAAGCTGATGAAACGCGCGGGCGAACGCGCTTTCGCGAAGGCCCAGACGCCCGGCTCGTTCCAGATTGCGCTCATCGATGCGCTTTCGGAACTTGCGCCGTCCTTGCCGTTGGCCTGAAAGGGGTAGGCGATGATTGACTATCGGCTTTATCTGGTGACGGACGATCCGAGCCGCTATGCGGGCGACTGGCTCGAAAACGTGCGCGCGGCGGTTGAGGGCGGCGTCACCTGCGTGCAGTATCGCGACACGGAAAGTCCGCGTGCGGTTCAGTACGAGCGCATCCGCCGTCTGCAAGATGCGTTGCGTCCGTTCGAGACGCCGCTTGTCGTCAACAACGACGCGGAACTTGCGCAGGCCGTCCGCGCCGAGGGCGTGCATGTCGGACAGCACGACATGGCACCCGAAGCTGTGCGTGCGCGTGTTGGCCCGTCTTGCGAAATCGGCTTCTCGATGACGTCGCGTGCGGACATTCGCGCGTTTCTGGCGTCCGCGACGCGCCGGGCGGTCGTGAATTGCCTGGGCATTGGGCCCGTCTTCGACGCGCGCAAGACGAAAGCCGACGCGGCCCCCGCGTTGGGGGTGGACGGTCTGCGCGTCCTCGTTGAGGCCGTCCGCGCATCAGACGCCGCGACGCTTCCGCTTGTGGCGATTGGCGGCTTGACGTCCGCAAACGCCGTGTCCGTCCGTGCGGCGGGCGTGGACGGCCTTGCCATCGTCTCTGCATTCTCGAAGTCTCCCAATCCCTTTGAAGCCGCACGCAATCTTTCCGCTCTGTTGAAATGAGGATTTCTTGTCAGGTTTTCGCGTCTGAACGCCCTTGCCGTGTGTAGGCTTCGTATCATCTCACATAAGAGGACAAGGAGAGAAAACATGAAGAATCTCGTTTTGACAGTTGCTGTCGCTGGCTTGTGCATGGTTGGTTTTGCGGACGCGAAAGCCACCTATCGTGACGCACAGGGGCGCAATATGGGCTCCGCGTCGACCGACCGCTATGGCAAGACGACCTATCGCGACGCGCAAGGCCGCAAGCACGGGTCGAGTTCGACAGATCGCTACGGCAAGACCACTTTTCGTGATGCGCAGGGCCGCAACATGGGCTCCGCGTCGACCGACCGCTACGGCAAGACGACGTATCGTGACGCGCAGGGTCGCATGATGGGGTCTTCGTCCACCGACCGTTACGGCAAGACCACATACCGAGACGCGCAAGGCCGGTTGCAGGGCACGTCCTCGACGGATCGCTACGGGAAAACGACCTACCGCGATGCGCAGGGCCGGCTCCGGGGGAGCAAGAAGTAGGGGGCGTTGCGCCGAGGCGAAGGTTCGGCGGAAATGGTATACTACCGCGACCATGAACATTCGACCAGTTCAGCAAGCGGATGCGGCGGCGCTCGCCGCGATTTACCGCCCTTACGTGGAGGAGACGGCGATCACGTTTGAGTACGAGGCGCCGTCCGCCGAGACGTTCGGGCAGCGGATCGCGGCGATTACGGCGCGGTATCCATATCTCGTGGCCGAGGACGCGGCGGGGCATCCGTGCGGCTACGCCTATGCGTCAGCGTTCAAGGGGCGCGCGGCTTATGACTGGTCCGTCGAGACGTCGATTTACGTTGCGCGCGGGATGCACGGACGCGGCATCGGCCGTGCGCTCTACGAACAGTTGGAGGCGTGTCTGCGGCAGCAAAATGTCCGCAACCTCTACGCCTGTCTGGCGGCGCCGCGTCCCGGCAGCGACCATCTCGACGAGTCGAGTCGCCGCTTCCACGAACGCCTCGGCTATCGGCTCGTCGGCACGTTCAGCCAGTGCGCCTACAAGTTCGGTCAGTGGTACGACATGATCTGGCTGGAGAAGTCCCTCGCGCCGCATGCGGCGAACGTTGCGCCTTTTCGTCCTTACGCGGAGATTGCGCGGAAAGTGCCTTTGGGGTAGGGGCTACGCGCGGACGTTTTTGCTATAATACGAGCATGAAAAAGATGAATGTGCTGGTTGCCGCATGCCTGATGGTGGGTGCGGCGGTTGCGGAGACGTCGGCTTCGCCGCGTGACATCCTCGTCGAGGCGGAGGCGTTCGACGAGAAGGGCGGCTGGGTCACGGACACGCAGTTCATGGATCAGATGGGCTCGCCGTTTCTGCTCGCGCACGGCCTCGGTCGGCCCGTTGCGGACGCGAAGACTTCCTTTGACGCGGGCGTGAGCGGTCTTCGCATCGTCTACGTCCGCACACGCAACTGGAACGCGCCGTGGTCGTCGCATCCGGCGGGGCGTTTCCGCGTCTCCGTCAACGGCGCGGCGCTGCCGACCACGCTCGGCACGGGCGCGGCGGCGTGGACGTGGCGCCGGGCGGGCGAGGCGACGCTGAAGGCGGGCGCGAATGCGCTCGCGCTCCACGACCTCGCCGGCTTCGAGGGGCGGTGCGACGCGCTCGTTTTCGCGGCGGGCGAACGGACGGAGGCCGAGCTGGACGCCTTTCGCGCGGCGGAGCAGCGGGCGAAGCCCGTGGTGCGCAGGGACTATGACTTCGTCGTGGTCGGCGGCGGTATCGCCGGCATCTGCGCGGCGGTGACGGCGGCGCGGCAGGGCCTGAAGACGGCGCTTGTTCACGACCGCCCCGTCCTCGGCGGCAACAACTCGTCCGAAGTGCGCGTCCACCTCGGCGCCTACGCGAACCTGCCGCCGTATCCGCGCCTTGGCGATGTCCTCGCGGAGATTGCGCCCGCTTCGGGCGGCAACGCCCAGCCGGCGGCCGCCTACGAGGACGCGCGCAAGCTCGCGGTCGTGAAGGCCGAGAAGAACCTCGCCCTCTTCCTCAACGTGCATGTCAACGGCGTCAAAAAGGCGACGGATGGCGCGATTGCGTCCGTGACCGGCGTCGACACGGCGACGGGCGCGCGCACGGTCTTCGCCGCGCCGCTTTTTGCGGACACGACGGGTGACGGGACGGTCGGGTTCCTCGCCGGGGCCGACTGGCGCATGGGCCGCGAGGGACGCGAGGCGCATGGCGAGCCGTGGGCACCGGAGGCGGGCGACAAGATGACGATGGGCGCGTCCGTCCAGTGGCGCGCGGTGACGAACGCCGTGGCGACGGCTTTCCCCACCGAGCCGTGGATGCTGCCGTTCGACGAGCGGACGGCGCAGCCCGGACTGCGCGGCGACTGGGACTGGGAGACGGGGCTGCGGCGCGATCAGATTGCGGAGGGCGAACGCATCCGCGACTACGGGCTTCTCGTCGTCTACTCCAACTGGGCCTATCTCAAGAACGGCTTGGCGAAGAAGTCCGACTACGCGACGGCGGATCTCGACTGGGTCGCCTACATCGCCGGACGGCGCGAGTCGCGGCGGCTGCTCGGCGACTTCATCCTGACGGAGAACCACCTCATGAGCCGCGATGTCCAGCCGGACGGCACGTGCGCGGCGACGTGGACGATCGACCAGCACTTCCCGAAGGAGGCGTCCGTCACGGGCTTCGCGGGCGAGGCGTTCCAGGCCGACTCGCACAACCACGTGATCTGGCCGTATCCGGTTCCCTATCGCTGTCTCTACTCGCGGAACGTGCCGAACCTCTTCATGGCGGGGCGCGACATTTCCGTCACGCACGTCGCGCTCGGCACGACGCGCCTCATGCGCACGCACGGCATGATGGGCGAGGTCGTGGGACTGGCGGCGTCCGTCTGCCGCGCGAACGGCTGCCGTCCGCGCGACGTCTACGCGCGGCATTTCGGTTCTCTCAAGGCGAAAATGGAGAAGGGCGCGGGCGACGGAAAGGTGCATCCGTTGCAGACGTACAACGTCCAGAAGTCGCTCGACCCCGACATTCGCTCGAAAGTCCGGCAGTTGAGGGATGAGAATCCCACGCGGAACGTGAAATAGAGCGCGAGGCAACCTGCGACCTCTGCGACTCTGCGTGAGAAACCCCGATGGGTCGGCCTCGCGCGGATTGGACGCAAGACCTCCTGATGCCACGCGCTTGCGTGCCCTGCCCATTTGGGTTTGCGTGCACATTCGCCCGCAAACGGGCAAAATATGATATACTACAAGTGCTTTTGAAGGAAGAGGCGGGCAAACTGCCGACACTGGAGAAGGCAAGACATAGTTCGGGAAGCGTTTCCAGGCGTCAAGCTACTTCGTGTGAGCCGACGCGGATTCCAACCCCCGGATGCTAAAATCAATTTGCAACTGCAAAGCGATCGTCCAACGAAATGTAGGAAGTTTCAAGACAGACGACACGATGCAGGGAACGCGAATGCGTTTCCTCTTTTTGTGTTTCTGTCTTAGGCCATTCCTACAGCCTCGTTGGAGTCACAAAGAGAGGCTTTCTTTTTGTGTCGAATCGCCGCGCGGGCGCGACACGGAAAGGAGAATGGCCCGTTCGACCGACTGTGCAACACAGAACAGGGCATGAAGGTTAAGTAACAAAATGAAATGGATTATTCTGTTCCCGTTCCTTCCGTTGAAGTGGGCGTGGCAGTGGTCGGCTGGATCGAAGATTTCGTCCGGATCTGGTGAAAGTGGAGGCTTTTTCGCCCATCTGATTGGATTCTTAATCATTGCGGGTATCTTGTACAGCGCGATTGGCTGGGGTATCATGAAGGTTCTTTCGCTCTGCGGCGTGGGCGCGTAAGAGAGAAGGGATGCATCATCGTAATGTCATACAAGAATCTTTTCGCGACATTTGAAGGACGCACGGCGAAACTTGTCGATGAGACGGGCTTCCCTGTTCGCCGCTTCAATATGCGCGACACCGTTGTCAGTGCGCAAGTCTCTGGCAGTGGTGACAACACGGAAATCACAATTGTCATGTCCAACGGGCGTTGGGAGCGCTATCGTTGGGATGGCACACTAATGAGGAGAGGCTCATGAACGAAAAAGATATCGAAGAAGTTAAGAGGCTACTTGACGGAATCATCGGAAAGTTGGGAACTGCAATCGGCGGTGAATTCTCGTCGAAAGGCGGTTCTGATTTGATTGAAGATGTTCGGGCGCTTCAAAAAGAAATTGAGGATATTCTTGATAAGAACAGGAAGGATTAATATGGTGCCTACAGATTTGGTTAAAGATGCTTTGCGGAAGAAAAGTCCGCTGACCGTTAGAGATATTGCCGACTATATTGCGACTTCGACAAACTCAAGTTGCGATACTGCGGATGTGATGGATGCCCTTGACGATCTCGGTCGGGTAGGTGAAGTCACGCAAAACGGTGATCGGTACTCGTTAGCATGACAATCTTTTGCCCCTGTGAGTGCAGGGGCAAATTGAACAAAACAACAATGAGGCAAATGCCTCGGAAAGGAGCCAGAAATGGCCTACAAGAAACCCCAGATCGTGGCGAAGTCCGCCGCGAAGCAGTCCTTTGTTGCGGGTTGCCCGCAGGTGCAGCGCATGCGGTGCAGCAACATGAATCAATCCTGCCTGAGCGCTGTGCTGCACTAAGAAATCAATTTGATTTCTGAAGGCTCAATGCCACAAGAATGTGGCGTTGAGCCTTATCTGAAGAACAGACAATGAAGGTTCGATTGAGTTTAGGGACTTTTGTTCGCCATGTGGGAAACAAATGGCTGATGATAAATCCTCGTACGGGAACCGAGACTCTTATACAGGATGCCGAGGCCTTTTCCCCATGCTTTTCGCGCATGTGGCAAGATACAGAGACTGTTGCCCAATATATCGCCAGGCAATGCGGTGTGCCGATAGAATGTGTGAAGAATGACCTCGACATGATGATTGGAAGTCTTTGCGATTGTGATCTGCTAGAATGTGATGGTGCACGTCAATATATGAATCAAGACGGGGACGTATCACAATCAAAGAATGAGACAGAACACCATTCCTCAAATGCACTTGCCGAGTTTTACAGAACGGCAAGTTCTCCGATGGAATTGCATATTGATTTAACATCTGCTTGTAATGAACGATGCATACATTGCTATCATCCCGATCACACTTCGCGCCATTTGGATTATAGCCTACTGCGCAAGATTATTGCAGAATTCTGTGAGGGACAGGGGCTGACAATTTATTATTCTGGAGGTGAATGTACGTTGTACCCAAAATTTGTAGAGGCATGTCATTTGTGCCGTGACAGTAATCTAAACATCATCATTTGCAGTAATTTGCTATCCCTGTCAGAAGAGACACTGAATTGCTTACAAGAGGTGAACCCTCAAATCATCAATGTCTCGTTGTACAGCATGAACCCGCATGAACATGATAGCATAACATCTGTGAGTGGGAGTTGGAAACGCACGATGGACGGGATTCTGAGATGCAGGGAGGCAGGACTCACGTGTCGGATAGCAATGCCCATATTGAAAAATAATTACAAGTCGATTCAAAGCGTAAAGGATTTTGCTGAATCAAATGGAATGAAATATATCCCAAGTTTGGAGATATTTGCGCGAAGCAATCATACTTACGATAATCTATCATGTGTTTGTGATGAGTCGGAATTACGGGAAATCTTTGATGTGCATTCGGATTTGTTTGGTGGTGAGTCGTTAGATGTGATGCCTGATGCCGAAGAAAAGGTGTGTGATGTTGGTGAGGCAAAGATGGGTGTAAATTGGGATGGCAAGTATTATCCTTGTGATTCAATGCAAGGTTATGAAATCGGAAACGCGCATTGCCAGAGCGTAGGAGAGGTTTGGCGAGGGATGGAACTGGAATACCTTCGCTCGCTCAAGAATAAGGACTTCCCGAAATGCATCGCCTGTGAAAATCGGGCAGTTTGTCGAGTGTGCATGGCTGAAAATTTCAATGCCACCGGCAGTCTGTTCACTTGCTCTTCTGTCCAATGTCGTCGGGCTAAAATACTGAAGTTTATAGCAGAAAGGGAATAATTTATGTTGTTAAGACTTTCAAAGAATGCTTTTGTGCGTCAGTATGGACCTTTTACTTACATTCTGAATCGAATCAACGATTATGACCAGATGTTTACCGATGCCGAGATTTTTATGCGGTGGCTTACACGAACGCCGATGCCGATGCCTGAGATCATCGGAAACATCTGCAATGTCTATAAGGGGACTGATTCTCGAATCATTATTCATGATTTTAATGAGTTTATCGCACCGCTCATACGTGAGAAGGTCGTCATTTCAGGAGAAACGGAAGCGGATATTACGAAAAACGATGAGTCGTTTTCGTATGAAGTTGAAAGCCCAAAGACAATAGGTTCGCGATTTATCAAACCGGAGTCCATGTCGAAGGGTGAGATACCTTCTGATGTATTGGAAGCGTATTTCGCTGATCATCCAACAGTCTTTAGCCTTCAGATGGACATCACACAAGCATGTACGGAGCGATGTATCCATTGCTATATCCCAGCATACAACGCGGTGTTTCTTCCTTACGAGCAGATGGTAAAGGTGATTGACGAGTTCTGTAGTCAGGGAGGCATTGAACTGTCTCTTTCGGGAGGAGAATGCATGCTGCACCCAGACTTCGATAGGATAGTGCGTTATGCGCATAGTAAAGACCTGATTGTTAGCGTTTTGTCGAATCTGACGCTCTGCAATGACGAAAAGATTAAGGTGTTGTCGGAAACGGAGTCAACGGTTCAAGTATCGCTTTACAGCATGAATCCAAAAATACACGATGCAATTACGAATCGTCCAGGATCATTTGAAGAAACAAAGGCGGCGATTGAGAAACTACGGAAAGCGCAGATTCCATGTCGAATCTCGTGCCCAACGATGAAACAGAATTACAGGGACTATCTTGATGTCTTAAAGTATGCTCGTTCTCTGAAGATGGATGCGCAAACGGATTTCATTATCATGGGCAAGATGAACTGTGACACAAGTAATCTGTCGTGTCGACTCAATCCTTCTGAAACGCGCAAATTACTCGAAGATATCGTTTACAATGCTCTGCCTGTTAACAACGAATACTTCAATCCGGGAAAGAAAGAGTACACGTTAACGGACGAGGCTTTTGGAACAAGAAAAATTTGTGGAGCGTGTGTCAGCAGTGTATGTTTAGATGCGGATGGACATTATTATCCGTGTCCGGCGTTTGGAGGCGTGGATCTCGGCAGTTGTTATGAACATGACCTTAAATGGATCTGGCATGAGTCACCGGCGACCTTGCGAATCCGCTCGGCTACAGGCAAAGATTTCAAGAAGTGTCTACATTGTTCGGATCGAGATTACTGCTCAACATGTATGTGTCGTAATTTTAACGAGACGGGAGACATCTTCACGCCTGCACAACATTTCTGCGATGTGGCGCGAATCAACAGAGAAGTTGTTGAGGAGTCTTGGAGGCGGCGGGAATAGATGATATCGGATGCTCATGTTCATATGGGATATTTTTCAGCGCTTAGAACGTCAGCGTTGAAGTATTATACGCCGCAGAGGGTAGTCGGTGTACTGAATCGGTGTCGAGTCGATGCGTTTATTGTGTCGTCAACGTCTGCGCAGGCTTCGGTGAGCATACACGACTTGCTTAATGAGGCAATGGAACTAAAACGTTTGGCAGGAAATCGCGCACGGATCTTTTGCTGGGTGTCGCCAGTTGTCCTGATGTCCGATCCTTCGCTTCACATTCTTGACTCTGGCTGCTATGACGGAATTAAGCTGCACGAACATGACGGGCATTGGATTCAGAGCAGGCAACATGAATTGAGACGGATCTTGGACATGGCGGCAGAACGTGCGTTGCCTGTGCAATTCCATTGTGATGAGAGTCCTTGTTGCGACCCGTGGAAATTACATCACTGGGCCGGTCTCTACCCAAGCATCCGATTCGACTTTGCACACTGTTGTGATATGCAAAGTATGTCTGCTGTGATTGGAAGGAACCAAAATGTATGGACGGACACGGCTTATATGAGCGAAGAGTGCATGGCAATGTTGCCTTCCTACAATTGGCATGATCGGCTGATGTTTGGCAGCGATCTGCCGGTCTGGCAAGCGTATGAAGATGTTTCGCTCACAAAGCGCTATCGGGAAATGGTTCGGTGTTTTCTCCGAACCGGATTGGCGAAAAGTGCGGATATCGCGTTCAACAAGTTTCTGGGACTCATTTAAGAGGGCGACATCGTGCGCAAGACAATGAAAGATGCTGCGGCAGAAATAAAAGATGTCGTTAAAGATACGAGACAGGTGATTCCTGGTTCGGAGCGATGGAGCAGTTCTGATTGGGTTGAACGGCTCATCAACCACCCGGAGTATGCGGAATCGTGTCCATTTGAGACTTTTGATGCATGTAATTGGGGCGTTTTGCTGAGACACCGTATGGAGATGGCCAAGTTCTGCAAGTGGGAAACGTTCACGGCAGACATGTGGATGGGATTCCTTATCATACAAAACAAGGGCGGCTTTGAAAAACATTGCGACTGGTCCATGTTCACTGGCTATAGTTGGGTGAATCTTTTGGTGGTCCGTCCAGAGTTCGGCGGTTATTGTGATTGGAATCGGCTCAACGGCGAGAACTGGGCCTATCTTCTTGGCATCAAGCCAAATTTCCAGGATCGGTGTGCGTGGGAGAAATTGACTGGGCGAGATTGGGCTTATCTGCTTTGGAGGCGTCCCGAGTTTGCCGACAAGTGCGATTGCTGGGATAAGCTGTCTGATGAAGATGCCACCCGCTTAATACGAAAACACCCCGAACTCACGTCGCATTTCCTTTGGGTTGAAGGGGCCTGTCCCCAATCTGAACGCATGAAAACTCTATGAAAGCGGAAATTTCTGAGGGGCTTCACAGAGATAGGCATATTGTCGTGCCATGCGGTGGCTACGCATACGCAAAGCGCCGCGCTCTCGGCATGAAGGACACGATGCCGCCGACAAGATACCTGTGACGGTCAGCAAACCCATCTTCGGTATGGTATACTATTGTTGCTTTGGTTGGAGTGCTAATTGAATCGAATCGATGGAATGGCGGTCGAACCGACGCAATGAAAGGGCCTTGAAATGAACGAGAAGAACCAACTTGTGCTGTTCAAGTCGAAAGACGGTGACATTGAGATTCCTGTGCGCATGGAAGAGGAGTCTCTGTGGCTGACACGTATGCAGATGGCCGAACTGTTCGGTGTCACGCCGCAAAATATAACTTTGCATATGCGAAATGTGTATAAGTCTGGAGAACTTGAAGTTGCGGCAACTAGTAAGGAATCCTTACTAGTTCAAAATGAGGGCGGACGAAATATAACGCGCAAGGTGATAACCTACAATCTTGATGCGATCATATCTGTTGGATATCGAGTCAACTCTACGCGCGCAACGCAGTTTAGAATCTGGGCGACAAGAATCTTGAAAGAGTATATTCTACACGGATATGCTCTCAATCAGCAGCGTCTGCGTCAGCTCGGACAGGCTGTCGAGGTGATGAAGCGCGTGTCGAACCGCCTGGACGCGGAACAGGTCTTGGATGTCGTGAAGACGTATTCGTCGGCGCTTGACCTTTTGGACGCCTACGACCACCAGACGGTTGGCAAGCCCAAGGCGAGGTCACGCTCGGTCGAGTTGACTTACGCGGACTGTCGTGCGTTCATCGACAGCATGAAGTTCGCCGAGGCGTCGCCGCTTTTCGGCAACGAGAAGGACGGCTCCTTCAAGTCGGCATTGGGCGCGGTCTACCAGTCCTTTGGCGGAAAGGATCTTTATCCGTCGGCACAGGAGAAGGCGGCGAACCTGCTTTATCTTGTCACGAAGAACCACGGCTTCTCCGACGGAAACAAGCGAATCGCAGCCGGGCTTTTCCTTTATTTTCTTCAGCGCAACAGGCTTTTGCTGCGCAAGGACGGCTCCAAGCGCATTGCCGATTCGACGCTTGTCGCGCTGACGGTCATGATCGCCGAATCACGTCCGGCCGAGAAGGAAATGATGGTCAACCTCGTCATGACCTTCTTGGCCTAAGTAAGCGTCAAGAGGCGTGACGAAAGAGCGTCAAAATCGCCCGTCGGCATCGACTTTCTGCTATAGTATGAGTTGTTCCGTCCAAATGGGAACGGGAATGCGGAATTTATGTCGGTTGGCCCTGTTGACGGGCGGCGGCTTAAATGATACACTATTCGCAAATTGCGAATGGAGGAGGGCTATGCTGAAAGGACAGGATCTCGTTGTGCTTGCGGCACTGATGGGGGGCGAAGCCTCGCACGAGCCGTATTCAGGATTGGGCAGACGCACGTGCCTGAGTGCATCAGAGGCGTATGCGTCGGTCAAGCGACTGCTTGCCGCGACTTTGCTGGGCGGCGACCGTCGGGTTTGCAAGCGGAATGCTCTTGAGTTTCTGATTCATGGGCTCCGTTATGCGTTTCCGTTGCGTCCGCTGGAAGGGACGGCGAAAGGGCTTGCGACGGCCTACGCGGCACCTGTGGCAGAGGGGGCTTTTGCCTCGACGGGGATGAAGCCCGTGTGGCGTTCGCCAGACGGCGAAGTGTTTGGCCAGGCCTTTGAGCCTCTCTATGAGACGGTTCCTTTGGCGGCGACAAAGGACAGGGCTCTGTATGATCGCCTTGCCGTATTGGATATGCTGCGGGGTGGTCGCTTGCGTGAACGCCAGTTTGCGGAGTCGAAACTTGAGGAGATGCTGTCATGAATAACATTGCCGCTTCAATTGCGGCCCTGAACAAAAGACTCAAGGGAATCCCGTTTGACTATGCGTTCTTGGGCGGTTCGGTCTTGTCTCTTCTTGTTGATGACGCGACGGTTGACGTTATTCGCGTTACAAAGGATGTGGATGTCATTGCGGACGTGCGGACACGGAAGGATTTCCATCAGGAAGAGCGCGAACTGGAGGCTCGGGGCTTTCAGCATGACATGAGCGAAGACGCTCCAATTTGTCGTTGGCTCGCGGGGGGCATCGTCGTGGATATCTTGCCCGTACGAGAAGAAGTTCTTGGCTGGAAATCGCGTTGGTTTGAAGAGGCGTTGCGATCCGCGGCGACAATGCAAATAGGGGGCCAGCAGGTTAAGGTGATTTCGGCACCCTATTTTATCGCCCTGAAACTTGAGGCGTTTGAAGATCGTGGGAAAGGCGATTTCATCTTCAGCACGGATTTTGAGGACGTGATTTGTCTTTTCAATGGACGACGCTCTCTTGTGGACGAGATACTTGCGGAACCAAAGGTTGGGCGAGGCATCGCTGAAAAGTTTGCGCAGTACGTACAAGAGCCTGAATTGGAAGATGCCGTCATGGGATTTGTTCAGACTGAAGCGAATCCCGAAGGCCGATTTGAGCGCATCATGGGTGCTTTTCGGCGACTTGCTCGCCACGATCCACCGCAAGCTGACGAGAACTGAGAACGTACAGCGGAAATTTCTCTCACTTATGAACCGTTGTGTGCCGCCATTGGCCCATCGGCAGGCCGAAGCGTTTCTTGAAGACGACCTGCAGGTGAGGAATGTCCGTGAACCCGCAGATGCGGGCGACCTTCGCGGCGGGCAGCTGCGTCGAGACGAGCCGCTTCTTGACCTCTTCCAGCCGCGCCCGGAGAATCGCCTCCCGGATGGTCGTGTTCTGGTACTGGCGGAAGCGGAGGTCGGCGAGGCTGCGCGAGACGCCGAGGTGCCGCACGACATCCGCCGTTGAGATTGCCTTCGTCGCGTTCTGCCGGATGTAGTCGAGCGCGGCGGTGATGAGGTGGGACGCGGGGCTGATTGGCGCGGTCGATTCGCGCTCGATGACGGTCTGCTCGTCGCAGATCTCGCAGCGGGGCCGTTTGCTCGCCCTGTCCGTCCGTCGGTTGCGCAGCATGCGTGCGAGCATTTTCGCCGCGAGCTGTCCGACGGTGTCGTGACGCGGCAGGACGCTGCTGATGGTCGGCGAGTCGAACGCGCAGAGCAGCTCGTCGTTGTCGACGCCGAGCACCGAGACCTGTCCGGGCACGGCGAGCTTCGCGCGCTTGCACGCCTCGATGACCTCCAGCGCGGTCGTGTCGCAGGCGGCCATGATGGCGGCAGGCTTCGGCAGGGCGAGAAGCCACGCCTTGAGCGAGAGGGTGAGGTCGTTCGGGTCGAAGACGAAGGCGCCATGCTGCTGGGTGCGCACGGCCTCCGCGAAGGCTTCCGCGCGGATGCGCGACCACCCGTGCTCGTCTTCCGTCGGGACGAACCCGAACGAGCGGAAGCGTCCGAGCGACAGGAGGTACTCGCCGCCGAAGCGCGCGATGGCCGCGTTGTCGTTCTGGACGTAGGCGACGTTGTGCGGGGCGTCTGGGTCATACGTGCCGAAGACGACGACGGACGTCGTTTCGGGGATCGCGCCAGCCGGCAGCGACAGGTAGGTGTCCTCGTCGGTGACGATGCCGTGGTAGCCGCCGGCCCGGATGGCCCGCACGATGTTCGGCTCGACGGTCTTCTTGGCGATGCGCAGGTACAGCCGCCAGTCCGCGCGGCGCCGTGCGCGTTCGGCGAACCCGGCGAGGAAGTCGCGCCCGGAGGCGATGGTCGACGACCAGAGCAGGACGAGGATGTTCTTCTTCATGTGCAGTCAGCCGCAGGGCGAGCGGTCAGCAGGTGCGGCAGTTGGGCTCCAAAGGCATAGAGCGGAATGTCTTTGGTCGCATGCCCATCCTGATGTGGGGCAAGCGATGTGCGAATCGCATAAGGCGGCGCGAACAGCTCGCGAAAGGTCTTGAGGCTTTTGGCTTTGGTGTTGATGCCGGCCTTGGCTTCGATTGGGAAGACGGCTGTTTCGCCTTGGACGACGAATTCGACTTCTGCATTGCCGGAATCGGACGTCCAGTAATACGGCGTGAGGTTCGTCGCAATGAGTTCCTGCAGGACGTATTGTTCGGTCAACGATCCGCGAAAGTTCGTGAAAAGGGCGTTGCCGTCGAGCAGCGTCTGCGATGAGAGCCCCGCCATTGCGCCGAGAAGCCCGACGTCGTGCAGGTAAAGCTTGAATGCCGAGAAGTCCTGATACGAGAAAAGCGGCAGCCTCGGAGGTGACACGCGAAAGACTTGACGGATCATGCCGGCATCATGTAGCCACTGAAGGGCGGTCTCGTATTCGCGCGCGCGTGCGCCGGACTTGAGCGCCGTGTAGATGAATTTCTTGTTCTCCTTGGCCAGTTGTGCGGGAACGTTGTGCCAGAGGAGCCGGATTTTTCCGAGCAGTTCAGGCGGCGCATGCTTGACGAAGTCTGCATCGTACGACAGGAGAATGTCCGACTGGATGCGTCGCACGGACGTATAGTCGCCGGTCTCGGCGAATTCGGCGACGGCCTCTGGCATGCCGCCGACAAACAGGTACTTGCGCAGCAAGGTTTCGTACAGACCGTGAAGTCCGTCAAGGATTGTCCAGTTCCCCTCTTCCAGAGGCTTCAGGTGGGCAGGGGTGTCGATGGCTTGGACGAATTCACCGAATGAAAGCGGATGGATGTCGAGGAAACTGACTTTGCCGACGGGAAACGAATTCTTGCGCGGGTGTTTTTTGTCATCTGTTTTCCCCATGGAAAGGCCGAGCAGCGATCCGGCGACGAGAATGGCCAGATCGGGCATTTCCTCGTTGAAGTACTTGAGGCTGTTGAGTGCTTGGGGTGATTCTTGAATCTCGTCGATGATGAGCAGCGTCTTGCCGGGCGTGATGGTCTTTCCCGTGAAAGCCTGAATGAGGTCAATCAGTCCAGAGGGGTTTAGGTCGGAGGCGTCAATCTGGCGCTGCAGCGATTCGTTCTTCTGAAGGTCAATCCGAACAGTGTCGTTCGGATAGTAGGCGTTTGAGAATTCGTTCATCAGCCATGTCTTGCCGACTTGTCGCGCCCCCATGAGAATGAGAGGCTTCCTTTTGGAAGAATTCTTCCACTTGACGAGGGATTCAAACGATTTTCTGTACATGATGAGTGCCTTTGCGCGTATTATAGCAAATCAGAATCACATTATTCAATCGGAAAACGTGATTGCAAATCACATTATTCGGTCGAATAATGTGATTGCTTCTGGGACTTTGGGGGACAGGGCTTTTGGGGACAGACCCCCATTCGGAGGGGCCTGTCCCCACGACAGCCTCTTCAGGTCAACGCAAAGAACGCAGAGGGAGTGACGCGAAGCGCGCAAAGCCTTTGCGGCCTTACGCAGGCCTTGGCGTGTGCGATGCGCGTGAAGCGATGTGTAGTGAGGCGAGAGGCGAACTCTCTTGAAATGTGTAGTGAGCCGCTGCAGGGGCTCTCTTGAAATGTGTAGTGGCTGTTGACGGCGATTCGCATGATTTGCTAAAATACGCGCATGAGGCGGAAAATATACGAGAGACTGCTCAAATGGAAGCGCGAAGAGGCGGGGCGTTATGCCCTGATGCTTGAAGGTGCGCGGCGTGTCGGCAAAAGCTGGATTGTGGAAGCGTTCGCCGAACAGGAGTATGAGCATCATCTGATCCTTGACTTTGCCACGGTCAAGCGTTCCGTCAAGGAACTGTTCGAGGACAAGCTGGACGATCTGGACGAGTTCTTTCTCCTGTTGGAGGCGCGGACGGGCATACCGCTGGTTCGCGGCAAGACGGTGGTTGTCTTCGATGAGGTGCAGCGGTTTCCGCGCGCGCGGGAGGCCATCAAGTATCTCGTTGCGGACGGCAGGTTCCATTACATTGAAACGGGTTCGCTGATTTCGATCAAGAAAAACGTCGAGGGCATCGTCATTCCGAGCGAGGAGATCAAGGTTCAGATGCACCCGATGGATTTTGAGGAGTTCCTTTGGGCGATCGGACGCGAGGGCGTCTGGCCGCTGGTCGAGAAGCGGTTTGCCGCGCGGCAGCCGATGGGCCAGGTTGATCATCGGCTGCTGATGGAGTATTTTAGGCAGTATCTGGTCGTTGGCGGGATGCCGCAGGCGGTTGCGGCTTTTGCCGCCGAGAAGCGGCTGGACGAGGCCGAACGGGCGAAAAGGGCGATTCTCGACTTGTACTACGAGGACGTCGGCAAGTTTGCCGGGCGGCAGAAGAACAAGGTGCGCGCAATCTGGCGTGCGATACCGGGCGAGTTGAGCCTTCATGACAAGCGCTTTTCGCCCGGCGTGACGGGAGAGGGCGTGCGGATGCGCGAACTGGATTCGGCTTTTGAATGGCTCCAGTCGTCAATGACGGTGAACCTGGCCTACAACTCGACTGATCCGAATGTCGGTTTCAAGATGTCGGCCAATCGAGAAGGGCTGAAGTGCTACATGGCGGACACCGGGCTTTTGGCTTCGCATGCGTTTTCCGACAGTCCGACGACGGTCAAGGATGTGCTGTGGAAGGTTCTGACGGGAAAGCTGGAGCTGAACAAGGGCATGCTGATGGAAAATGTGGTGGCGCAGATGCTTCGGGCGGCTGGACGTGAACTCTATTTCCACAAGACATTTGACCGCGCCGACGTGGCGAAGCGGATGGAGATTGACTTCCTCCTGACGAAGCCGATGATTACGAGTCGGCGCAACGTGATTCCGATTGAAGTCAAGAGCAGCAACGACTACACGACGGTCTCGCTCGACCGGTTCGCAGAAGCCTATCCGGGCTATTGCGCGGAGCGTATCGTCCTGTATCCCGGCGATGCGGACTACACGAAGGCCATAACCTACCTGCCCTTGTACATGACGCCGCTTGTGGCAAGACGCGGTGACGCGAATTTGGCGTAAACAATGAACAACACGGTAAAACCAAAGGAGCTTGCCCGCGACTGAATTTGTTCCCCAGTGTCCGTGAACGGAGTGTTCGCCGATAGCGGTCATTGGGAAGCGGTCTGACGGTCGGTGGTGCAGCGGGCGGTACAACGCCCCTCCTATGAGAACAAAAGTCAATAGGCTAAATCGCCTTGGCGATTTCCGCTGTCCCCTTCCGGGCGCCTGATGT
>CAKURH010000052.1 GCA_934675625.1 uncultured Kiritimatiellota bacterium
GGGGGGGGGGGGGATAAATCCCCGCCTCGGAACGACATTTGACAAGCGGTCGGCGGCGAACGAGCTCGGCACCGTCACACAGGTCGGCGCGACGGTGCTGCCGCTGACGGCGTTCATCGATGATGGGCATGGCGGCTGGGCCTTGGACGGTGCGACGTTTGCAGAGAAAGGCGTGGCGCTCTATGCGTCGCTGACGGGCGGCGGCTGGAACGGAGACCTTTCGGGCAACACGAATGCCGTTTCTTCATCCGGGACTGAGACGCTGTCGCACGAGACGGCCTCAGACTGGACGCTGTCCCTGCGCGCAAAAGTCGGACATGCGCCCGATCAGATCCTGTGGTTTCTCCGTTACGGAGAAGCGGGCGTCGGCACCTATCTGCGGACGGTTGCGAACGCATCGGGCGGTCTCGATCTCTCGCTCGAATGGTCAGGGAACAAGAGCTATCCGCCACACGCCAACGTCATCCTCGAAAACGTGGACACGGCAGACTTCCACCACTATGTCGTCTCGGCTTCGCGCACGGACGGCCTGAAGCTTTTCGTCGATGGCGAACAGAAGTGGAACGCTCAAACCATCTTGGCCTATTCGGATACGGAGGGGCAAGCGACTCAGGCGCGCAACCTGTACGCCAAGAGCTACAACTCGCTTTGGCTGGGATGCGTCGACCAGAAGGAGAACGTCGGCACCGGCGACTGGACGACGGTCTACGATGACGTGCGCTTCTATTCGACGAACAATACGGAAGACTCGTCCGTGCCAACGGCGGCGGAGATTGCCGCGCTCACGGAAACGCTGAAAGCCGAGCGCGTCCTTCCGCTGCCGTCCGCGCGGCTGTCCTTCTCCTTCGACGACCGAACGCTCACGGACACGGCCGGCGTGGTCGAACCGGAAGGCACGGATGCGTCTGCGCGGCGAATGTTCCGCAAGAACGACCGGGGCGGGCATTCGCTCGACGCCGCGCGGCTGTCCGATGGACAAGGGGTCTGCCTTTTTCAGCACGCCAATGTCTGGGATGCCTCTCAGCCGCTGCTCGGAAACGCCTCGTCGGCCAACCGCTCGTTCGCCCTTTCGTTCGTGGCGAAACTAGCACCTGTCGGGGGCGCGGCCGTCTGCTTCGTCCGCTGTGGCGGCGAGGGCGCGGGGCTTGCCCTCTACACGACGCTGAACGAGGCCGGGGGCACAGACCTGGCGCTCACGTGGCTGGGGTCTTCCGAACGCCTGGCCTATCCGAACGTCCTCGCGAAAGACGTCGACACGGAGAACTACCACCACTATGTGCTGACTTGTTCAAACCTGACAAGCACGCGGCAGATCCGGCTGTGGATCGACTGCCGCCCGGTCGACTTGCTGACGGATTCGATGGTGAAGTTCTATTCGGCGGACGGTTCGACGACGGAGATCGCGTCGCGCAACGCCGTCAACGGCGGCTATTCGGGGCTTTATCTCGCGGCGGTGCGCGGCGCCAAGCGCGCCTGCAACGTGCCGAACGGCACACGTTTCGGCGACGTGCGGTTCTTCGCGGGCGACGACTTCACAGACGCCTTTGGCCCTGTCGCGATTGACGCGGAGGGCATTGAGGCACTTTACCGCCATCTGATGCCGTATGCGGATGCGCCACGGACAGGTGCGCTTGTGATCATCCGCTGAGATTCGGTCGACTCGATTGGAGACAGGACGCGATGAACCTGACACGAAAGGAGTTCTGCCGCCTTGGCGGCGCCTTTGCCCTCGCGGCACTGGACAGGGAGACGTTTGCGAAGTCCGCCCCGGTCGCCCGCCGCCCGCTTCTGCCCGACTACTGGTGCACGTGGGGGCTGCAGAACCGTCTGCCGATTTCGGAACCGGATCGAAAGGCACCGGCTTTCGCCGGTGACCAAGGGGCGTCTCGCGCCCGTGACAACCTCAATGAGCAGACGCTTTTCGGCGCACAGGGATGGGCGACGGAAATGTGCGCGGACATCCGGCAGAATCTCTTCCTCGTCCTAGACGACGGATGGGACGTGCCGTATGGCTCGCATCCGGTCCAGGACATCGACCGCTTCGGCTTTCTGGAGCCGTGGCCGACGCGGTTCGCGTCCTGCGGCGAGACGGCCCGCGCACGTCTGACGACAATCAACGCGCGTCTGCGGGACGCGGGATGGCAGGGCGCGGGGCTCTGGATCGCCGCACAGCGACAGGGCGACCGCAGGGATTCCTTGGCGCCCGACGTGCGGGACTTCTACCTCCGCAAACTTGAATTGTCGGCTGCGGCCGGCATTCGCTACTGGAAGGTTGACTGGGGCGTGCGCGCACCGTCCAACGAGTTCCGACGCATGGTGTCGGAACTCGCCCGTGAAATCTGCCCTGACCTGATTGTGGAGCATTGCCCATTCGCGATGGACGTCTTCAACGCACAGCGGCCCGATCCGGCGAAAGGCGGTGCGTTCGTCGGCTCTGGGCGCTGCGAGGCGCGTTCGGATGATGCGGCGCTCGTCGAGCGTCTGCGTTTCTCGGATGTGCTGCGCACCTACGACGTGCTGGGGCCTTTCGCGTCCGCCACCACGCTGGATCGTGTCGTGGCCTATTCGCGGATCATCGACGCGCACCGTCTCGGCACGCGGCTTAACGTGGAGGACGCCCCGGTCATCGGCGCGGTGCTGGGGCACGCTTTCGGCATCATGCGTTCGGTACGGAAAGGCGCAGACGCGGATGCGTGGTTCACATATCGTCGCGCGTCCAATTGGCACATGCTGGCACCGCCTTTCGGTGGGACGGAGGGTCTCGCGACGCAAGCCTCTGCCGACGTGCTTTTCGAGTCGCACCGCTTTGACGCGCACGAAGGGTGGTATCAGCCCGCCTGGGGTCACGTCCTCCGACAGGGTGCGCCAGCTGTCGTCGCGCGCGGAACCGGCCTTCCTGTCGTGAAGCCCTGCGCACTTGAACGACCCTACGTCCTGGTCGGACGCAATCCGAACGGCGCTGTGGGCGTGGGTGTCCTGTCGCGTCTACGGGCGGACGGCGCACAGGCGACACCGCCTGTCGAGGTCACGTTGTCCGAACCGCTTGCGCCCGGCGCGCCGCTGGCCGTATTCGGGCCGGTTGCCGCCGTCCACATCCCGCTCAAAGGCCGCGTGACGCAGGTCTCCGCCGCCGACTTGGCGGACGGTGAGCCGCACCCTGTGCCGACCACGTGTTCGGATGGCTTTCTGCATCTGGAGGCGAAGGCCCTTCAGACGGCGTGTGCGGTGCATCCGTTTGGGATTCCGGCGGCCGTGTTTCGCTTTTCGTCCTGATTTTCCAACCAAACAACAAAAGGTCATGAACATGAAAAAACTGATGGGAAAAGTCCTTGTCCTAGCCGTCGCCGTGGGGATTGCGTGTGGCGCGGGCGCCGTGACGACGTTCGAGACGGCGGAATCCGTCTGGCCGGCGGGCCTCGCGGCGGAAATGAACACGCTCATCGCGTTTCGTGCGTCGTTCGATGTGCCGAGCGGCACGCGACCCGTCTTGAAGATGGTGGCGTGGTATTCCTACCGGGTGACGCTGAACGGTGCGTTCGTGGGGTTTGGGCCGGCGCGCGGCCCGAAAGGATTCTTCCGACCCGACGAGTGGGATCTCTCCAAGGCCGCGAAGCCGGGGCGCAACGAGCTGTGCGTCGAGGTGGCGGGCTACAACGTGCCGAACTTCTACCTGATGGAGCAGCCGCCGTTCTTCAAGGCGGAGGTGGTGAGCGCGGGGCGCATCCTCGCCGCCACGAAGCGGACGGGCGGGAGTTTCGTCGCGACGCGCGTGCCGCGCGTCCAGAAGGTGCCGCGCTATTCCTTCCAGCGCACGTTTGCGGAGACTTACCGCCTGCCCACGCCCATAAACCCGCCCGTCCTCGCGCTCGCCGCCGCGCCGGAGCCCACGCTCATCAAGCGTCGGGCGCCGTATCCGGATTTCGAGGTGAACCCGCGCATGGCACCGATCTCGTTCGCGAAAATCCGCTACGACGAGACGGCACCCGTCCGCACGGATCGCGCGCTGTCGCTGCCGGGCAACTCGCCGACGTTCAAGGGCTTCCCGCTGACGGATCTCGACCTGAACGTCTCCTACCTCGCCCAGCGTCTTGTCAGCTCCGGTCGCCGTCCGGCGACGGACGCCAAAAAGGCGGCCGCGTCGTTCACGCTTGCGGCAGGCGAGTCGGCCGTCTTCGACAACGGGCTCAACGACACGGGCTTTCCGGGGCTGCGCGTCGACGTGAAGACGCCCGGACGGCTCGTCCTGCAGTTTGACGAGGTGCTGTCCGCAGATGGCGAGGCGCGCGGCGTTCGGCGCTATGGTGACTGCAACGCGCTCGTGTGGGACTTTGAGCAGCCGGGCGTTTACGAGGTGGACGCCTTTGAACCTTACACGATGCGCTACGTCGAGCTGGATGTCGTCACAGGCGAAATGACCGTGACCGCACCGCGTTTCCGCAGCTACAAGAACCCCACGGCGAAACGGGCTAGGTTCCGTGCGAGCGATCCGACGCTCGTCGAGGTCTTTAACGCGGCGAAGGAGACATTTCGCCAAAACGCGGTCGACGTCTTCATGGACTGTCCGAGCCGCGAGCGCGCGGGCTGGAATTGCGATGCCTTCTTCACGGCTCCGGCCTCCATGCTGCTGACGGGCAATTTCGCGCTGGAGCGCGTCTTCGAGGAGAACTTGGCCCTGCCGCCCGCGTTCGACGACATCCCCGACGGCGCGATTCCGATGTGCTATCCCGCCGACCACCGCGAGCGCGGCTACATCCCGAACTGGGGCATGTGGTTCGTGCTGGAGACGGAGGAGTACCTACGGCGGACGGGCGACCGCGCCTTGGTCGACGCCTTGCGTCCGCGACTGGAGAAGTTCGTGAACTTCCTGTGGAAATACCGCAATGCGGACGGTCTTATTGAACGTCTGCCGGGGTGGGTCTTCATCGAGTGGAGCCGTGCGAACGATCTCGTGCAGGACGTGAACTATCCCTCGAACATGACGTGGGCCGACACGCTCGATGCGATGGCTCGGCTCTACGGACGCGCCGATCTCGCCGCCGAGGCGGCGCGCGTGCGGGAGACGGTGCGCCGTCAGAGCTGGACGGGCTCATGGTTCTGCGACAACGCCGTCCGCCAGAAGGACGGCACACTCAGGCTTTCAGGCGAATGCACGGAGACGTGCCAGTACTACGCCTTTTTCCACAAGGTCGCGACGCCCGAGACGCATCCCGCGCTCTGGGAACGGCTGCTCACGGACTTTGGCCCGTCGCGCTACGACCCCACCGACCGCACGAAGCTGCTGAAGTACCCCGAGATCTGGCCGTCCAACGCCTTCATCGGCAACTACCTGCGCCTGAAGCTCCTGGAACGCGCGGGGCTCGGCGACCAGATCCTGCGCGAGACGAAGGGCTATTTCAAGTACATGGCCGACCGCACGGGCACACTGTGGGAACATGATCGGGCGAACGCAAGCTGCAACCACGGCTTCGCCTCCTACGCGGCGGTGCTGCTCGTCCACAGCGTCCTCGGCGTGGAGGTGGACCACCTGAAGAAGACCGTGACGGTGCGCCCGACGGACGTCGACCTCGACTTCTGCGGCGTCACGCTGCCTGTTGCCGGCGGCGAAATCGCCTATGACTGGACGATGCGGAACGGCCGTCGAGAGGAAACGTTCTCGGCGCCGCCCGGCTGGCGGCTTGTCCACGCCCAGACGGCGTGGCGGCCGTCCAAACGGTGGATTGGCGTCAACCTGCCGTATTGCCTCTACCACAAGGAAGTGCGGCAAGAGGCGCGCTACAACGAAGAGGACTTCCGCTTTGCGGCGGAACTGGGCTTCAACTTTATCCGGCTCCCCCTTGACTATCGGTGCTGGATCAAGGGCGGCGACTGGAACGAGATTGACGACAACGCCTTGGCGCCGCTGGACGAGGCGCTGGCATGGGGGCGGAAATACGGGCTTCACGTGCAGTTCTGCTTTCACCGCGCGCCCGGCTATTCCGTGAACCGATGGCCGAAGGAGACGCGTAGCCTTTTCCGGGAGAAGGACGTCTTGGAAGTCTGTGCACGCCATTGGCGTCATTTTGCCCGACGTTGGCGCGGCATCCCGAACGAGCGCCTGTCGTTCAACCTCTTCAATGAATCGCCGGTGGAGCCCAATCTGGCGGAGGTCGAGCGGCATCTGATTCGCGCGATTCACACGGAAGACCCGTTCAGGTTCATTGTCTCCGACGGTTCTGAGTGCGGTCGGCATCCCGTAAAGGGACTGGAGTCCGAGAAAGCATTGGTCGGACAGGCGGCGCGTGGCTATCTGCCGATGTCGATCTCGCATTGCGGCGTTTCCTGGATGGGGGACATCGCCAAGGGCGTCCCGCCGCGCTGGCCGATGCACGAGTTCGCGAGCCCACTTTACGGCCCCTCCAAGGCGTCATGGCGCACGCCTTTGCGCATTCAAGGGGCACCGGCCGGGCACTGGGAACTCCTGTTGGGACAAGTCGCGTCCAAGAATCGGCTGACGATGACAGCGGACGGGCATCAGGTGGCCGAGTGGCGGCTGGATCCGGCGACGAACAGCAGCGATTGGACGGAGGCCGTGTACAGCCCGCAGTGGAAGCACGTCACGGCAACACCGGCCGCACCGCTCCGCTTTGAACTCGCCCAGCCCGCGCGCGAACTTGTCCTTGAGATTGCCGAGGGGGATTGGGTGCAGGTTCGTCGAATCGCCGTCACGGCGGAGGCGCGGACGGCCTCGCTCCAGTCGAAGCCCGTCTGGGGAAAGCGGGTCAATGTCCGCTCGTTTGTCTTCAGGGGTTGGGACGAGGAAATTCCCTTCGCGGAAGAGGGAATGCCGCTGTCGGGCGACGCATGGCTCGAAAGCCAGGTCTTTTCCGAATGGATCGACTGTGCGGCGCGCGGGAACTTCGTGATGGTCGGCGAATGCGGCGCCTCGGGTGGCGCGCCTTACGACGTCTATCTCCGTTGGATGGAAGATCAGATGAAGGTCTTCAGGAAGCATGGGTTCGGTTTCGCTTTCTGGACGCTGCGCGGCCCGTATGGCGTCCTTGACACGGGGCGGAAAGACGCAAAGACGGTCGACTTCCATGGGCACCGGCTCGACAAAGGAATCATGGATCTCGTAGAAAAATACAGGTAAAGACAAAGTTGCGATAAAAGACAATAAACTCTTGGGCTAGGCGATAACGCCTCCGCTTGCGTTCGGAACGGCGCATTTGGTAAACTTCCCGTCGTGTTCAACCACAAAAAGGAACTACGCATGAACAGCAGAATGGGAAGATTGGCGTGCGCCGCCGTCGCGGTCGCTACATTTGACACGGCTTTTGCCGATACGGTCGCCTGGTGGCGGTTCGGGGACGGCGCCGCCGGAACGACCGCAACGACGCTCGACAACGCGGTCGACGCGACGCAATTCGCAGGGACAGCCGTCGCAACCGGCGGCGAGGGCTGCCCGCAGTTCGCTGACGCCTTTGCGGCTGACGCGCGCCTCTATGACGCGGCGACGCACCAGTCGTCCGTGAACAATCGCGCGCTCCGCTTCGCCGACGGGAGCGACAACTACGGTCGCGTGGAAGTCGCGTCCGACGCGACGCTGCGGCCTCAGACGTTCACGCTGGAGTTCTTCTTCAAGTACGAGGAGACGGAACTGCCGAGCTGGAAGCCGCTCGTCGGCATGATGAACGGCGAGAGCAGGGAAGCGTTCTACATTCGCCTCCACAAAACCACGGCCGACTCGCCGCGTCCGTCGATTTCCCTGCGCTTCCACAATGCGGCGGGCGAGCTGAATGCGTCTGCCGACTGCGCGTCGGACACTTTGGCGGACGGCCAGTGGCATCATGTCGCGCTGCGCGTCTGCGAGGTGGACGGCACTTGGCAGGCGCAATGCTTTGCGGACTACGTGTCCGTCGGCACCTGCAAACTGACGGGGCCCATTTATTATGCGGACGGCTACCCGCTTCTCATCGGCGGCAACTTCCCCGGCCTCATCGACGAGGTGCGCCTCTCGAATGAGATTCTCGAACCGTCCGAATTTCTGCGCCCCGTCTCGCCGAACGCTGACGAAGACACGGCCCTTTACCTTGATTTTTCTCTCTCCCCCCCCCCCCCCCCCCCTCAACAAGGCTCCGGGCGCTTCGCCGGCCTCGGTCAGCGCTCTCATGAAAGGTGACACGACAACTTCAGCCGACGTGCCCGGCGCGACGGTGCGCGCGAACGTCTGGGCGGCGACCGGCACGGCGAACACGGCGGCGTTGCACCTCGCGACGAACGCCGAGAGCGCACACTTTACGGGGCGCATCGCCTTTGACGACCGCGCCAACCGCGTGTCGGACGACGACTTCACGGCCGAGATGTTCTTCAAGATTGACGACCTCGGCGACGCCTCGGCGGAGAAAGACGACTGCGCGTATCTCTTCTGCGCGCCGACGTGGAAGCTGCGCGTCATGCGTGACAACGGGTGGATCACCGGCTATTTTCCGGGCGTTGAATCGGGAACGACGGCCTCGTTTTCGTTCGGGCCGTCTGTCGTCGACGGAACGTGGCATCATGTCGCGCTCGTCTACACCAAGACTGCCGGAAAAATCGGCATCTACTTTGACGGATTTCTCAAGCGCGAGTTCGCCGTCGGCTCGCTTGCGACAACGGCGACGCATCTGACGTCCATCGCCGGCAACATGTGGGACACGGGTGACATGTACCAGATCGCGCGCGGCGCGATTGACGAGGTGCGCATCACGCGACGCGCGCTGAAGCCGGCCGAGTTCCTGACGGTCGCCCCGTACGCGAGCGGCAAGCTCATCCACCTGACCTACGAGGAGAACGTGCTGGACTCGTGCGTCAACGCACAGGTCTTCGGTGGCGGCTGGACGAACAACGCCGCGAATCCGCCGACGCTGTCGGGGCGCGTGCCGGGCAAGGCGCTTCTCGACGCGGCGGGCGCGGTCATCCGCGAGACGAACGCCCATTCCCTGCACTACGACAACCGCTACCTCGCCTACGAGTCGGCGAGCGTCCTCGACCGCGCCGACTTCACGCTGGAGTTCTTCTGTCGCGCGTCCGCCACGAAGCCGACGGCGGGCGTGATGCGCCTCGTGGACAACAAGGACGTCAACGACTTCGTCTGGGGGCTGCGCACGGACGCGACGGGGAAGACGCTGGAGCTCGTCGCCTCGACCGAGGCGGAGGCGAACACGGTCGTCGCGACCTATCCGGCGGGCAGCCTTGACGGGCGCTGGCATCACTACGCGGCGAACTTCAAGACGGTGGACGCGAACACGGTCGTCACGCTCTACCGCGACTACTCGCCGGTCGACACCGCCACGCTGAACGGCGTGCTCGCCGTCGCGTCCGGCGTGTCGCGGTTCTACGTGGGCGGCGGCTCGGCGGGACACTTCGACGAGATCGTCATCTGGGACGGCGAGAAGAAGCCGGACGACTTCCTGCGCGCGAAGAAGTCCGGCGCCGTCCTCATCATCCGATAGGAAAGGACGGACATGAACCGACGCGAATTCATTGCGGGCGCCGCCGGATTCGGCCTGTTGGGGTCGGCGCGGACGTTGGCGGGCGACCAGACGCCGCCGCGCCTCGTCTTCGGCGTGATTTCCGACATCCACCTGAAGGACGCGCGGAGCTGCGCGAAGTATGCGCGGGCGCTTCGCTGGTTCGACGCGCACGCCGTCGATGCGGTGATGTGCTGCGGCGACCTGACGGACTGGGGACTTTCGCACCAGCTGAAGATGGTCGCCGACACGTGGCGCGCCGTCTTCCCCGGCGACCGGCGCCGCGATGGCGCGCCGGTGACGCGGCTCTTCCTCTACGGCGACCACGACAGCGGCGGCTACGCCCACCACCATTTCGGCAGCTTCGAGGCGGCGCAGAAGATGTACGGCTTTTCGGCGGCCGAGGTGGAGGCGATGGCGATTCGCCAGTCAGGTGCGGCCCGTCGCTGGGAGGAGGCGTTCGGCGAGAAGTACGAGCCGCTGTTCGTCCGCGACGTCAAGGGCTACCGCTTCGTGCTCGCGAACTTCACGATGGACGGCGGCGCGGCGAATCCGCGCGGCGACAACACGCCCGGCGCGGAAGCGCGCCTCGCGTCGCTCGCGCTTGATCCGAAGAAGCCGTTCTTCTACGCCCAGCACCGCGTCTATCGCGGCACGATGGGCGGAGCGGAAATGACGGGGCTTGACGACGGACGATCCACGGCGATGCTCGTGCGCTATCCGAACTGCGTCGCGTTCTGCGGCCACGCCCACCGTACGCTGACGGACGAGAAGATGGTCTGGCAAGGGGCGTTCACGGCCGTCGAGGCGCCGTCCCTCGCCTACGTCACGCAGGCGAACGGCCGCGAGAACGCGCGGGTGATCGACGACGCGCGGGCGCGGCAGGGCGTCACGCCGCTCTTGCCGACGTATCCGATGTCCGTGCCCGAACAGGGGCTGCTCGTCTCGGTGTGGGACGACCGCATCGTCCTGAAGCGCATCGACTTCCGGCTGGACGCACCGCTCGGCCCGGCGTGGGAACTGCCGCTCGGTGCGGCGGCCGCGAAGCCGTATGCGTTCGACCGCCGCGCGGCGGAGACGCCCGCGCCGCAGTTTCCCGCCGGCGCGCGCGCGACGGTCATGCGGTGCGCGGCAGAAAACCGCGAGCGCGAGCCGATTGACCAGTGGCGCGTGACGTTCCCGGCGGCGGTCTCGACGGCGACGGCGCCGCGTGCGCTCGACTACGAGGTGCGGGCGTTCGTCGGCGACGCGGCGACGCCCGCCGTGACGCGGCTCGTCTATTCGGATCGCTGCGCCCGTCCCGAACACGAAGAGACGATTCCCGTGGCCTGTCCGTTCGCCGTCGAGGAGTTCCCGGCGGGCGCGCGGGTGCGGTTCGAGGTGCGGGCGCGCTCGGCGTTCGGGCGCTGCGGTGCGCCGCTGGAGGTGCGGACATGAAGCGCGGCCTCTTGCTGACTGTCGCGCTGGCCGCTTTGGCCGGATGCGTCCGCGAAGTGTCCGACGACTCCCGCCGCGCCGACTGGAGGCCGTCCGAGCGGTGGCGCGGATTCAACCTGCTGGAGATGTTCGTCTGGCCGACGAGCGATCCGACGCCCGTCTACCACGAATGGGACTTTCGCCGGATCCGTGCGGAAGGCTTCAACTTCGTGCGTCTGCCGATCGACTACCGCTACTTTACGCACGGTGGTGACTGGAACGCGATTGACGAGGAACGGCTGAAGGCCGTGGACCAGGCGATCGAATGGGGCGAGAGATACGGCCTCCACGTGCAGGTCTGCCTGCACCGCGCGCCCGGCTACTGCGTGAACCCGACGGGAAAGGAGCCGGCCGACCTGTTCGCGGACGCGACGGCACAGAAGGTGTTCGCCCGCTACTGGGGGCTGTTCGCGCGACGCTGGAAGAAGTGGCCGAACCACCGCGTCTCGTTCGATCTCGTGAACGAGCCGCCGAAGATCGACGAGGCGAAATACGTCGCGGCGATCCGTCCGGCGCTCGCGGCGATCCGCGCGGAAGACCCCGACCGCCTCGTGTTCTCGGACGGACGCGACGGCGGGAACCTGCCGACGTTCGCGCTCGCGGGCGAACGCGGCGTCGCACAGGCGATGCGGGGCTACAGGCCGATGTCCGTCTCGCACTTCGGCGCGCCGTGGTGCGCGGGGCTGACGGCGTCCCTGCCGCCCGTCTGGCCGCTTCCCGAAGACGCGCCGACGGGGCTTCTCGCGGGGCCGGGCAAGCCGAAGCTGCGCGTGCCGCTCGTGATCGAGAACGTCCCGGCGGGCGAGATCGCCCTCCATTTCGGCGGCGTGAGCGAGAAGGTGACCGTGCGCGTGACGGGCGACGGCAAGACGATCCGGGACATCACCTTCCGTCCCGAAAAGGGGAACCCGAACTGGCGCTCGGTCGCGGAGCATCCGACGTGGAAGATCCTGCAGGGCGACTACCTCGGCATCGAGACGCTGCGGGTGGCGCGCGCCGTGAAGCGGCTGGAGATCAGCCTCGCGGCGGGCGACTGGTGCCATCTGACGGGGGTGCGCCTGACGGCGCCGGACGGACGCACCGCCCTCTTGCGCATCGTGCCGCGCTTCGCGCCGGCGTCACGGTTCGTCCAGCGGTTCGCCGGCTTCGGCGCGTCCCGTCCGTTCGTCTCGGACGAGCCGCCGGACGCCACGCCGCGCCGCTACGCCGAGGCGGGGCTGGAAGCGCTCTACCGCAGCAACTTCAAGGCGTGGGACGACCTCGCCGCGAAGGGCGCGTTCGTCATGATGGGCGAGTTCGGCGCGTTCAGGGCCTGTCCCCACGACGTCGCCCTCGCGTGGCTGGAGGACAACCTGCGGCTCCTGAAGGAGCGCGGCTGGAGCTGGGCGCTCTGGAACTGGCGCGGCACGTTCGGCGTCCTCGACTCGAACCGCACGGATGTGGATTATGAGGCCTACGACGGCCACAAGCTCGACCGCGCGCTCCTCAACCTGCTGAAGCGGTATTGAACAATGTCCTACGTTGTCCATCGCAATTCTGACCAACGACACGCGCATCTTGACCCGTCGGCCCGACAGCTCGCCCGAACCGTCGCTCCGGGAGTCGCATCTGTCGCCACACGTCAATCTATTAGATGTGACAAGCCATTCCCCTCGGCAAGATGCGTCTCGGCAAGCGAAAGCCCCGAGGCGACAGGCGATCCCTTCGCTCCTCTCGTGCGCCTGTCGGCTCCTCCGGGCCAAGGGCGGCTTACGCCGCCGCATTGCAAGAATCTGCGGCTATCAGATGAAGAAGAGGCTAGCGAACAGAGAACGTTGCGTGAGGAGCGGGCGGGACGGCCGAGTGCCGAGTGGAGAGAGACGGGCAGACGAAATGCGCCGCAGAAGCGCAACGCGCTTCGGAGGGAAGGTCGCCGAAGGCGATCGCGTAGCGACGCGCGAGCGCCCGCGTTCGCCGCACGCACCGCGAAGGCCCCAGTCCGTCGGGGCGAAATATCGGTTTGAATTGGCCTACGGCGTTGAACACGGAGGGCTTTGAGGTTGGGAGACACGGAGACTGATCTCGAAAAGGCCTCCGTGCCTCCGCTCCTCCCTCACCTCCGTGTTCAGCGAAAGCAACATAAGAACAGATTGAAGAAAATGAAAACGCATCATTACTTGCCGATGGCGATGTTTCTGCTCGCTTCACTTCTCGCCGCTGGGTTCGCGCACGCGATGGACTTTATTCCGCTGTCCGCGCCGGCGGAGATCCGGGTCGACGGACGCCCCGCCGGTAGCCGCGTCACCCTCACGTCCGACGGCACGCTCACCCTGCACGGCGGCACGGCCTCGACCGTCACGCTCGCCTGGCGCGGCGCCCTCGGCGCGGCGACGCGGGTCCTCGGCGGCATGTGGGAGCGCACCTACGGCGACAGCGCATGGCGGCGCATCGACGCGCCGGACGCGCCGCGCGGCGGGACGCATGCGTGGTACGTCCTCGCGACGGACGGCACGCGCACCGACGGCTACGGCGTGAAGGTTCAGCCGAACGCCTTCGCCTGCTGGCGGGCGCGCCCGGACGGCCTCGAACTCAGCCTCGACGTGCGGGCCGGATCGGAACCCGTCGAGCTCGGCGACCGTGCGCTTGCGCTCTGCACGCTCGTCGCGCGCAGGGGCGCGCCCGGCGAGTCGCCGTTTGCGGCGGGGCGCGCGTTCTGCCGCGCGATGTGTCCCGCTTCGCGCCTGCCCGCCGCGCCCGTCTACGGCTACAACGACTGGTACTGCGCCTACGGACGCAACACGGCGACGAACTTTCTCGCCGACGCGAAGTTCCTCATTGACGCGATGGACGCCCAGCCGGGCGATCCCGTGACGAACCGTCCGTTCGTCGTCGTGGACGACGGCTGGCAGAACGCGCTGAAGCACGGCGGCGACCCGTCGCGGCCGGGCGGGCAGTGGGGCGCGGTCAATTCGCGCTGGGGGATGGAGATGCCGGAATTCGCGCGCCGCGTGAAGGCCCTGCGGGCGCGCCCCGGCCTCTGGTACCGCCCGTTCGAGCCGGACGAGGGGGAGAAGGCCCTGCCCGTCGACCCGACCGACCCAAAGTGGGAACGGCGCATCCGCGAGGAGATGGCGCGCTTCGCGGACTGGGGCCTGGAGCTCGTCAAGATCGACTTCATCACCTACGACTGGAACGTGACGTGGGGCTACGAGCTCGAGGATTCGCCCGTGAAGAAGCCGCTGCCCCAATGGCGCGACCGTTCGCGGACGACGGCGGAGGTCGTCCGCGGACTCTACCGGGCGATGCGCGAGGCGGCGGGCGACCGGATGCTGATCATCGGGTGCAACGCGCTCGACCACTTCGCGGCGGGTCTCTTCGAGATCCAGCGGACGGGCGACGACACGAGCGGCAAGGAGTGGGCGCGGACGCGCAAGATGGGGCCGAACACGCTGGGGATGCGCGCGATCCACAACGGGGTGTTCTACCTGAACGACGGCGACTGCGTGGGGCTCGTGGACGCGGGGGACGTGCCGTGGCGGCAGAACCGGCAGTGGCTCGACCTCGTCGCCCGCAGCGGCACGGCGCTCTTCACGAGCTGGAAGCGTTCGCTCGCGGCGGACCCGGAGGTCGCCCGCGCGCTCGGCGCGGCGTGGAAGACGGCTTCGCGTGCGGCGGCGACGGGCGAGCCGCTCGACTGGCAGACGACGCCGCGCCCGCGCGCCTGGCGCTTCGGCGACGGCCGCCGCGCGACCTACGACTGGGACTGAACGCGGCGGCGCGCGCGCCGGCTTTTCCGAAAGAAAAAAGCGAACGCGCCGCCGAAGCGGCGCGTTGCCTTTCTTTTACAGCAGGTTGCGCTGGATCTTGCCCGAGACGGTCTTCGGGAGCTCGTCCTTGAAGACGACGATGCGCGGGTACTTGTACGGCGCGGTGTGCGTCTTCACGTAGGACTGGATCTCCTTCTTGAGCTCCTCGGTCGGCTCCTTGCCCTTCACGAGCTTGATCGTCGCCTTGACGACCTGGCCGCGCACGGGGTCGGGCGCCGCCGACACGCCGCACTCGACGACGTAGGGCAGCTCCATGATGACGTTCTCGATCTCGAACGGGCCGATGCGGTAGCCGGACGACTTGATCACGTCGTCGGCGCGGCCGACGTAGTGATAGTAGTTGTCCTCGTCCTTCCACGCGAGGTCGCCCGTGTGGTACATCCCCTGCCGCCAGGCGTCCGCCGTCTTCTCCTCATCCTTGTAGTAGCCGAGGAAGATGCCGGGATGCGGGTTGTCGCGCGGCGTCCGCACAACGATCTCGCCATGCTCACCGGGCGGCACGCTCTTGCCGTCCGCGTCCACGAGGTCGATGTCGTAGTCCGGCACGGGCTTGCCCATCGCGCCGGGCTTGATCTCGTCGCCGAAGAGCGTCGCGAGCGCGCATGTCGTCTCGGTCTGGCCGAAGCCCTCGTAGATCGAAAGGCCCGTCGCCCGCTTGAACTGCGTGAAGACCTCCGGGTTCAGCGCCTCGCCCGCCGTCGTCGCGTGGTGGACGGAGCTGAAGTCGTATTTCGAGATGTCCTCCTTGATGAGCATGCGGTACATCGTCGGCGGCGCGCAGAACGTCGTGATCCTGTACTGCGCGAACATCGGCAGGATCTTCTCGGCGTGGAAGCGCGAGAAGTCGTAGACGAAGAGCGCGCCCTCGCACATCCACTGCCCGTAGAGCTTGCCCCAGCTCGCCTTCGCCCAGCCCGTCTCGGAGATCGTGAAGTGCAGACCGTCGCGCTCGACCTGGTGCCAGTACTTCGCCGTCACGTAGTGGCCGAGGCCGTAGAGGTGGCTGTGCAGAGCCATCTTCGGATAGCCCGTCGTGCCGCTCGTGAAGAACATGAGCATCGGGTCCTTGCCGCCCGGCGCGTCGGGACGCCGCCCGTACACGCGCGAGAAGCCGACGTACTCCCGGTCAAACGACCGCCAGCCGGGCCTGTCCCCGTTGACGATCATCCGGATCGCCGGCTGCGTCTCGGCCTTCTCGGCCTCGGCGGCCACGTCGCCGTCCGCCGTGCAGACGAGCGCCTTCACGTCCGCCGCCTTGAAGCGGTACTCGAAGTCGTGCACGAGCAGCTGGCTCACGGCGGGAATCACGACCGCGCCGATCTTGTGCAGCGCGAGGATCGTCGGCCAGTACTGGTAGTGGCGCTTCAGCACGAGCATCACCTTGTCGCCCTTGCCGATGCCGAGCGAGAGGAAGTAGTTCGCGATCTGGTTCGACGTCTCGGAGATGTCCCTGAACGTGAACCGCCGCTCCGTCAGGTGGTCGGAGACGTGCAGCATCGCCAGCTTCTCCGGATACTTCGCGGCGATCGCGTCCACGATGTCGAACGCGAAGTTGAACCGCTCCGTGTTCTTGAAGCGCACGTGCAGGAGACGCCCGGCGAGATCCTCGTCGGTCTCCACGAACTTGTCCACGACGAGCGGCACCTTCTGCGACTGCGGGCGCACCGTCTCCAGGCCGAGGTGCGTGTCACCGCCCTCGCCCGCCATCACCATCGCGAGGAACGTGACGCCGTTCGGGTCGGTCGCGACCATGCCGTGCGGCGTCGAGGAACGGTAGTAGATCGAGTCGCCCTCCTTGAGCTCCTCGACGTGCTCGCCGACGCGGATCTTCATCGAGCCCTTCAGCACGAGGTCGAACTCCTGCCCGCCGTGGGTTGTCGTCGCGATCGGCTGTTCGAGGAGCGTCGGGTCGTACCGGTACGTGACCCAGTAGGGCGTGCCGAGGCGGTCGCGGAACATCGCCGCCTGGTTGCGGATGTCCATGTGCGACTCGTGGGCCGTGAGCGGGCCCTGCCCCGCGCGCGTCACCTCGTAGCCGGAGAGGTGGGCGCTGTGGCCCTTCAGAAGCGCATTGATGTCGATGCCGAAAACGATTGCGCACTGGTGAAGGAAGTTGAACGTCGGATCGACGAGCCCCGCCTCAACCGCCTTGTAGTCCTCGACCGAAACCTCGGTCTTCTCCGCCATCTGTTCGACCGTATAGCCGATGATCTCGCGCATCTCGCGGATGCGCGCGGCCATTTCCATCAGTTTTTGCTTTGCTTCTGCGTTCATTTTCAGGATCCTTTCCTAAAATGGGCGCGTATTATAGCATAAATCAGAGGGTGCAGTCATGGGCGATCTGCGCACGCAGCTCGTCCAGCGTGGCGAACGTCCGCTCGCGGCGGATGAAGCGCACGAAATCGACCGCGTACGGCGCCGTCGGCACGGACGCGGCGTCGCAGTGGAGAAAGTGAATCTCCAGCATGGGAATCGGCCAGCATCGGTCGCCCAGCGTCGGCGCAATGCCGTAGTTCGCAATCCCACGCACCCCGGCGACCGCCACTTCGTAGACGCCGCGCGGCAAGTCAATCCCCAAGTCCATCAGCCGCACGTTGACCGTCGGAAATCCGAGTTTCGTGCCGAGCCCCTTCCCCTTCTGCGGTTCGCCGTGCACGCGGAACGGACGCCCCAGCATCGCGTCCGCCGCCGCGACTTCGCCCGCCGCGAGCGCGGCGCGGATGCGCGAGGACGAGATCGGCGCGCCGTCGTGCGTCGCATACGGCACGGTCGTGACGGCGTAGCCGTGCGCGCGCAGCCACGCCGCGTCGCCCGCGCCGCCCTTCCCGAAATGCCAGTTCGCGCCACAGCGGATGTGCGGTCGCCCCGCCGACGCGCCGAGATACCGCGCGGCAAAAGCCTCCGGCGACAGCGCGGCGAGTTCCGACGTGAAGTCGAGCGCGACGACGTCCTTCACGCCACAGGCGCGAATCGCCGCGAGCCGGTCGTCGAGCGACATGATGAGGCGCGGCGCGCGTTCCGGCGCAAGCACCGTAAGCGGATGGTTGCGGAACGTGAGCGCGCAATCCGCGCCCGCGAGAATCGCCTGGTGCCCGCGATGGACGCCGTCGAAGAAGCCTACAGCAAGGCCTTGGACAGCGGCATCACGCACGGCGCGAAGTCCTTCATCTCGGTTTCGAGGAGGCGGTCGAACGGCATCGCGTCCTTCACGTCGAAGCGCCCGACCGCCGTCCGCCGCAGCGATTCGAGCGACGCGCCGCACTGGGCCGCGTCGCCGAGGTCGCGGACGAGCGCGCGCGGGATGACGCCCTTCGAGGCGCGCAAGGCGAACCGTCCGTCCGCCGCGACGTCAAAGCGGTAGACGTGCGCGAGGAATTGCTTGTGCTCGCCCGTGTCGGCGATCTCGTAGGCGGCCGTCCCCTCCTTGCGGATCGTGCAGAACGACGGCTCCGTCTGAAAGACGTCTCCACGAAAGTCGGGCAGCGCGGCGGCAATCCGTGCGGCGGGGTCTGTCCCCGCGTCGGCGGGGCCTGTCCCCACAGGCCGCCCGTAAATGTCGCCCGTGTCGGTCTTCAGCCCGAAGCGGATCTTGCCCTCGTAGGTTCGGTCGGCGCCCATGACGCGGTCGGCGAACTTGTTCGCGTCGCCGAGCAGGAGGATGAAAAGCCCCGACGCCGGCGCGTCCAGCGAGCCGCCGTGGCCGACCTTGACGAGGTTGAACTTGCGCTTCACGGCCTTGACGACCGTCGCGAACGCGATCCCCGCCGGCTTGTCCACAAGGAGAAAGCCGCTGAGGTCTTCGAGCATCTTGAGTTGCGTGAGATTTGCCATGCGTGATTCTCAATCGATTTTAAAGTCGCACATTATAGCAAAACGGAGGACGGCAGGCGCATCGTCTTGCGACAGGCGCTCTTGAGGAGGTCCTTCACCGCCGCGCGCATCTGGCGCTTCGCGGAGCCCATCGTCGCCTTGATCGTGCAGCCCGCCGCCTGGCGGTGCCCGCCGCCGCCGAACTTCGCCGCCAGCGCCGTCGCGTCCCAGTCGCCGCGCGTGCGGATCGAGCAGCGCGTCTCCTTCGTGCGATCGGGAATCTGGTAGAAGAACAGCGCAATCTCGTTCCTCGCCACGGAACGCGGAATCTCGATCACGTCCTCGACGTCCGCCTTGTTGCCGCGCACGGCGCGGAAGTCGTCGCGCGAGAGCGAGACCTCGGCGACCTTGCGGTTCTTCCAGATGTGCAGCGACCGCCAGGCGAGCCGCTTGAGGCCGATCGTCTTGCGCGAGAAGCTGCCATAGAGGATGTCGTTGATGAGCGCCGTGCGCACGCCATGCTTCAGGAGGTCGCCCGCTGCGCGCATCGTCCCCGGCCGCGTCGCGTCGTAGGCGAAGCGTCCCGTGTCCGTCACGAGCGCGACCCAGAGGGCCTCGGCGATCGGACGGTCGAGCGGCCACTCGTTCCACTTCGCGAACCGCCAGACGAGCTCGCCGGCGGACGACGCCGTCGGATCGACGATCTGCACGTCGCCGAACGTGCCGTCGTTCGTGACGTGGTGGTCGATGCAGATCGCCGGCAGCTTCTCCGCGACGGCCTTCACCTCCGGCGGCATGCGCGCGAACGAGCTGTTGTCAAGGGCGATCAGCAGGTCGAACTTCTTCGCGCGGCGCAGCTTGCGCACGGGAATCAGGTCCTCGACCCCCTCCAGGAAGCCCGGCTTGCCGAGGGCGTTGACATCGGCCGTCGCGAACGCCTCGTGGCCCGCGTTCTTCAATAGCCGCGCGAGGGCGATCATCGAGCCGAGCGAATCCCCGTCCGGGCTCAGGTGCCCGGAGATGAGGATGCGCTTCGCCTTCGCGATCAGGTTCGCCGCCGCCACATAGTTCTCTCTCTTCGACATAAGTTCTCGTTGATTAGGTCTTCTCGTGATTCGTTTCGCCGGCGTCGTGCGCCGCCCAGTCGTTCAGCCGCGCCTGCTGGTCGGCGATCCAGTCTTCGTCCACCGTCTCCTCCGGCGACGGATCGAGCCAGTCCGCATAGTCCCACCGCCAGTCCCGCGTCGCGCTCGGCGGCCAGAAGATGCCGCGCTCGATGCGCGGCAGGAGCGCCTTGATCGCCGCCTCGGCCTCCGGCAGGTAGCCCCCGCCCAGCGGCTCGGTGAAGACGACATCGTCCGCCGTCTTGCCGAGGACGCAGTAGCACGACGAGATCCGCTCGCGCGTGGCGGCGGCAAATTCGCCTTCGCCGTCCGCGTCGAGCATCGCGCAGTAGAGCGGCAGCTGGAAGCTCTTCCAGACGAGCGTGCCGTCCTTCTTCCGCTCGAAGCTCGCGGCCCTGTCCGCCGCGTCCCAGGTCTTGTAGTCGATGACGCACCAGTCGCCTGTCCGCTCGTTGAAGTCGATCCGGTCGCACTTGCCGTGGAAGCGCGTCGTCCCCTGCGTGCCGTCCGGCCGCGCGAACGCATACGACAGCTCCAGCTTGCGCTCGACGGCGACGATCCGCCAGCCGTCGGCGCGGCGCGCGGCCTGGCGGACGGCGAAGTGGCCGAGGCGCCGCTTGACGGATTCGCCCTGCATCCAGACGATCGCGGGGACGGACGTGCCGAAGCGCGCCGCGAGCTGGGCGTCGACCCGCTCCTCCAGAAACGCGCGAATCGCCGCCGCGTCCGTCGCGTCCTTCAGGTCCGAGAGGCCGAACGCCTCCAGCGCCTCGTGCGCGAGGTTGCCGTATTCCCAGCTCTGAAGCTCCTCGGCGTGGTCGTCCATCCGCTTGTCGCCGAGAACCTCCTTGTCGCGCAGGTAGTAGGTGAAGGGACAGCGCAGGTAACCGTCGAGGCGCGTCGGCGAGATCTTCGTCAGCTCCCGGAACGTCGGCGGGACTGGCAGATGAAGCTTCCAGCCCCTCGGCAAGTCGGCCGCCGACCCTTCGGGCGTTCCGGCGTGCGCGCCGTAATACGCCCGGACGCGCGAGACGAGATCGGCGTCGTCATCCGTCTCGAAGAGAAGGCGCGAGGGCTTCACGACATCGCCCTTCGCATCAATCGCGTGGAAGAGCACCTTGACGGCGTCCGCGGCGCGCGCGCCGACGGTCAGGCGCAGGATCGCGCGATCGCGCGCCTCCTTGAAGGCGTTGTCGGGGAGGTCCAGCCGACGGCGGAGCGAATCGGGCAGGAACGGATGCCCCACGACGGATTCGGGCACGCACCCCTCCTGAAAGCCCGCGACGACAATCTCGTCCGCCTCGACGAACGGCAGTTCCATCCAGCCGTCCGTCAGGATTGCGTCGTCCGCCTCGGACTCCAGCGAGTAGGTCGCCTCATCCAGCCGCAGCGCGAGCAGGTCGCGGTCGTCGCCGCATTCGGAGAGCAGCGCGCTGACAACCTCGGCCGCCGCCGCGAACTCGCGGTCGCCGGGCTCCGCCTCGTCCAGCGTGCGCGACCTGAAGATCGCGCCGAGGAGCGCGCGCAGGCTCTTCTTGCGCAGCTGAACCTTGACGAACTCGAAGATTGCGCGCAATTTCCCCACCGTCTTCGGCGCGATGTCGTCGATTTTCTCGGGCAGGAACTCGGCCTGGCGGTTGTCGAGGTCGACGAGCGCCGCCGTCAGGTCTTCGTCCGACAGGCGAAGCGCGTCGCAGAGCCAGCGGCGGGCGTCGCCGCCGCGAATGAAGGCGGAGAACACGGCGTAGGCCTGCGTGCGCTGGAGCTCGACGACCTGCCGAACGAGATGCCCGAGCGACGAGGTGACGAGGCGCGTCTTCGCCGGATTGCAAATCGCCAGTCCCCGTGCCCTGAAGGCCGTCTCGATTTCGGGGAACAGCGCGGGGTCGGCGATGCAGAGGGCTGGATACGCCTCGCCCGCCGGCACGGCGGCGAAGTAGTCGGCGATCCGCGCCGCCTCGTCCGCCGGCGTCGCGCAGGGGAAGACCTGGGACGGCGCGACAAGGCTGCCGGACGCCGGGCAGTCGAGGTGTGCGAAATCGTCCAGCCACACCGTCTCCTCAATCTCCTCGAAGCCCGCGCGCCGGGCATCCGGCGCGCGCGCCGCCTCCGCTCGGACGGCGCCGATGCGGTCGCGCTTGCCGCGCCGGGCGAGCGCGGCGACATACTTCGTCTCGACCTCGGCGAGCTGCCGCCAGCGTTCGGCCTCGCCGGGGAAGTCCACGGCGAGGGCGTCGGCCACGTCGGCGAAGGAAATCGCCTTCGGCAGGAGGACGGCCCGGATGTCCGCGAGCTGCCGCGCCTGTTCGAGCGCGACGCGCCGGTCGCCGTCTTTTGTGCCAAGGGCCTCCGCAAACGCCGCAATCTCGTCCGTGCGCCCCGCGAGCGTCGGATCGTCCTCGTCCAGCAAGAGGCCGAGCGGCGTCTTCACGAGCGGCGGCACAAGCGCGCCGAAGCGCCGGGCGAGCGCCAGACGGAGACGCCGCCCCGACTGCGCAGTCGGCACGACGGCGCAGACGTGCGCGAGCGACTTCGCCCCGCTGGCATCCGTCCGCACCTTCGCCGCGAGCGTTTCGACCGCGCGGTCAAGGAACTTCATGACGCGCGGCCGGGGCCTGCTTTCGGCGGCGCTCAAGCCAGCTCCGCCTGAAGAAGCCGCCGCGCTGCGCCGGGCCCTTCCAAAAGCCGCTTGAAATAGCCCTCGATCCTGTCGGCGAGCGGCGTCTGCGTGTAGTCGACGTGGAAGAGCGAGGCGTTCGCGAGCAGCGGACGCAGCTCGCCGCGATACGACGCAGGGTCGTTCCAGACAATCCCCTTGAGCTTCGCCTGAAATTCCTCCTTCAGCGGATCGGGCGACACGTCAATCGGCTTTCCTTCGTCGTCGACGGCGAGCAGGTAGCGGAACCAGCCCGCGAGCGCGAGCGGAATCGCGATGAGCGCGTCGAGGCCCTTGCCGACAGCGAGGTAGCTCTTCACCGTCTCGCCGAAGCGGATGCCGACCTTCTGCGACGTGTCCGTCGCGATGCGGCGCGGATCGTCCGGCATGAACGGGTTCGGCAGGCGCTCGTTGACGACCTCGTCGATGAACGCCTTCGGGGAGATGATCTTCGGGTCGACGACGACCGGCAGCCCCTCGACGTAGCCGAGGCGCTTCACGAGCCGCACGATGTCCGCGTCCTTCATCTCCTCGCAGATGAGCGTGTAGCCGAGGAGGCACCCGTACATCGACATCGCCGTGTGCAGCGGGTTGAGGCACGTCGTCACCTTCATCTTCTCGGTCATGTTCACCGTCTCGCGGTCGCAGAAGTAGACGCCCGCCCGCTCGAGCGGTGGACGCCCGTTCGGGAAGCGATCCTCGATGACGAGGTACTGCGGCTTCTCGGCGTTCACGAACGGCGCAATGAACGTCTTCTTGTCCGTGACGAGGGGCGCCATCCCCTCGATGCCGTCGTCCGTCAGCGTCTTCTCGACCAGCGGATGCGGACGCGGCGTGATCTTGTCGATCATCGACCACGGGAAGGACACCTTCGACTCGTCCTCCAGATACGCGAGGAACCCGCCGTCCGCAAATCCGTTGTCTCGCCACGCTTTCGCGATCTCCAGCACGGCGTTCCGCAGCTTCTCGCCGTTGTGCGAGCAGTTGTCCATCGAGACGACCGCGAGCGGCAACTGCCCGGCTTCGTAGCGTTTCAGGAGGAGCGCGCAGACGATCGACATCGCGTGGCGCGCGGCGCCGGGCCCCTCCTTCATGTCCGCCTCGACGACCGGCAGAAGCGCGCCGTCCGGCTTTCGGAGCGCGTAGCCCTTCTCGGTAATCGTGAACGAGACCATCTTCAGCGACGGCGCGAGGAAGACCTCCTCCAGACGCGCTTTCGCGGCCGCGTCGGCGAAGTTCGCCTTCACGCCCTCGGCGACGCCGGCGAGGACTTCGCGCGTCGTCGTGCCGTCGGGATTGAGGAGCACGTTCAGCGTGAGGTTGTCGTGCGGCGCGTAGATCCGGTCGATGACCTCGTAGTCGAACGTGTCGCAGGCGATGATGCCCGTCTGCGCGAGCCCCGCGTTCAGGAGGCGCTGGCTGAGCGAGCCAATGAAGCCACGAAAGATGTTGCCCGCGCCGAAGTGCACCCATTCAGGCGCCTGCCGCGTCTGCGCGCGCATCGCGGCGATGTCGAACGTCGGCAACGCCACATGGGCAGCCGTCCAGGCGGACGCCTCGTTCCGAATCGAATCAAGGTTCAGTTTCATGTTTTTCCCTCTCGCTGTTCTGTTTGAGAGGGAATTGTATCAATTTTATCGTTCCGCGTCCACCCCCCGCATCTCGCAACCACCCTTGTCGCCGCCAAACGTTTTCGACATAATACACGCCGATTACACAGCAAAAAAGGTTCTTTCACTATGGCAAACATGACAATCTCCGTAAACGACAACATCAAGCGCGACTTTACGCGCTTCTGCGACGACGTGGGGCTCACGGCCTCGGCCGTCCTCAACGTCTGCATGGTGACGATTTCGCGCGAACGCCGTATCCCCTTCGCCATCCAAGCCCCGTCCCGCACCGCCGACGACATCGCTGCGCTCGAATCGGACATCGCCATTTCCCGCCGCGAGTTCGACGAGGGCAAAGGCATTCCGCTCGATGAAGTCTCGCGCAATATGCTTGCCGCCCTCCGTGAGAAACGCACCTCAACGCCGGGTTGAATGCGGTTGAGGAAATCCGAAGGTCGCTTTTCGCCAACCGTTTCCGTGACCCGCAAAGCGGGCTTCTGCTCTTTCCGTGATGAAGAAATCGTGACTGTGTTCGTCCAACCACGGAATGCACTGAACCGCGCATCCGCGCGACACTGAATGGGTTGACAAAGGGAACGCTTCGCCTGCTGAAACCGTTCTCTCTCCCCGTTCAATATTCTCTTCTCCGTGACTCCGTGGCTCCGTGTGAGACACATTCCTCCGACCTTCCGTCAGCTTTAACGCAAAGAGCGCGAAGACACCTGAAACTTCTTGTCGTGTAAGCCTTGGCGTTCTTTACGTCAAAAGCCTTTGCGACCTTTGCGTTGAAAAGACATGTTGGGCGCAAGAAGAGTTCGCACGTGGCGCGAAGCATTCCGCGTTCACGGGCGTTTCACAGAACGCACGGAAAGGCCGCTCAGTCGAACTATACCACATCCCCTCACCCAAGGTCAACGCACCCGCAGAACGACTATTCCATTACCCCCATCCTATGGTTTGTCAGAGATATCGCTTGCGGGGCTGCCCGGAGACGCCGGCGTAGAGCTCGACAAGCGACTGCGCCGGGCTCATCAGGAGCTTCTGCATCAGCACTTCCTCGACCTGGAAGAAGCCGACGTCGGCCGCCATCTCGACGTCAATGCGCATCGGCCGCTCCTCGCCGGGGAGAATCCGGACGCGCAGGATGGCATTGGCCGAATACTTGTGGATGTCGCCGATGTGCGGACGCCCGGCACGCGCCATCGAGATGCGCGCCCGACCCTTTGTCATGTCGCAGCCGTCGCCGACGAGAATCAGCCCCGCTTCGAGCGAGTGGATCCGCGTCGTGCCCATGTGACCGAGGATGCCCTCCAGCGCCATCGAGCGGATGATCACGCGCCGCTTCAGGTCGTCGGGCAGCAGGGCCAGCAAATGGCGATCGACAATCGGCAGCGCCAGCATGGCGGAGACGCGCTCGTGATCCTGCCGCCCAACCGTCATGCCAAGATCGTGGAGGAACCCGGCCAGCAGCACGGCCGCGAGGCTGTCCTCGAACCCGCCGGCCTCGTCCGTCTCAAGCGACGTCTTGACGCCGGCCGCGTGAAGGATGCCCAACGCCTTGATCGCGTTGTAGGCGACCTGACGCATGTGCACGGGGCCGTGGTCGTTGAAGCCAAGGCGCCGGATCGAGACGACGTTTGCGTAGTCCTGGACATGCTGGATCTCCTCGTCCGCAAAGAGAAGCCGCGCCAACGCCGCCAGGAAGGGATGCCCGTCGAGCCGACGCAAGATCTTCGTCTCCAGCACCGTTTCCTTCGGCGATTTCACCATACAACTCCCGAATGTTTCTCCGTCGTTTCCGGCGCTCTGTTAAGTGCACTGCTCATCGGCGTTTCTTTTCTGTGCAGTATACCATAAACCGAATCGCCACAGCAACTGCTGACCTTCCTATCGCGACTTCAAGGCTGTAATCAGACCAAAGAAGAACTCTCGAAGTTCTCGCACGACATCCAACAGGGTTCTTGCTCCAACAGAAAGGCGGTTCTTGCGCAAAAATGAAGCCCACTGGATCTGCTTGGAAAAGTCTTCCGCAAAACCATCCGACAACCCTTCAGGGACTTCTATTGGAACCTTCGTGTCCCGTCGGGCAAAAGTCCGCATGAGAGCCTTCACCGCCATATCCCGATCTAGACCCTCGTCATCACGCAAGACGAGCAAATCGTAATAGTCCTTCATTCGACTGTTTGCCATGCCACGTTTCACAATCGTCTCGAACTTCTCCGCCACGACCGTCTCGCGCGGATAGACAAGAATCTTCGGGATATCCATGCCGAGCAACACAGGAAATGCTTCCCTGCGAGCGCGCGGCGTCACCGCGTCGCCAATTCCGACATCGAACTGCATCGGCAGGCGAACATTTCCAAGATGCGCAAGCATCGTCACACGAATCCCGCCATACGGATCGTCTTCCCGAATGTCTTTCGCCAGAATCGTCTTCGGATCAATCTGCAAGCCATCGGCTTCTCTTCCCGGCAACGCGGCAATCTCCCGGAACATCCGAACAAGTCCATCTATAGAGGCCTCGCCCCTGAACTCGAAGTCGACGTCCATCGTCGGACGATAGTCAAAGCCCGCTCGCCAGAGGACAAACAGCGTTCCGCCCTTCAGTATGCATTGCGAAGAATACGGACTCAATTCAATCCGTCTCAAAATGCGCTCGGTCGCATAACGCCGTAGGATGTCGCTGTAGACAAGGCCATTCTCTTTCGCAATGTTCTTCAGCCTTGCCAAGATGCTCACAACGACATTCCTCATCCGAAATAGCCCTCCACATAAGGCATGACAACACGACGCATGCGATCAGCGTCCGCAGCCCTCATCAATTCGTCGACAGAAAACCTCTTCTCGCGAAGTCCATCCTTGAGCGCGCCGATCGAGATTTCAATCCCCACGCGATTTCGGAACTTGAAGAGATCGGCGACCGTCTTCGCCGCCGAATACACGCGGACAGGAACGCCGTCAAGCACTCTTTCTTCAAT
>CAKURH010000053.1 GCA_934675625.1 uncultured Kiritimatiellota bacterium
GGCAGACGCGCACGGACGGGACGCCGTCCCTCCACCAGCCGCTTCGCCGCATCGTCTACGAGTCGGCGAACCCGCCGCTGAACGCCTTCAACGACCTCCAGGCGGCGTCCGGCACGGTGGCGGCGACGGGCGGCGTGTTCACGGTCGCGCTGCCCGCGAAGTCGATGACGTTTTTGACGACGGACTACATCGACCGCACGCCGCCGGCTGTCGGCGGCGTGGAACTGAAGGACGGCGTTCTCGCATGGACGGGCGCGACCGACCCGGATCACGTCTACTACCGCGTCTATCGCGACGGGGCGCAGGTCGCCTCGACCGTCGCGACGCGGCTGGACATCGCAGGCCAGAAGGGCACCTACGCCGTCCGCAGCGTCGACCGCTGGGGCAATGTGTCGGAATGATGGCTACGACTGTTTAAAACGCGCGAAAACAAGGCTTTTTCGATAATTAGGGGGAGGGGGGGTAAATAAGTGACTTTTGTTGTGCGACCAAAGCGCACTTCTTGGCTTGCCGAACGCCCGAACCTTTTGCTACAATGCGCCCCATCAACCCATCACCAGAAAGGTCAATCATGCAGAAACTCACTTGCTGTGCGCTCGCCGCCGCGTCCCTCGCGTTCGGCGCGGTCGCCGAAGAAACGGATCATCCGTGGCAGTTCAACGAAACAGACCGCGCGGGCAAATACGCGCCGGCGGCGGCGGTCACCGCCGCGCAGACGACGACGTTCGCGTGGACGTGTCCCGCGTGGATCGAGGCGTTCGTCTCGGGCATCGTGCCGTTTGGCTCGCTCCTCATCCTGCGTTGAGAAAGAAGGTCACCATGAACATGTGTCAGCAGTTCTTTTCCCTCGGCCTTGCGTCGTGCGCGTCGGTCGCGTGCGCCATGCCGTCGATTTCCAATGTATCGGCCTCGCCGCGCCAGAATGGCGACGTGCGCGTCCGATACACGCTCGACGCCGAGCCGGCGGTCGTGACGTTTGCGCTCTACGACCGCACGTCGGGAGCGAAGCTCGACGAGTCGCGCTACAACGTGACGGCGGGCGCGGTCAACCGCCTCGTTCAGCCGGGCACGGCCAAGTTCACCTTCACGAACCAGACGGGCGCCGATCCGGCGAACCTCGATGTCCGCGTCCGCGCGTGGCCGACGAACTGTCCGCCGGACTACCTGGTCGTCAACCTTGCGGACAAGGACGCGGCACCCGCCTACTACGTGAACACGAACGCGATGCCGTTCGCCGTCACGGACGCGATGTGCAAGACGACGCACCTCGTCATGCGCAAGATCCCGGCGGCGAACGTCGAGTTCCGTCTGGGCTCGCCGGACGATGCGTTCGGCCACACCGTCGGATGGGCGGAGAACCTCCGTTGGGCGATCCTTTCCGACGACTACTACCTCGGCATCTACCCCGTCACGTACGCGCAGCACAACTACGCGCAAGCGGGCTACAACGAGACTTATAAATCAGGACATTGGTCGAGCGACACGTTCAAGGATATCCGCCGCGACGACTGGCCCGTGGACAGAATCCAATTCTGCACGCTCCGCAGCTACATGCACGAATCAGGCTGTCCGGGAACGGCGAACGCGGCTTTCACGGACTACAAGTACTGGCCGCGCGACGGCTTCGAGCTGAACACGAACAAGACGACGAAGTGCGTCTGCACGCAATATCCCGGCACCTTCACGCCGTATCTCTACGCCTGGCGGCAGAACTTCGGCTTCCGCTTCGACCTGCCGACGTCGGCGCAGTGGGAGTTCGCGTGCCGCGCGGGGACGCTGGGGCCGGGCTACTGGACGCGCCCTGTCGCGCAATACAAGAACGCGCTCGTCGTCAACACGCAGGGCACGACCAACTGCAACTGGTATGCGGAACTCAACGACTACGCCTGGAACGTGAACAACTCGTTCGACGAAACCGTTGGCGCGCACGTGCCGCATGCGGTCGGTCTGAAGAAGCCGAACCCTTTCGGCCTCTACGACATGCTCGGCAACGTCGCCGAGTTCTGCCGCGACATCTGCTGCAACGCCGTGGCGTCCAATACGGAGGCCGAGACGGATCCGGCGGGACAGACGGCGGCGGGCGCACTGGTCATGCGAAGCGACAAGATTATCGCGCGTGGCGGCAGCTATTGCTCGAAGGCTCAGGCCTGCCGTCCGGCGACATACATGAGCTTCTCGCCGGGCAATGCCGACAACGAGTACCTGACGGACGCTTCAGCGAGCAATGAGACGGGCGTCAAGTGGGTAATGGGCTATCGCCTCTGGGCGCCAGCGGCGGCGACGCGGTAAGGTTTTTCAGAAAGGAACGGAAAAATGAAGACTCTTGTTTCGATGCTTGTTCTTGGGGCGGCGGTCGCGGCACAGGCGACGCCCACGATCTCCGTCGATGCCGTGGCGCAGGGCGCGACACGCGCTGTCACGGTCAGCTACACGCTGTCGGGCGAACCAGCCGTCGTCACGCTGGACGCGGTGACGACGAACGGCGCGGCGATGGCCGCGTCAGAGCTCTTCGTCGTTTCGGGCGGCGCGAACCGCCTGATGCCGACGGGCAGTCACACGCTTGTCTGGCAACCGTCGGCCGACAGTGGCTTCGGCCCGTTTGACGCAGGGGCGGTGACGGTCACGCTGAAGGCGTGGCCGACAAACGCGCCGCCGGACTACATGGTCATCGACCTCATCCAGCCGGAACGCGGCGCGCGCTACTACACGTGCGCGGAGGCGATTCCGGGCGGCGTCACGGACGTCCGCTACAAGACGGACTACCTCGTCTTGCGCCGGATTCCGGCGGCAGGCGTGACGTGGCGCATGGGCTCGCCCTCGACGGAACTGGGGTCGGAAGCTTATCGCGCGAACGAGCAGACGCACCTCGTGGAGCTGACGGAGGACTACTACTGCGGCGTCTATCCGACGACCTACCGCCAGACCTACTGGCTCAACGGCAAGGCGTTCATCAACGCGGGCGCTTCATCACAAGGCGTTTCCCCGCTGAACGTCCTGAACTGGGGTTGGGACTGGCCGCAGGTCGATATTCAGTATTGCTCTTACCGCAGTTGGTTTCACGCGAGCAGTTGCAGTTACCTGTCCGGGCTAGTGGACGAAGGCAAGAGTCAGTATGCGGACGACACGGTCTACAAGTCCTGGCCGAAGGATGGGCATGAGGTCGATGCCGCCGACACGCCGAAATGCACGGCGTGTCAGAAGAATGAAACATACACGCCGGTCTTGACGGCGTTTCGTGCGAACTACGGCTTCCTGTTCGATTTCCTGACGGAGGCGCAGTGGGAGTTCGCGTGTCGTGGCGGAGCAACGAATGGCGGGCACGCGATTTGCGACGGCTCGGATCTCACGGACACGACGACCGACGCGAACCTGTCCAAGTATGGCTGGTACGCCGACGAGACGTACGGGACGCTCGTCACGGCGACGAACTCGATCACAGGCTGTCTGCCGCAGGCGGTCGGAGGCAAGCTGCCGAATGGTTATGGGCTCTACGACATGCACGGTCTTGTGTGGGAGCAGACGCTGGACACGTTCAACAGTCTTGGCAATTCTGGAACGGTGTCGGTAGATCCTGTCGGGGCCAAGTGGGCAAACATTGGCGTCAGCCGCGTCGCGCGAGGCGGTGCGTTCTGCACGGAGGCGCAGCATCTGCGCTGCGCCCGGCGGGCTAGCGTCGGGACATCTTCGCTGTTCAACGACTATCCGTCGGAGAAGGAGAAAGATTCCTACGGGATGTACAAGCGCTCGAAGGGCTACCGTTTCTGGCTGCCGTGCGCGGCGGTCAAGTGAACGGGCATCGGCGGGCGGAAATTCTCCGCCCGCCGATGTGCTTTTGGGGGAATCGTGGGGACAGGCCCCGCCAGTCGTGTGCGCGTAGGCTGCGCGCCGTCCCGTCTTCTTTTGGTATAATACGCGGCATGAAGCGGAAGATACCCTACGGCGTGATGAACTGGGAAGAGGTCGTGCGCGAGTGCTACCTCGTGGACAACACGGCCTACATCCGCGCGCTGGAGGACGTGAAGACGCCCGTCTTCCTGCGCCCGAAGCGCTTCGGCAAGTCGCTCTGGTGCTCGATGCTCGGCTACTACTACGACATCAACTGCAAAGACCGCTTCGACGAGCTCTTCGGGAAGACGGACATCGGCAGGGCCCCGACGCCGCTCGCGAACGCCTTTCTCGTCCTCCAGTTCGACTTCTCGACGATCCAGGTCGGGACGGTGCGCGAGATCGAGCGCGACTTCACCGATCACGTCCGTACGCGCGTGCGTGAGTTCGCCAAGCGGTATGAGGCGAATGCCGACTGGTCTGTTGCCTTGGAGAAGCCGACGGCCGCCGGGATTGTCGATGCGCTGCGCAGCGTGGCGAAGAGGAACGGCCTCCCGCCGCTCTACGTGATCATCGACGAGTACGACAACTTCACGAACGAGCTGGTCGTCTCGCGGCGCGACGCGGAGTACGACGCGATCTGCGGGCACGACGCGGACGCGTCGCGCGAGTCCTTCTTCAAGGCGTTCTTCAAGTCGTTCAAGGCGGGGCTCGCGGACGGCACGGTGGGGCGGACGTACTTCACGGGCGTTCTCCCGATCACGCTCGACGACCTCTCCAGCGGCTTCAACGTCGGCACGGTCGTGAACCTCGACGAGGACAAGCTCGGCATCGTCGGCTTCACCGAGGCGCAGGTCGCGAAGTACGTGGCGGAGATTTTCGCCGACTACGGCTTCGACCCGTCCTTGATGCCGACCGTCCTCGCCGACCTCAAGGCGTTCTACGACGGCTACCGCTTCCTGCCGGGCGCGGAGCCGCTCTCCAACGCGACGATCACGAACTGGTATCTGCGTTGCCTCGTCGTGAACAGGGGGAAGATACCCGAAATGCCGCTCGACGCGAACGTGCGGACGGACATCGGGTGGATCCGGCGGCTCGCGGGCGGCGGGGCGAACGCGCTCGCCCGCATGCGCGGCTACGTCGAGCGCGGCGAGGGCGAGGCGGCCTCCCGCAGCGGCCTCGCGGCGAAGTTCGGGCGCGCGAAGTTCTTCTCGGAGGAGTTCTTCCCCTACGCGCTCTACTACCTCGGCCTCCTCACGTTCGAGGACGCCTTCACGCTCGGCATCCCGAACCTGACGATCCGGAACATGTTCGTCGACTACTACGACGAGCTCTCCGCGTTCAGGAACGAGGACGAGGCGCGCCGCCACTTCGTCGGCGCGGCGAAGGAGCTCGCCTTCCGAAACGGCACGTGGCGGAACCTGTTCGAGCAGTTCTGGCTCTACTACGTGAAGGCGCGCATCCCGGCGCAGGCGTTCGACCAGATGAACGAGAACTTCTTCCGCACGACGTTCGCGTCGCGGACGTGGGACGTGCTGCCGATGTACTACTCGATCGAGACGGAATACAACACGCCGGAGGGGCGCTGCGACTTCCTCGCGGTGCCGAAGCCGGGGTTCGCGAAGCCGGCGTGTCTCGTGGAGTTCAAGTACTTCACGAACGCGGCGGCGGAGCGTGGGAACGTCCTCGGTCGCGTGACGCCAGACGCGGAGACAGTCGCGCAGGCTCGGCGGTACCGTGACTCGCTGCCGCGCCGCCCCGGATGGAAGCACCCCGTCGAGACGTACGTCGTCGAGGTCTGCGGCAACCGGGGCTACAACTGGTTCGCCGTGTAAAGCGTAATTAGAGGTTGTTGTCGACTGACCGCGCGACAATCCGTCTCTTGATGTGCATCCGCGAACGAAGTGAAGAATATGTGACTTTTGTTGTGCTTGGAAAATGTGCCTTTCGGCTTGCGTCGCCGGAGGGGCTTTTGCTACAATCCGCGTCTGAAACGGTGGAAAAGAGAAAGCACTCGCAACATGACGCAACAGAATCTTGCACACGCCCCAGACGGGACGCATTACGACAACTCAGAGGTGGCTTGCCATACGAACGACGCGCTCACGCGCGTGGCCGAGACCGGCATCCTGCCGGTCATCGCCATTCCCTCGGTCGAAGCGGCCGTGCCGCTCGCCGACGCCCTCGTGGCGGGCGGCGTCCGTGCGATTGAGGTCACGCTCCGCAACCCCTGGGCGCTGGAGGCGATTGCGGCAATCCGTGTGGCCCATCCCGACATGGCGATTGGCGCGGGGACGGTTCTTGCCGAGTCTCAAGTCGCGGCCGCACAGGCGGCGGGCGCGGACTTCCTCGTCTCGCCGGGATTCGATCCGGAAATCGTCCGGGCCGCGCAGGAGGTGGGGCTGCCGATCGTGCCGGGCGTCGTGAATCCCTCGCAGGTGACGGCGGCGGTCAAGATGGGCCTCAAGGTGCTCAAGTTCTTCCCGGCCGAGCAGTCCGGCGGACTCTCCGCGCTGACGCTGCTGCACGGGCCGTTCCCTGATGTCACGTTCGTCCCGACGGGCGGACTCACGCTCGCGAACATCGGCGCGTATCTCGACAAGCCGTTCGTCGCCGCGTGTGGCGGCAGCTACATGGCGAAGGCGGCCGACATCGCCACCGGCGACTGGGCGAAGATCACCGACCTTTGCCGCCAGTGCATTGACATTTCGCTCGGCTTCTCGCTCGCCCACGTCGGGCTCAACACGGGCGACGCCGCCACGGCGGCGGCGACGGTCGCGCGCTTCGCCGACCTCTTCCGTCTGCCGGTGCGGGACGGACGCAGCTCGGCGTTCGCCGGCTCGGCTGTCGAGTGCATGAAGACGCCATTCTACGGCGCGAAGGGACACATCGGCTTTTCCGTCCGCTCGGTCGAGCGTGCGCTCGCCTGGTATCGGTCGCGCGGCATTCCCGTGCGCGAAGAGTCGATTCGCCGGACGGCGGACGGGGCGCGCCTGCAGTCCTTCTATCTCGCCGAGGATCCGGGGGGCTTTGCCGTGCATGTCGTCAAGAAAGCCTCGTGAAAGGGAAATCTTATCATGAAGAAACCATTGATTGTTCTGTTGCCGTTTGTCTTTGTCGGCTGCACTCCGCCGTCGGGAACAACGCCGGCGTGTCTGGCGTCGAAAGCTCCGGCTGAACTGCCGCCGCCGAAGCGTGTGCGCACGGAGCCTGTGCAGTATCTGCCGAGTGCGCTGGACGCGGCGCGGCGGACGGAGCTGGAGACGCAGCTGCCGCAGCGTCTTGCGGCGGCGACGCGGCGCTTGGCGGACGAACGGCGGCAGGTGTCCGAGACGTTCAGGGATGCACCGGACACGTCGCCGCGCGACCGTGTCGAGAAGCGGCTCCTGATGGCCGAACGGCTGGCTGCGTTCATCGGACGCGAGATATCCTTCGGCGACACGACGGGGCTGTGCCGCGCCGTGGAGGCGTTGGACGAACTGGACGAACTGCTGCGGTATTTTGTGCTGGAGCGTGTGGCGTGGGCGACGAATCCGCTCAATCCGTCCGTGCGGGCGCACCGCCTCAACGTCAAGGACTTCGGCGCGAAGGGCGACGGCCAGGCGGATGACGCGCCGGCGTTCGAGCGAGCGTTCGCCGCCGTGCGGGCGCGAAAGGGCGCACCGTGCGTGCTGGAGGTTCCGGCGGGCGAATACCTGATAGTCGGCACGAATCCCGACTTCAAGCCGCACCTCGATTCGGGCGCGATCTCGAACTGCGTGATCGCCGGCGCGTCGCAGGAGACTGCCAAGCTCGTCCTCGGCCGCTATGACGGCGACGGCATCCGCTTCACGCGGGCCTACAACTCGACGCTGCAGGACGTTCAGCTCCACTGGAAGGAGACGCCGTTCGTCGAAGGCACGGTCGAGGAAGTCTCGAAGGAAGGGGGCTGGATCGTTGTGAAGCATCGCCCCGGCACGCTCAAGCCGAACGATCCGCGCTTTTCCCGCATCGGGCATCCGAACAGCTGCGTGCAGTTCGGCGCCGACCGCCGTCCGATCCGCAAGCCCGTCCTCTGGTACGACTACCGGTGCGACGACCTCGGCGGCGGACGATACCGCATGCACTTCGCGCCCGAGTACGCCTCGACGAGGAAGATGGACGTCGATCTCGGCGCGACGTTCGTCTATCCCGACCGCAACAACGCCCTCCAGGCGCTGCGCTGTCCAGGCAGCACGCTCTTCACCTATTCGCGCGTCTGGGTCCGCAACTCGCGCGCCGGGGCTTTCTCGTCTGGCTCCTGCCGCTACCCGTCGGTCATCGGCTGCCGCATCTCGCCGCTGAAGGGAGACTACAGCCTCTCGACGAATGCGGACGGCGGCTTCAGTCCAAGTGGCGTGTATCTCGCGAATTGCGATTTCACGAACATGAACGACGACGGCGTCAATTCGCACAACAAGGGCGCGACGGTCTTCGCGAAGGTCGATGACCGTACGATCGAGCACGATCCGTTCTGGGAGCGGGAGTGGCCGGGGCTGCTGGCGGTCTTCGTGCGCTCGATGGACGGGATGTTCCTCGGGCAGGCGCGCGTCGCGTCGTGCCGCAACGAACGCCGCGACGGCGGGGTGGTCGGCGTGACGACGTTCGACCGACCGCTGCCCGCCGGACTCAAGGCGTGGGAGGACATGCCGTTTCCGAAATACAGTGCGCTCGACATTCGCGCCATCCGCCTCGGCACGAAGAAGACGCCGGACTACCCCGACCAGTTCTACCTGCCGATGAACCTGGGCACGGGCTTCGTCTGCACGGGCAACCGCTTCACGAACCTGCGCGGCGTCGCGATCCAGATCCAGTGCGCGAACGCCTACGTGGCGGACAACGTGATCGATTCGGTCTATCGCGGCATCGAGATCTCGAACCTGCTCCACTACCAGGAGGGACCCGCTCCCTACAACCTCGTCATTCGCGGCAACGCGATCCGCCGCGTGAACCGTGGCATCCGGTCCTCCGCGATGACGGTCAACCATCCGCCGGCGAAGTCCGTGCCGTTCGCTGACGTCCTCATCGAGGGCAACGCGCTATCCGAGGTCGCCGAACGGGCCTTCATCTTCAACAACATGGACGCCCCGGTCATCCGCGACAACACGCTCGACGGTCGCCCGCTGGGATGGCCCGATACAGCGGGGAAGTGAAGGAAGAAATATGCGACGTTCCATGAATCGGTTTTTCAGAGTGAATTTGAGCAAAGGTTTTGTCTTCAGTGTCTTGGCGCTGCTGTCCGTGGCGACGCTGTCCGCCGGCGCGGCGGACGTCACGGAGGTCACGCTGACGAAGCCGCGCATGCGGTGGCTCTGGGGCGGCTTCGGGTTCCACAACTCAGAGGCGACGATGACGCCGCTGATGTCGGACGAGTTCCGCGATCAGCGTGTGCTGAAAACCTTCCGCGAGATTGCGCCGACCTATTCGCGGGTCTTCGCGGGCTTCCACGACTGGACGCCGGCGGCGATGGACGCCTTCGCCGACTACTACGACGCGACGTTCCGACGTGCGGGGACGACACTCTACCTCGTGCCGGGACGCATGCCGGTCATCACGGACGACTTCGACTTCAGGGGCTACTGCGAGAACGTCGCGACGCGGCTCGGCTACCTCGTCAAGGTGCGCAAGTGCGTGAAGATCCGCTACTACGCTCTCACGAACGAGATGGCGTCCGGCCCGACATGGGGTTGGTTTTCGACGCACCGTGACGTCTACGAACGGCTGTGCCGCGAACTCTACGCGGCATTCCGGCGGCATGGGCTCGACATCGGCCTCATGACGCCCGACTCCGCGATGCCGAAGCACATCGACGACGTCGTGTGGGCGACGCAGAAGATCAACGACATCACCGAGGTCTACTGCTGGCACTACTACGACCGCGTGGCGAAGCCGGGCGAGGCGCGGGTCTACAACGATGTCTACGGCTACATGACGAACCTCGTCTCGCTCTGCCTCGGACGCGAAAAGCGCATTTCACTCGGCGAGTGGGGCATGACGGGGCCGATTGTGCCGTATCGCGATGGGCACATGCGCGACGACGGGCACGGCGGCTGGCGGTGGCCGATGAGCGCGTTCGCGCGTGAGGTCGCGATCTGCCGCGCGGAGATGGGGCTCGCGGCGCTGAACGCGGGTGCGCTCAATGCGGTTAGCTGGAGCTTCGTCGACTATCCCGATCCCTTCCTGCGCGAGGACGGCGACACGTCCGAGGAGAAGACTCGCTATGACGTCGCTCGGTTTTCGGGTTGGGGACTCGACGTGCGCTACAACAAGAACGGACTCTTCCGCTGGGACGACGAGAACAGGGACTACTCGTCCTATCCAGAACTCTACACGATGGGCTACCTCGTGAAGCTCTTCCGCAAGGGGGCGCGTGTGCTGGAGCCCGTGTTTGACGATTTGGAGCTACGCGTCGGCGCGGTCACGAACCCGGATGGCTCTTGCTCGGTCGCCGTCGTCAACTGGGGCGCGGCGAAGGCGGTGCGGATTACGAGCGAGCATCCGCTCGCGAAGCCCCTGCGCGTCTACGAATACGATTCGGCGAACCCGCCGATGAACGCCTTCAACGACCTTCAGCCGACAAAGGGCACGGTCACGGCGACGAACGCGGTCTTTGCGGCGACGCTGCCGCCACGTTCGCTGACGTTCTTCACGACGGACTATGTTGACCGCATTCCGCCGCCCGTCACGGGTGTCCGTCTGAATGACGACGGGGCGCTCGTCTGGGACGCCGCGACCGATCCGGATCACGTCTACTACCGCGTCTACCGCGAGGGGAGGCAGATCGCCTCGACCATCGCGACGCGACTCGACGTCACGGGCCAGAAGGGCTCCTACGCCGTCCGCAGCGTCGACCGCTGGGGCAATGAGTCGGAGTGATGACGTCGAGGGAACTTGGACTGTCCCCTTTCTCTTGCGGAAAAGGTGCCGTTTCGCGGTTGCCGTGGAAGGGGTGGGCGTGATACAATACGCGCTCGTTCGTCCAGGAGAAGTCAGAACGGAGAAATCGACACGGAAAAGGAGAGAAATGACGTCGTTCCTCAAGGGCATGAAACGTCCGCCGCTCGTGGACATGGTGCTGGCACCGACCATCGAGGAGATGGTCTTCCGCTTTCGCAGGGGCATTTGCGACGGCGCGGACGCATTCGGCGTCCAGCTGGACTGGCTCGCGCGTGAACTGCGCACGGAGGCGCGGCTGCGCGAGGCGTTCGCCTATTTGGGCGACCGTCCGCTCTATGTCACGAACTACGACAAGAACTTCAGCGCGGGGATGAGCGCCGACGATCGGATGGACGAGCTGAAGCTCGCCGTTCGCTGCGGCGCGACGCTCGTGGACGTTCCCGGCGACCTTTTCGCGCCCGACCCGCTTGAGCTGACGCGCGATGCGAAGGCGATTGACCGCCAGCGGCGGGCAATCGATGCGTTCCACGCGCAGGGGGCCGAAGTGATCATGAGTTCGCATGTCTGCAGGTTCCTGCCGGAGGCCGAGGTCGTCGAGCTGGCGCTGGAACACCAGCGGCGCGGCGCGGACATCGCCAAGTTCGTCACCTATTCGGGATCGGAGGAGGAGCTGGATGCGAACTTCCAGACGATTCGCGCGCTGAAGCGCGAACTGAAGATTCCGTTCCTCTTTCTCTCGAACGGGCCCTACTGCAAGAAGCACCGCGTTCTCGGCCCTTATTTCGGAGTCTGCATGTGGCTCTGCACGGACACCTATGCCGGTCAGGCCTTCCCCGACCAGCCGCTTCTGCGGTCGATGGCGGAACTCGTGCGCAACTGCGACCTCACGCCGAACGTCCGGGCGTGAGCGAGGAAAAACTGCGCGACAGCAGGCCCGTCGGTCTGACAGCTCTTCGCGCTTCGGAGCGGGAAGCTGCTCGCTCGGTCTCGTCGCTCAGGTTTGCGCTTCTCCCTGAAGACAATCGGCTAGCTTCAGCCTGCCGTGCCTCGGCGAGACAACTGGTTACGGGCGAAACCTCTCCGACGCCAGCAAACCTTCGCTCCTCACTCGCGCCACTTCCCGCCCCTCCGCGCACGACCGATCCAGCGGAGTTTGTCGCGCAGAGTCGCAGAGTTCGCAGAGATTTTTCACGCTAGGAATCGCAAATTCTCGCGAAGCGGCGGCGTAAGCCGCCTTTGGCCCGGAGGAGCCGACAGTCGCGCGAGAGGACGGAGAGGATCGCCCATCGCCTCAGGGCTTTCGCTTGACGTGAAGCATTCTGCCGAGGGGAATGTCTTGTCACATCTGATAGGCTGACGTGTGGCGATGGCGGCGACTCCTCGCAGGACGGTTCGCGCGAGCTGTCGGGCCGAAGGGCCAACCGTGACAACTGTCGCGCAGAATGCGGGCTATTCTTCCGCTGCGGTGCTGTGGCGCTTGCGGTAGTCCCGCATGCTCATGCCGTAGGTCTTGCGGAAGAGGTTCTTGAGCACGGCGGCGTTCTTGAAGCCGCATTCTCGCGCGATGTGGATGAACTTGCGGTCGGTCAGCGTCAGCTCCCGGCAGACGGCCGCAAGCCGCGTGCGGACGAGTGCGGCATGAACGGACTCGGAGTGGAACTCCGCGAAACGGAGCTCCAGCAGGCGGCGTGAGCAGCCGACACGCTTTGCCACGTCGTCGGCCGAGATGCCCTTGACGGCGTTTTGGGCGATGAACTCCAAGGCCGTCTGCACGAGGTGCGCCGCGGGCGGCGGCGGGCGCGTGGACGCTCGTTCGACAAGCCCGAGCGGCTTCATGAGGATGGTTCGCCGCCCGCGCTTGGCGGTTCCGTTCATCAGCGCATGGAGCGCCTTGGCCGCCGCGAAGCCCTCTCCCTCGGTGTCGGGCCGGATCGAGGAGAGTTCGGGGCGGGCAATCTGGCAGACCAGCTCGTCGTTGTCCACGCCAAGGATCGTGACCTGGTCGGGGACCTTGGCGTGGACGCTGCGGCACGCTTCGAGCGTGGCGCGCGACACGGCGTCGCAGGCGCAGAAAACGGCGGCGGGCTTGGGCAGGCCCCGGATCCAGTCCGCGAGGGACGCGCATTCGGGCGCGAAGACCTTGACGGCGTGGCCGTGCTGACGGAGGGCGACGGCGAAGCCGCGCTCCCGCCGCGCGCTCCAGAACGCGGGCCTGGCGAAGGGCACATAGCCGTAGGCGCGGAACTTCCCGAGCGAGGAAAGGTACTTCCCCGCAGACAGGCCGATGCCGCCGTTGTCGTTCGCGACCGTCACGTCGCAGGCGCGATACGTCTCGCGTTCGCGGCGGTCGATGTCCATGAAGACGACGGGCGTGTCCCCGCGCTCGAGCCGCCGGAGAATCCCCTTGGAAAAGAAATGGGACGTGATGATGCCGTCGACGGGCTCCGACAGCTCCTTCTCGAATTCCTCCTGGGTCTGCGGCAGGCGGATGTCCCAGTCGCACCGTCCCCGGAGGAAGTTGAAGACCCCCTGCAGGCGGTTGCGTCCCGTCGCGCTGGAGAGAAGGATCTCGATGATGACTTTCCGTGTCTTGCTCATGGGCGGGAATATAGCATTATTTCGCGCGGCACAACAGGAGGAGTTTCCAAAATGCCGTTTCTGTTGCGTTTGCCGTGCGGTAATTGGCTTGTCTGAAACAGGGATTTTGTGCTACACTACCCGCATCTTTGCAAGCCCAAGGATACATCAGCCATGAATCAAAAAGGAATCAAGTCGTTCTGCTCGATTACACTGTTGGCGGCGACGCCCGTCCTGTTCGGGGCGGCGACGTCCGAATCGGGACTCACGCGCGTGGACGTGACGGCGGCGGTGCGCGAAGCCGGCGACCTGCGCACGGTCACGGCCAACGTCACGCCGCGTTCGGCGGACTACGCGCTCGAAAAGGCTTTCGACGGCAAGGCCGCCGCGCAGAAGGACGGTTTTTTCTCGGATTACGACAATGCGGGAAAGACGCCGGTGAAAGACGCCTACGCGGCGGGCGGCGTCACGCTGGAGTACGCGATTGACGCAGGGTTCGAGCCGGGCAAGGACATCGTGATCGACGGCTATTCGATCCTGTCCGTCGGTGCGCACGCCTTCAATCGCATGCCCGGCACATGGCAGTTCCAGGCCTTTGACGAAACAAGCGCCTCTTGGGTGACGCTCGATGAGCGGACGGCATATGCGGGCTGGACGGAAGTCAAAGGAACTGATGGCACGCCTGACCGGGCTGACGGGCGGTTTCGCTTCGTCAACAGCAAGTCCTATCGCAAATGCCGTTTCCTCATTACGGCGCCGTACTGGAAGACGGCGGGCGTCTGGACGGAAGAAGAGGCGGCGGCGAACAATAAGGGCGCACTCCAGATTTCCGAGATCCAGCTGTTCGGATATGTGGCTGACAACATCGACGGCAAGGTCAACACGGGGCTTCTGGATCTGACGGCGTTTGTCCGGGAGAGCGGCGACGAGTTCCGTGCCGTGAACTCTAACTTGAAGGCCGCCAATGATGACTTGAAGTTGGAGAACTTGTTCGACGGCGTGGGATCCAACCGGTTCTTCTCGAACTACGCGGCTTCTGTGAAACCCGCGTATGATGACGGCGGCGCATGGGTCGAATATGCGTTCGACGAGGCATTTGTGCCGAACGCGGACATTCTCGTGACAGGCTACTCGATCTCGTGCGCCACGAATTCGGACTTTTCTCATGCGCTGAAGCGGATGCCGTGCGACTGGGCGCTTCAGGGCTACGACGAGACGGCGGGCGACTGGACGACGCTTGATGCCTACCATGACTTCACGTGCTGGGAGGCGGTCGCGTGCGCGGGGACGCCGAGCCTTGGCTTCCGGTTTGATTTCCCGAACGCGGTCGCCTACCGCCGCTACCGTCTGCTGATTTCACGTCAGTATTGTGGGCGCGCGGGCATCGATCCTGTCTCTTCGAATATCGGCGCGTTGCAGCTCTCGGAGATTCAGCTCTTCGGCTACGTGGGCACGAACATCGCGGGGACAGTCGGGCAGACGACGACGGCACATCCGCTGAAGCTGACGGCGTGGGCGAACGTGGCCGATGTCGATGGAGGTCAGAAGCTCTCGCCTCCGTTTGCGCCCATTGCCTCGAATTCGGCTTGCACGGTGACGGTGGGGTCTGTGGGTTCGCTCGTCAACGGATTGCGGCATGATCGCTTCCTGTGTGTGCCGACAGAGATGCCGTTCGACGTCTACTACGAGATGCCGTCGAACATGTTCCTGGCGGACAAGGACATGGTGCTGACGAACTATGTGCTGGAGGTGAACGAGGAGTTCGGGAACTACGCGGCGCGTGTGCCAAAGGCCTGGCGGCTGGAGGCGTTCGCCGACGGGCGTTGGATGGCGCTCGACCGCCGAAGCGAGGCCACGTGGTCGGAGGAGGCGTTCACGTTTGGCGAAAAGTCGTATACCGCCTACAAGGTCGTGTGCGAGATTGCGTCCGAAAAGCGGTTCTCGGCGACGCGCTATCGCTTGCGGATCAAGTCCCTTGCGGGGGCGACGGACTTCCAGCTGAGCGAACTGACGTTCAATGGCGTCTGGGGCACGGGCATCGCGAACCCGCCGCCGGCGCGCAAGGGCGTGGTGATGATTGTTCGGTGACGGAACGGAGGTTCGGACGAAATGGATGCAGACGAATTCAAGGGTTGGACGGCGGTCCTGACGGGGGCTGCCAGCGGCATGGGCTACGCCGCCGCGAAGGAACTCGCGCGGCGCGGGGCGAACGTCGTCATGTGCGACATCAACGCGACGGCGCTGGCGGCGAAGGCCGCCGAAGTCAACGCGCTGGGCGGCGGGCGGGCGATTCCCTGCGTGACGGACGTGCGGAAGTTCGCCGACGCCGAGCGGGCGGCGGCGCTCGCGCTCGCGGAGACGGGCCGCATCGACCTGCTCGTGCCGTTCGCGGGCGGCTACGAGCTGCGCATGTGCGACAGCTACGTGCCGTTCTACGAGCAGCCGATCGAGGTGATCGACTGGGGGGTGCAGGTGAACCTGATGGGCCCCGTCTACTTTGCGCGCGCCTGCCTGCCGGCGATGGTGCGCGTGGGGCGCGGCGTCATCTGCCTCATTGGCTCGACGGACGGCTTCGAGAACGACGGGCAGGGCCCGATGTACGGCACGTCGAAAAGCGGGCTCTTCAGCTTCACGAAAGGGCTGGCGCAAGTTGGCGCGCCGCACGGCGTGCGGGCGTTCTGCGTGGCGCCGGGCGGCGTGCTGACGCGCCCGAACATGGCGAACATGCCGTGCCTCCAGCACCGTGCGGCCGATCCGATGGAAATCGTGAACTTCATCCTTTACCTGGCCTCGTCCGACGGCCGGTACGTGACGGGCTCGGTGCACGTGATCGACGGCGGTCGCCTCTGCCTGAAGCCGTCGGGCGGCAAGTTGCCGGACGTGAAGAAGTAAAAGCGGAAAACAGAAGAAGTTGAAAGGTGGAGAGGTGAACAGAATGAAAGTACGAATGATCTGGACAGTGGCCGTGGCGGCGCTTGGCGGAAGCCTGTCGGCGGCAGGTGACGAGGCGCGTCCGCTCGACTGGTCGCTCGTCGTCGAGCTGCCGGGGCTGACGAATCGCGTCCGCCTGGCCGAACAGCCCGTCAAGACGGTCGGCGACACGCGCTCCTACGCGAACCTGACGGTCGGAGGCCGCACGTTGGACGTCTCGGTCGTCCTCTCGCGGCGGACGGACGCGGCGGGGGCGGACGAGTGGACGGGCTTTGTCGTCAACCGCGAGCCCGGGTGCGTGGTCACGCAACTGCGCGGCGAGGCCGCGCCCGTTAAGGTCGTCCGGGGCAGGACCGCGCTCTACTATCCGTCGGGCATTGGCCAGCGCGTGCGAAACTTTCCGCAGAAAGACGCGAACCTCATCCGTCTGCACGGACACGAGATCGCCTGGGCGAACGTGCCGCCGCCGTCGCAGGAGGAAGTCCTGACGGGCCTCAAGGACGGCTGGCCGTGGCGTGCGCTGGGCGACGGGCGCTTCGTCTTCGTGACGGCCGGCGCGTATCCGTCCTGCTCGATGCAGATGCAGTTCTACGCAGTCTCCGGGGACGATCGGTGCTTCTACTTCCTTTCGCGCGATCCGCGCCTGACGCCGAAGAAGGGCACGTTTTTCTTTGACGCGAACCGCGATGAGCTGTTCTGCTCGGTCGTGCTGCCGTTGGGGCTTGCGGCGGGCGACGCGTTCGCGATTCCGCCCACCGTCTTTCATGAAAAGGCGGGCGAGGATTGGCGTTTCGCGGCACGCGAATACCGCGCGTGGTGGGACACGTGCCATCGCATGGCGACGATCAGCGACGCCGACCGCGACATGGTCGGGTTCTTCGAGTTCATCCTCGAGCAGCAGAACTGCCGGATGATCCAGTATCCCTACACGGACTTCGCGAAGCTCGGCGACGTGGTTCTCGCGCACGGCCTGCGGCACATCGAGTTCCACGGCTGGCATCGCGGCGGGCATGACACGAACTATCCCGTCTACGAGCCGGACGAGCGCATGGGCGGCGAAGCGGCCCTGCGGCAGGGCCTGGCCGACCTCCAGAAGCGCGGCCTGCGCGTCGCCGCCTACTTCAACGGGCAGCTCATCGACATCGGCGAGGACGCCTCCGGCACGCAGAACACGACGGCCTGGCGGCGGAAATACGGCGACGCCTGCGCGCTCGTGACGGCGGACGGGCGGCCGTTCCTCGAGCACTGGAACAAGTTCAAGGACACGGACGGACACTACTTCTACCGCGCCTGCCTCTCGGCGCCGGCCTGGTACGAGCAGATGCTGAAGGTTTCGCGGCAGGCGAAAGACTATGGCTTCAACGGTCTCTTCTTCGACCAGATGGGAACGTCCGGGCCGAAACGGTGCTTCAGCGCGCAACACGACCATCGCCCCGGCGACCTCGTCTGGTGCGAAGACCGCCCGCGCTTCTTCCGCAACCTGCTCGCGGAAATCCGCAAGACGCACCCCGACACGCCGCTGCTGGCCGAAGGCTGGAACGACTCGATCAACGAGTCGACGATCATCTGCCAGGGCAACGGCAATCCCGTCGAGTCCGAGCTCATCTTGCGGCGCTTCGACGGCGACGCGATCATCGAGCCGTTCCCGGAGCTGCTCTTCTACACGTTCCCCGAAGTCATCTACACGGACCGCTTCTTCTCGCCGTATGCGACGCGGACGCGCGCGAACGTGACGGCGGCGGTGAACCTCCGCATCGACATCGAGTCTCGCTACGTGCCCGACCGTCCCTACTGCGAGAGCGGAATCCGTCCCGCGACGAACGCCTATGACCTCATGTTCCATGCGCCGAAGGACCAGCTCGCCGGCTACTGGACGGAGGACTGGGCGAAGAACCGCGACTACCTGCGGACGGTCTGCGACTTCCGCCGCGCCAACCGCGACCTCCTGCTGCGCGGACGGTTCGCCGCGACGGACGGCTTCACGTGCGTCGGCGGAAAGAAGGTCATCGCCAACCGCTGGGTCGGCGCGGACGGCGACGGCGGCGTCCTCGTCTGGAACGCCGACGACAAGCCGGCGACGGTGACGGTGACGTGCGCAGGGCGGCTCGCGTCGGTCACGGAGCCGGAGGCGGGGCAGGTCGATCCGACGGCGCCAATCCCGCCGAACGCGCTGCGGCTTTACCGCTACGCGCGCGCAGAAGGTGGAGAGGCGGAGAAGTGGAAAGGTGGAAAGGTGAAATGAAAAGCGTCCTCTTGATCGCCGGGGCCGGCACGTTGGGCACGCCGGCTTACCATGAGCTGATTCGTCGCGGCTACGCCGTTGACGTCATCTCCCTTGAGGACTACGCGAGCGTCAACCGCCACCTCTCCTTCGTGAAGGCGCGGGCGGATCTCGCCTATCTGACGCGCTTTCTCGACGGGAAGCGGTATGCCGCGATCGTCGATTTCGTCCACACGCGCGAGATCGAGGACTTGAAGAGGCGCATGGACTTGCTGCTGGCCCATACGGACCAGTTCGTCTACCTGTCGAGCTACCGCACGTATGCGGACATTGATGCGGTCATCACCGAAGACTCGCCGCAGTGGCTGGAGCATCCGGCCAACGACCGGATGCTGGCGGAGGACGACTACGCGATCCCGAAGGCGCAGGGCGAACGCTACCTGACGGCGCGGCCGCAGCGGAACTGGACGATCATCCGTCCGCTCATCTCGTTCTCCCACTTCCGTCTCGACCTCGTGACGGTCGGCGCCTACGCGCTCCTGTACCGCACAAAGGCCGGCAAGAAGATCCTGTTGCCGGACGGCTGCCGCGACAAGCTCGCGGGCGTCGGCTGGGCCGGCAACGTCGGGCGCCAGATCGCGCACCTGATCGACACGCGGGACGCGCTCGGCGAGGCGTTCACGCTGGGCACGCCGGAAGAGATCACCTGGGGCGACGTCGCCTCGTACTACGAGGAGTTCCTGGGCGCGTCGTTCGCGTGGGTGCCGACAGAGGACTACCTGGCGTTCGCGACGCCGAACGACTACATGGACCGGCAGATGATCTGGTGTGACCGCAACCTGAGCCGCCGCGTCGATCTCTCGAAGGCGCTGCGCGTGACGGGGCTCGACCCGGAGACCTTCCTGTCCTGCCGTGCGGCCGTCGCCCATGAGCTGACGGTGCTGTCGGAGCGGCCCGACCTGGTGGCGCGCTTCGACACGCCGCGCGCGCGGGCCATCGACGCCCGGACGGACGCGTATTTTGCGCGGAGGGCACGGTGAAAAGACGGCTGAAGACGCTCTTCTACGGCGTGACGCACGAGCACGCCTGCGGCAAGTTCGAGACGCTCAAGCGCCTCGCGGACGACTTCGAGGTCGTCGCGCTGGTTGACGACCGCCCGCGCGGGACGCCCCGTTCCCTCGACGAGCGGCTCGACGTCGAACAGGCCGTCCGCGACGGCTTCCGCGTCGTCTCCGAGGCCGAGGCGGACGGCCTGCTGGACGGCGGGGAGGTCGACGTCGCGTTCGTCGAGACGGCGAACGCCGACCTGATGGAAATCGCGGCGAAGTTCATCGCGAAGGGCGTTCCGCTCCACTGCGACAAGCCGTGCGGCGAGGCGCCGGAGCCGTACCGGTCGCTGGTGGAGACGTGCCGCGCGGCGAACCTGCCGTTCCAGATCGGCTACATGTACCGGGGCAACCCGGCCGTCCGCTTCGCGTGGCAGTTCGTCGCGGCGGGCGGCCTCGGCGACGTCGCCTTCGTCGAGGCGGACATGAACCACGACTACGGCGGGCCGGATTACCCGGCCTACATCGCCTCCTTCAAGGGCGGCATCCTCTACAGCCTCGGCTGCCACCTCGTGGACCTGGCGCTGCCGCTCGTGCGCGGGGATTTCCTGTCGGCCCATCCGTTCCCCGGCGACGCGCCGGGCGACCCGGCGGGGAGCCGCACGGCGGGCGCGGCGTTCCTGCGCTTCGCGGGGACGGACGTCCTCCTGCGCACGTCGTCGCGCCTTCCGGGCGGCATCCTCTGCCGCCGCCTGCGGGTGGACGGCACGAACGGGACGCTCGACCTCTGCCCGATCGAGCGGTTTGACGGCGAGGAGCTGACGCTCGCGCTGTCGCTGAAGAACGCGGCGGGCGGGCAGCCGGCGGGACGCCACGAGGTCGGCTTCGGCGTGCAGACGGACCGCTATGCCGCGCAGCTCCTCGACTTGGCCGCGGTCGTGCGCGGCGAGCGGCCGAACGGCCAGGACTACGGCCGCGACCTGCGCGTCCACGAGCTGACGCTGCAGGCCTGCGGCCTTGGAGCTTCAGAGAAAGGGCAGGTGAAATGAGTCTCCGCATTTCGGGTTGGGCGACTGCGTCGCGGAACACGAAACGACGCGAGCCGCGCCCCCGCCTGACGGCGATTGGCCGTGGCGAGCCGTCGCCGCGTCTCAAGCCTGACGGCTTGTCGCGTCTCCGTCCCGCCACGGCCAACCCTTCGGGTCGGGGCGCGTCCGCGTCGGCACGAACGCCGCGCGTGGCGCGGACACGAAAGCGCGGTGAGCCTTGCGTCGATTGCACGAAAAGGCTTCGCGATTCCACTCGAATCCCTGGTTCGGTGAGGTCTCAAGGGCTCACGCAGAGCCGCAGAGAACGCAGAGGTTCGATGTGCGGCTCTGCGGACACTGCGCGTGAGGTGTCTCTTGTTTCAGGCGTGGCACACATGTCAGCGAAGCGTCGAGGAGGGCGCGAAAGCCTTTTCGTGTTTCGACGGGCGGGCGAGCCGCTTTCGTGTCGCACCGAAGGTGCGCGTTCGTGCCGACGCGGCCGCGAAAACCCGAAGGGGGAGGCCGCGCGGGCGGCGGGCGATGCCGCAGGCATCAGGCCCGACGGCGTTCGCGTGGCCTCAACCGCGCCACGCGCGGTTTCGCGGCGGCGGCGTTTCGTGGTTGCGCGAAGCGCCGAGGCGCACTGGTTCAGCGGCTTCGCCGCCAGCCTTTGCGGCCTTTGCGTCCAAAGCCTTTGCGAACTCTGCGTTGAAGGGATGTACTTGTTTAAGTGCCTGAAAGACAAGAAGAAAGGATCGTCGTCAACATGAAAGCCATGTGTCTCGAAAACAGGGAGTTCGTCTGGAAGGACGTGCCCGACCCCGTCTGCCACGCCGAATTCGACGTGAAGATCGCCGTCAAGGCGTGCGCGCTCAACCGCGCCGACCTCATGCAGCGCCAGGGCATCTACGCGCCGCCGGAGGGCTGGCCGGACTGGCCGGGGCTCGAGTGCGCGGGCGAGGTCCTGGAGTGCCCGGCAAACGGGCGCTTCAAGGTCGGCGACAGCGTCTGCGCGCTCCTCGGGGGCGGCGGCTACGCGGAGGAGGTCGTCGTGCCGGAGGGGATGGTGATGCCGATGCCGAGGGGCTTCTCGTTCGCCGAGGCCGCCGGCATCCCCGAGGTCTACGCGACGGCCTACCTCAACCTGAAGCTCGTCGGCGAGATCCGCAGGGGCGAGACGTTCTTCATCAACGGCGGCGAGGGCGGGCTCGGCCTCGCGTCCATCCAGCTCGCGAAGCACGTCTTCGGCGCGAGGGTCGTCGCGCAGGTCGCCTCGGACGCGAACGGCGCGTTCTGCCGCGAGGTCGGCGCGGACGTGACGGTGAACCGCTTCACGGGCGACCTCGTGAAGACGCTTGCCGAGAATCCGCCGGACGTCGCGATCGACCCGGTGGGCGGGCCGCTGATGGGCAAGTGCGTCGCGACGATGCCGTACCGGGGGCGCTGGATCTCCCTCGCGTCAATGGCCGGGCCGGAGACGGTCCTCGACGTGAACCTCCTCTGGCGCAAGAACCTGCGCGTCATCGGCTCGACGCTGCGCAGCCGCACGCCGGCGGAGAAGGCGGCGATCCTCGCGGGGCTTGTCCGCGACGTGTGGCCGGCGTTCGAGGCGCGGAAGTTCGCGCCGTTTATCCACAAGGTCCTGCCGATTGCGGAAGCCGCCGAGGCGCACGCGATCCTGGAGCGCGGCGAGAACCGCGGCAAGGTGGTGTTGGAGGTGGGTTGAGAGAGGAGGCATTGACGTGCGAAAAGGAGGCGGATACAAGTGGGTGATGCTGGGGATGCTCAGTTGCGCGTTCTTCTTCCATCAGGCGGATCGCGCGCTCTTCGGACTGCTGACCATCCCCATTCAGGAGGAGCTGGGGCTCACCGACCTGCAGATCGGCTGGATCAACACGGCGCTTTTCTGCACGCTCGCCGTGATGACGCCGCTGGCGGGCTTTCTGGGCGACCGGTTCTCGCGCAAGTGGATCATCACGTTCTCGCTCCTCTTCTGGTCGCTGATGACGGCCTGCACGGGACTGGTCGGCGGGTTCTGCGGCCTCGTCTTCTTCCGCTCCATCGCGACGGGCGGCGGCGAGAGCTTCTACGGGCCGAGCGCCTACGCGCTGCTGGCCGAACACCACCGAAAGACGCGTGCGCTCGCCTTTGCGGTGCATCAGTCCGCACTTTACGTCGGGCTCATGTTCTCCGGCGCGATCGTCGCCTGGGCCCTGCATCTCCTGGGCGGCTGGCGGCCGGTGTTCTTCGCGTTTGGCGGCCTGGGGTGTCTCCTCGGCGTCGTGTTCTGCTTCGCGCTCAAGGAGCGTCCGCCGTGTGCGGAAGCCTCCGAGGCGGCTGGCGCGGGCAAGCGGCCTGCGGCGAAGGCGGCGCGTCCGCCGCTGCTTGCCTCGGCGCGGGCGTTCCTCCTGAATCCGGCGGCCCTCTGCGCCATGGGCGGCTACATCGCCGTCGTCTTCACGAACAACGCCTACATGAGCTGGGCGCCAAAGTTCTTCGCGCGCAAGTTCGACGCGCTGACGATCGGCTCGGCGGGGTTCGGCTCGATGTTCTGGCATCACCTCGCGGCATTGGCGGGCGTTCTCGCCGGCGGCATCCTGACTGACTGCCTCGTGCGAAAGAGCCCGCGCTTCCGTCCGCTGATGCAGGGGACGATGACTCTCTTGGGCGCGCCGACGCTCGTGTGGGTGGGCTTCGCGCCGTCCGTCGTGTCGGCGTGGCTGGCCGTCTCGGCCTATGGCGTCTTTCGCGGCTTGGCGGAGGTCAACACGCATCCGTCGCTCTTCGACGTGATCGAGCCGAAATACCGCTCGTCGTCCGAAGGACTGATGAACCTCGTCACGTTTCTGATCGGCTCGACGTCGCCGCTCCTGCTGGGCGCGCTGTCCGAGCGCCTCGGCGTACGCGGACTCGAGCTCGGCTTCGCGTGCCTCGGCGGCGTTTATGTCTTGGGTGCGCTCGCGCTGTTCGCGTCCGCCAAGTTTTTCTTCGACAGACATCACGTAAAGGAATAGGAAAAATGAGCAAGCTGTTGATTCTCGTTGGATCGCTGGCCGTGTTCCCGGCGACGTTCGCCTCGATGGGCGGAATCTGGCGGACGGAGGAGACGCCACCGGAAGACCTGCGCTTCCGTACATGGCGCGCAAAAGCCGAGAACGTCTCGTTCACGGCGCACGACGCTTTCGAGGACCATGCGCCCGCCTATGAGGTGCGCTATGCGGGCACGGGCGCGAAGGGCGAAGGCCGTCTGGATCTGGCCGTCTACCCTTACCAGTGGATGCTCGACTCGTGGATTCCGCCCTATGTCGCCACCCGCGTTCGCACGCTCGCCTACTCGGTCTATCCGATCGCCTCGTCGGGCGGCTGCGCGCCGACGCTGCGGGTGCGCTTTGCGCGCCCGTACGAGAAGGGGTGGATCAGGGAGCTTGACCTCAACAGGAAGGGTCTCCGCACGAACGCCTGGAATGCCGTCACGCGCGATGTCCATCCGGGGCCGAGGAGGCGCTTCGGCGACGTCTCGTTCCTCTTTCGCGGCGGCGAGGGGACGAGCTGCGCGTTCATGCTTGCCGACGTCCGCCTGATTCTCGACGACGGCAGCGCCTACGAGGTCCTGAACCCCGATGCGCCGCGCTATCGGACGGGCATGAAGGCGCCGCTGCGGACGAAGCCCCTGAAGGCGCGTCCCGCGCGTCCGTCGCTCCAGTTCGGCGGCGATCTGCTCTTCTGGTTCGACCGCTACCCGGATCAGCTGGCGGAGGCTTCCGCTTTCATGCGGCGCTACTTCCCCGAATACGACATCGTCCTTTCGGATGGGCGCCCGCCGGAGCCGATCTACGACCGGACGCTGGCCGCCTATCCGGACAACCTCTTCTACCAGTGGCAAAAGGGCCAGCACGACATGCGCTACGCCGCGCTGAAGGACGCGCTCGTGAAGGATCCGACGGGGCGTCCGCAGTTCAAGAAGCTCAACTCGGTCGTGGCGACGCATCCCGTGATCCGCGACGCGCTGGAGGACCAGGTCGCCTACGCGGGCTCGCTGGGCGTCAACAGCCTGCTCCAGTTCGACTACGTGTGGTTCAACCGCGATGGCGTCTGGGGCTTTGACGCGGCGAGCACGGCGGCGTTCCGCGAAGACCTGACCGGGGCGGACGAGGGGCTGCGGCTCGTCGCGACCGCGTCGCGTCCCGCGCGGACGATCCGCTTCTGGGACTACTACGAGGACTACTACGGACGACGGCTCACGCCGTCCGACTGGGGCCTCGCGTCGTGGGCGGACTACGTGCCGCGCTTCGGGACGCAGGAGGAGAAGGATCTCCATGTCGCGCTGATCGCTTACGAGTGGCTGCGGCAAGGGCAGCGGTTCGGCGACTGGACGGCGAAATACTGCGCGGGCGCGCCGTTCGACTACCTCCTGAACGGAGAGGGGGCCGAGAACGGCAACGACCACGTCTACCTCGTTCAGCTGGAGAACACGGGCTTCGTCTCGCCGGAGTTCTTCAGCTTCGCGCCGAAGGACATCCGAGGCTATTACCGCAGTGCGGGGCGCTTCCTGCGCACGGCGCACGCGGCCGGCAAGCGCTTCGGCATCTGCGTCGAGGGCACGCGCGGCGGCTGGCGGACGCAGCCCTACTGGTCGGCGCGGACGGGCTACGCCGTCTGCTACCTGCTCTCGGCGCTGGGATTCGACGCCTTTGAGTACGACGGCCTCACGCTTCCGCTGGAGATGAAGCGGTGGGCGGATCTGCTGGACGGCTCCGCCTCGAACCGCGCAAAGCTCGCCGCGCTTGGGTTCGCCGACGCGCGCGCCTACCGTCAGGCGAAGCGGGATGGCGCGCGGAAGCGTCCGCCGACGGGCGTCTGGCACGTCACGGAGCGCGCACCGAACTGGACGGGCTGGATGGGGACGTTCATGGAGTCGCGGGCGAGCTTTCGCGGCAACGACTTCCGACAGGAGCTGCGCGACCTGGCCCTCGACTACGAAATGACCGACCCGCAGGAGCTGTCGGAGGTCCTGGACAAGGCGACGGTCATCTTCGCCGCGCCGCAGATCCGGCACGTCGGGGTGCGCCCGCAGTTGGCGCGCTGGCTGGCGGAGCGGCCGGGGCGGACGCTTGTCACGAACCGCGCCGACATCGCGCGCGTCGCCGCCGACCTGAATCTGCCGGCCGTGCAGCGGCCCGGGAAGGGCAAGGGGTTTGCCGACGCCCTGACGTACGACTGCCGCGTCGGGTCGGTCGCCGTCCTGTTCAACCGTGCGGCGGCGCAGGCGGCCGACCGGGACCGGTGGTACAAGAACGTCTGGCAGCCGCGTCTGCACAAGAGCACTTACGACGAACGCCTTTTGCTCTATCCCGACCGGGTGAAGGGCGCGGAGACGGCGGCGGACGTGCCGGTCGCCGGGCGCGGCGCGCATCGCGTCTACCGCTTCCTCGCGGACGTCGAATCGGTCGTCGAGCCGCAGGGCGGGTTCCTGCGCCTCGCGCTCGGCGACGCCTTCACGGATGTCGTCTACTACGGCGAGGACACGCCCGCGTTCCGCGCGTTCCTCGACGACGTGAAGGCCGATCGAGAATTGACGGCTGAATTTCTCAAGTAATGAACAAGACGAAACCAAGATGAAAGCAATGAAAGCAAAATTGTTCGTGATTCCCGCGATGTCCGTGTCGCTCGGCCTTTGCGGCGCGGACGCCCGTGCGGCGGCGCTGAACGTCGCCTCGCCGGACGGGCGGCTGTCGCTCGGCTTCGAGACGGACGCGCAGGGGATGCGCTGGTCGCTCGCGCGCGACGGGCGCGAACTCGTGAAGCCCTCGAGCCTCGGCGTCGCGTTCGCCGTGGGGAGCCCGCTGGAGAAGGGCGCGGAGCGTCTCGCCGAGATGCGGGTGCGGAACGTCCGCCGCGCGTCGTCCGACACGGCGTGGACGACGCGGCTCTCGCGGCGCGAGACGGTGCGCGACCGCTTCAACGAGCTGGCGGTCGAGCTGGAGGAGGCGGAGGCGCGGGCGGTGCGCGTCGGCCTCGGGCAGACGGCGGTCGAGCGGCTGCCGCGCCGGCTGACGCTCGTCTTCCGAGCCTACGACGAGGGCGTCGCGTTCCGCTACGCCTTCCCCGAACAGGCGGCGTTCGACGGCTTCGCGCTCACGGACGAGCTGACGGAGTGGCGGTTCGCGGCGGACGCGCAGGCGTGGAC
>CAKURH010000054.1 GCA_934675625.1 uncultured Kiritimatiellota bacterium
GGACGAGATCGTGCCCTGGACGGAGGGCGGGAGCGCGGCGATCTCGGCGAGGATTTCGGCGCGGGAACGGCTCTTTTTCGATGATTTATTTTTCATGCGTATATTATAGTATATGCGTATGCGAAAATCAAGCGGGAAATGTGGGGTGTCAGCATAAATCTCTCGATGCACCCAAAAGCTGTTTGCGAAAGCGAAACAGGATTTATGATATAATGCTCCTGATAAAAGTTCAAGAAGGGAGCGTTACGTATGAAAACTGTCAGGATGATGGGCACAATGGCCTTTGCGGCATGGGCGGCGATGGCCCTGTCGGGATGCGTGAGCGCACCGGGGTATCGCGTCGAGCAGGGAACCGTCGTCGCAGATTCGCCCTTTGAATTTGAGATCGGCTCGACCGAATATGCGCAGACGTTCGGCGACCTGATTCGCACTTCCGTGAATGCGAACTACGATCCGCGCACGAAGACGACGACCACGAACTGGCATCATCACGCCGAGGCGCGGCTGGCCACGCCCTACTTCGGCTGCGAACGGATGTTCCTTTCGTTCAAGGGCGAGGAAAAGGCGCTCGAACATTGCAGTCTCTCGCTTGGTGGTTGGCGGCCGTCTTGCTCCGGCAAGAAGATAAGGACGTATGCCGAATGCCGCGAGACGGTCGGCAAGATTGCCGCGGACATGGAAAAGCGTTTAGGCATCAAGATGCAATGCCGCAATGATGAGACGGAGGAGGAAGCGAAGGAATCTGTTCGCCAACTGGCTGAACGGAACAAAGATCCGAACAAGAAATGTTCGGGCTATGCTTCGAGCTTTGTCCATTTCGGGGGCGAGCGACAGGGCGCGAAAGCGATGACCGATTACAGCGTCAGCGGTATGCTGAGCGACAGGGGCGAATACAGTATCAGCGTCTCGTATTTAAGGCATTGGGATTTTTCGTTCCCTTCCTACAAGCCCGGAGACAAGATTCCCGTCTACACGAACGAGATGTGTTCGGCCACGTCCAGCGGACTCGTGCCGACCAAGGAACAAAAGGCGGCTCATGAGGCGGCGAAGCGCTTGCGCGAGACGGTCAACCGGCTTTTCGGCATCGACCTCGACACGCCGACGCAGACGAACGTCTTCTCGTCTGCCCTGTGGCAGACCAATGCGTCGGCGACCGTCGCGCGGGAGTGGACGCCGCTGGCCGTGCCGTTCGAGGGCCTGACGGAACGCAAGGTCAACCAGTCCTTCCGCCTCTTGGGCATGCCGTTCGGAACGTTTGCGCTCCGCCGTCCGTTTGACGGCGCTGTCACGGACGCGGAGCTGGCGGCGCAGGCGCAGAAGATTCTGTTGCGGCTGGAGGCGGAATACGGCGCGAAGATTCCCGCAGTCGACACGGCGGAAGGGCAGGCCGCGCTTGCGCAGATGTACGGCGAGGGCGTCCCGACCTTCGGCGACACGAAAGCGCTTTTGGGGCTCGACAAGACGCAGTGGTTCGCCGGAAAGGTCGGCGACTTGGCGATTGACATCAGCTATGCGACGCCGCGCTATGCCAAGAAAGGCAGCACGTTCGAAATCGTCCGCAAGGGCGCCATCGTCGTCAACATCGTCCAGTCGCCGCTCATCACGACAGGCAAGACGAAGAAGTAAGGGCGCATTTGACGTTTAAGACGTTTCTGAAACGTTGCCGCTGGTCTGTCTTGCTGATCGGCGGAGCGCTCCTTTCGGGATGTGCGACGAATGTTCTGAAATCAACTCGCGTAGGCGGGTCGGCCGAGCACCGTTGCCCCGAAGCACGTCGCACGTCGGCAAGCGACAGGGACACGCGCAACGGGCCACTGATGCGAACGACTGTCCGTTTCGCAGGGAGCGGATCGTCTTTTCATGCCCAGGCCCAGTGGCTCACGCGCGGCGGGCTTTACGCGGGCGGGCGAAATATGGTAGAATTCCCCTGTTCTGAAAATCAAGGGAGGTGTGGCCATGACGAAGATTGCAGTGTTTGACGCAAAGCCCTATGATCGCGCGTCGTTCGATGCGGCGAATGCGGGGCGTTATGAGTTCCGTTATTTCGAGACGCGGCTCCGGGCGGCGTCCGTGCCGCTCGCGGAAGGCTGCGCGGGCGTCTGCGCGTTCGTGAATGACGAGATCGACGCGGCGACTGTCGAGGGACTTGTCGCGCGCGGCGTGAAGGTGCTTGCCCTGCGGTGCGCGGGCTACAACAACGTCGATTTCAAGGCGGCGTTCGAGAAGGGCCTCACGGTCGTGCGCGTGCCGGCCTATTCGCCCTACGCCGTCGCGGAGCACGCGATGTCGCTCCTGATGACGCTCAACCGCCATCTGCACAAGGCGGCGGCGCGGACGCGCGACTTCAACTTCTCGCTCGTCGGGCTGACGGGCATGGATCTCCACGGCAAGACGGCGGGCGTCGTCGGCACGGGCAAGATCGGGCGCGTCTTCTGCGACATCTGCAAGGGGCTCGGCATGCGCGTCCTCGCCTATGATGCCTTCCCGAATCCGGCGAGCGGCCTCGACTACGTGACGCTCGACCGACTGCTCGCCGAGTCGGACGTCGTCTCGCTGCACTGTCCGCTGACGCCGGAGACGCACCACCTCTTCAACGCCGAGACGATCGGGAAGATGAAGCCCGGCGCGCTGTTCGTCAACACGTCGCGGGGCGGCCTCATCGAGAGCGAGGCGCTTCTGGATGCCTTGCGCGACGGGCGGCTCGGCGGTGCGGGCCTCGACGTGTACGAGGAGGAGAGCGACTGGTTCTACGAGGACCGCTCGCAGCGCGTGAAGCAGGACAAGGTGCTCGCGCTGCTGGTCTCGATGCCGAACGTCATCGTGACGTCGCACCAGGCGTTCCTGACGCGCGAGGCGCTCGCGAACATCGCGACGACGACCTGCGCGAACCTCGACGCCTACTTCGCCGGCGGGCCGCTGGAAAACGAGATCTGCTACCGCTGCTCCGGCGCGTCCGGCGCGGCGAAGCCGCCGACCTGTCCCAACCGCCGCAACGGACGGTGCTTCGCGCGCGCCTAACGGCAGAAGGGCTTCTGTGTTGTAATTACAACGGACTCTTCTTCCGCAAGATGCTATCATTCACGCCGTCAAGGGTGCGGTGTGTCGTCCGCGTCAGGGGGACACGGGCACGCAACCGCTTCCGGCGCAAACGAAACAGAAAGGAAATCAAGCCATGAAATTCTACAAGTGCGAAGTGTGCGGCAAGATTGTCGCGCTGGTGAAGGAGACGTCCGTCGACACGGTCTGCTGCGGGCAGCCGATGCGCGAGCTCGTGCCGGGCACGACGGACGGCGCGGCGGAGAAGCACGTTCCCGTCTGCAAGCAGGAGGGGAACACGGTCACGGTGACGGTCGGTGCGGTGGCGCATCCCATGACGGACGACCACTTCATCGAGTGGATCTTCCTCGAGACCGCGAACGGCAACCAGCGCAAGGCGCTGAAGCCGGGGGATAGGCCCGAGGCGGTCTTCGCGCTCGTGCCGTCCGACACGGTGAAGAGCGCCTCCGCCTACTGTAACATCCACGGGCTGTGGCGGAATTAGGCGCGCCATCACTCGGCCCCGCCTGTCTCGTCGCGGGGCTTCTGCTGGCCCTGCTGTTCGTGGGGAGCTGCCTCTTCTCCGGCGACGACCGCGAGCCGGACGTGCTGGCGCGCGTCAAGGGCGAACTGGCGGTCGGACGCCGGGAACACGCGATTCAGCAGCGTGAGCAGACGGCCGACCTGCTGCGCGACTTGCGCGTCCTGAAGCGGCGTCTGGAGAAGTCTGGCGAGACGGAACGCGCACGGGAAACCGAGGCGCTCATTCGCGAATTGGAGCGGAATCACAGGCGGCTGAACGCCGCCGCGACGAAGCCGTAAGCGTGCGGGCATGCGCGTGCAGGGCGTCCGTCGAAGCACGTGTCGGCCCGCGCGGCGCGGCGATGTGGTATAATGTGCGGTTCAAAAGAAGCACGTGCGAAGGAAGGTCACAGGCATGCCAATCTACGTCTACGAAGCGAAAGAGCCCGAACGGGGCTGCGAACTCTGCCAAAAGGGGTTCGAGATCCGCCAGTCGCTGAGCGAGGCGAAGCTCGACCACTGTCCGAAGTGCCGCGTGCCGGTCATCCGCGTCATCCAGGCGCCGGGGCTCACGCACTCGAAGACCGACCTCCACTACCGCGCCAAGCGCGCGGGTTTCCACACCTTGAAGCGCGTCGACAAGGGCGCGTACGAAAAACTCTACTGAAAGGAACGATTCACATGGCCGAACTCATTGTTGCACTCGACGTCCAGACCCGCGAAGAGGCGGTGGCGAAGATAAAGGCGATCGGCGAGCCCGTCGGCTTCTACAAGATCGGGCTTGAGCTCTTCACGGCGGAAGGGCCGGACGTCGTCCGCGCCGTGAAGGACCTCGGCAAGAAGGTCTTTCTCGACCTCAAGTTCCACGACATTCCGCGCACGGTCGAACGGGCGGTGCGTTCGGGCGGCAAGCTCGGCGTGGACCTGATGACGATCCATTCCGTCGGCGGCCAGGCGATGATCCGGGCGGCGGCGGACGCGGCGGCGGCGTTCGGCGCGCAGGGCCCGAAGATCCTCGCCGTCACGGTGCTGACCTCGCTCGACCAGTCCGACCTCGCGGACGTCGGCATCGCCGGGCGCACGCCGGCCGAGCAGGTCGCGGCGATGGCGCGCTTCGCGACGGCGCATGGCGCGCACGGCCTCGTCTGCTCGCCGAAGGAAGTCGGCGTGCTGTCGAAGGCCCTGCCGGCGGGCACGCTCTTCGTCACGCCGGGCGTGCGCCCCGCCGGCGCGGCGGTCGGCGACCAGAAGCGCGTCGCGACGCCGGCGGACGCCGTGCGGGACGGCGCGACGCACCTCGTCGTCGGGCGTCCGATCCTCGCGGCGGAAGATCCCGTCGCGGCGGCGCGCGCGATTCTCGCCGAGATCGAAGGGACGAAATGAGCGAGGTTTTGGGACGCATGAGACGCAGGGGACGCATAGGACGGGAGGTTTCAGCTCGCGCCTCTCTTGCCCCTCTTGCCGCGCTTGCCATTTCTCTCGCCTCTCTCGCTCTCTTCGCCGACGAGCCGGCGTTGACCGACGGCGAAGTCTGGAATCAAGGCGTCGATTTCTACCGCGCCGGCGACGTGACGAATGCGCTGCGCGTCCTGAAGCCGCTCATGCTCTCGCAGACACACGGGCCGCGCGCGGCGGAAGTCGTCGCGAAACTGGCTTCTGACGCGGGTGACCTCGAAGAGGCGGCGGCGGCGGCGCAGCTCGCGCTCCGCGCGACGCCGGACGACGCGAAGGCGAACCGCAACTTCACGCGCGCGACGGACAAGCTGCCGGAGATTCGCGAGACGAAGCGCATCAACGCGATTCTCCAGGCGGCACAGGGAAAAGACCCTGGCTCGCTCCTGCACGCGGCGACGAAGGAGGCGCGCGCGCTCCTGACCGAGTCGGGCACGTACCGCACGAACGCGCCGGCGCGGCTTGTCGCGTGCGCCGACCGGCTTTCGGCGCAGGCGGAGAAGCTGGCCGACGTCTGGATTCCCGTCCGCGAGGCGATCGTCCAGTCCGTCACCAACCAGGAGCAGGCCGCGACAATTCTCCTGCAGGTCGAGCAGGCCGAGGCGAAGACGAAGAAGGCGGCGACGGAGCTCGGCGACCTGGACGAAAACGCCTACGCGACGCTGTCGGACGTCGAGCACGACTTCACGCGCTTCCTGAAGCAGACAATCCTGCCGCCGGCGGCGATGGACGAGGATCTCGTCGCGCAGTCCAACGCCTGGCTGGACGTCGAGGCGTTCAACGGGCGCGGCTGGCAGCAGGACGCGCTCGACTACACGCGGAGCTTCCGCGCGAAGTTCCCCGCGTGGGCGCGCGCCTACGAGCAGCAGGCGCAGAGCGACACGAACAGGCCGCCGTTCACGGCCGAGGATCAGGCGAAAGTCGCCGCGCTCGCGACGGAACTGGAGAAGCTGCAGCTCGGCTCCGTCGAGAAGCCCCTGCCACCCGATCAGGAGAAGGCGCTCGCGCTCATCGAGCAGATCCGCGCGCTTCTGCCGAAGGATCCGAACGGCGGGGGCGGCGGACAGAACCAGCAGCAAAATCAGAATCAGAACCCGAATCAGCAACCCAACCAACAGCCCAATCCGCAGCAGGATCAGCAACCGAATCCCGATCAGCAAAATCAGCCGCCGGAGGAGCAGAAGCAAGATCAGGATCCGCAGAAGGATCAGGAGCCGGATCCCTCGGAGGGCGATGCGGAGGAGCCGGAGAAGTCGAAGGAAGAGCAGGAGCTTGAGGCGACCTTGAAAAAGGCGCAGGAACGGAATGACGAACACGAGGCGGAAAAGAAGGCGCGGATGCGCAAGGCGCCGTTGCCGCCGAACGAAAGGGACTGGTAGCAGATGAAGATTGTCGTGGCGTGTGGCGGCACGGGGGGGCATGCGTTCCCCGGACTCGCCGTGGCCGAGGAACTGGTGAAGCGCGGACATGAGGTCACGGTCTGGGATTCGGGCCGCGACGTCGAGTCGAGCGTGCTGAAGCGCTGGAAGGGCGCGGTCTTCTCGACGGGGGCGCGTCCGCTTGCGGCGAAGAACGCCTTTGCGATTCTGCGCTCGATCCTGCGCTGCCGCCGGGAGATGCGGCGGACGCGGCCGGATGCGCTTCTGGCGATGGGCAGCTACTCGTCGCTGCCGCCCGTCCTCGCGGCGCGCAGCTGCGGCGTGAAGGTCTATCTGCACGAGGCGAACACGGTGCCGGGCAAGGCCGTCGAGTTCCTGTCGCGCTTCGCCGAGACGGTCGCGATCAGCTTCGCGATGACGACGCGCTTCCTGCCGGGGGCGAAGACGGTCGTCACGGGCCTCCCGGTGCGCGCGGACATCGCGTCGGGGACGCGCTTCCCGTTCATCCCGCCGAATGCGTTCGTCGTGTTCGTGACGGGCGGCAGCCAGGGCGCGCACGCCGTCAACCAGCTGCTGGCCAAGGCGCTCGTGCTGCTGAAGAAGGAACTGTCCGCCGCGCCGTCGGCGCGTCCGCTCTACGTCATCCACCAGACGGGCGTCAAGGACGAGGGCGAGGTCATGGCCGCCTATGCGGCGGCGGGGATTCCGGCGCGCGTCCATGCGTTTGAGGACGAGATGGCGAACGCCTTTGCGTCGGCGGACGTCGTCGTCGCCCGCGCGGGGGCCTCGACGTGCTTCGAGCTGGCCGCGTGCGGCAAGCCGGCGCTCCTGATTCCGCTGCCGAGCGCGGTGCGCGACCACCAGCACTTCAACGCGGAGGCGTTCGCGGCGGCAGGCGCGGCGGACGAGGGCGTGCAGGCGAAGCTCACGGCGTCGTCGATCAGCCGCTATCTCCGCCACAAGGCCGAGCATCCCGAATCGCTCGCGGCAATGGCGGCGAAGATGAAGGCCCTCGCGACGCCGGACGCCGCCGCCCGCGTCGCCGAACTCGTCGAAGGAAAATGACCGCACGCCCCGAAGATTCAAAATACCCCCTTGCGCGGGAGGGCTCGGTTATGATATACTACACACTGTTTTCACCGCTCGGGTGGTGAAATTGGCAGACACGCATGCTTGAGGTGCATGTGGAGAGATCCTTGCGGGTTCGAGTCCCGCCCCGAGCACCAGTCCAAGAGTCCCTCAATTCGTATGGAGTTGAGGGCTTTTTGTTTGAGCGGACATGATAGGCGCACATCGGTTTCGGCAAAAGGCGGCATTGTCCCTCTTGAAACGGGAACGGGAAATTCTGACCACGAACGACGTGCGTGGAGCCGAGGGTCGGATTCGAACCGACGCGTCCTTGCGGATCCTGATTACAAATCAGGCGCAGTCAACCACTGTGCCACCCCGGCAGGGCAATGCGCATAGTATATCATAAATTCGTCTGTCGTGTGCGCAGCGGCGGACGCATTTATGGTATAATCTGCACCTACGTCTCCGCCCGGACGGCGGGGACAGACCAAGGACATCCAGTCATCATGCTACACGTCAACGAGAATTACGCCCAGATCAAGCCAACCTATCTCTTCGCCGAAATCGCCCACCGCGTGAACGCCCACCAGGCCGCGCACCCGGACGCGAAGGTCATCCGCCTCGGCATCGGCGACGTCACCGAGCCGCTGGCGCCGAGCGTCATCGCCGCGCTGCACAGGGCCGTGGACGACGAGGCCGGCAAGGGCGAGAGGTTCTACGGCTACGGCCCCGAGCAGGGCTACGCCTTCCTGCGCGAGAAGATCGCGGCCGTCGACTTCCAGGCGCGCGGCATCGACATCTCGGCGGACGAGATCCTCGTCTCGGACGGCGCGAAGTGCGACTGCGGCAACTTCCAGGAGCTGTTCGGCGCGGACGTCAAGATCGCCGTCGGCGACCCCGTCTATCCCGTCTACGTCGACACGAACGTGATGGCCGGGCGGCATGACATCCAGCTCCTGCCGTGCACGCAGGCGAACGGCTTCGTGCCGGGGCCGGACGGCTGCGCGGCGGACATCGTCTACCTCTGCTATCCGAACAACCCGACGGGCGCGGTCGCGACGAAGGCCCAGCTGCAGGCGTGGGTCGACTGGGCGAACGCGAAGAAGGCCCTCATCGTCTTCGACGCGGCCTACGAGGCGTTCATCCGCACGCCGGGCATCCCCCATTCGATCTACGAGTGCGCGGGCGCGAAGACGTGCGCCGTCGAGATCCGCTCGTACTCGAAGACGGCGGGCTTCACTGGCATCCGCTGCGGCTACACGGTCGTGCCCGACGGCCTCGTCGCCTACAACGCCGACGGCTCGGCCGTGCCGCTCCGCCCGATGTGGACGCGCCGCCAGACGACGAAGTTCAACGGGGCGTCCTACCTGACGCAGCGCGGCGCGGAGGCGGTCTACTCGCCCGAGGGCCAGGCGGAGACGAAGGCGACGATCGACTTCTATCTCGAAAACGCCCGGCTCATGAAGGAGGCGCTGCGCGCGCGCGGCTACGCCGTGACGGGCGGGAGGGACTCGCCGTACCTCTGGGTGGACGTGAAGGGCGACAGCTGGGCGTTCTTCGACCGGCTCCTGAAGGAGGCGAACGTCGTCACGACGCCGGGCGCCGGCTTCGGCGCGGCGGGCGAGGGCTACATCCGCATCAGCGCGTTCAACTCGCGCGCGAACGTCCTGGAGGCGATCGAGCGGCTGAAGAAGGTCTTGTAAAGAAACGAAATTCCAATCAATCAAAAAAAGAAAAGGAGAAAATCACATGGAAACGAAAGTCCTGCAGTTCGGGGAGGGCAACTTCCTCAGGTGTTTCATCGACTGGATGGTTCAGAAGATGAACGACAAGGCCGGGTTCGATGGCGCGGTCCAGATCATCCAGCCCATCGGCGTGGAGCTGTCGGTGCCGTCGAAGATCCTGAACGCGCGCGGCGGCAAGTACCACACGTGCCTCCGGGGGCTCGTCAAGAACCGCACGGTCGAGGAGATCGAGGAGATCACCTGCGTGAAGGGCGTGGACGTCTCGCAGAACCTGGAGAAATACGCGACCGACCCGTCGATCCGCTTCGTCGTCTCCAACACGACCGAGGCCGGCATCCAGTACGTAAAGGGCGTCGACACGTTCCCGGCGAAGATCGCGCGTCTCGTCACGGCGCGCTACCAGGCGAAGCTCCCCGGCTTCGTCTTCATCCCCTGCGAGCTCATCGAGCACAACGGCGACAAGCTCAAGGCCTGCACGAAGAAGTACATTGACGACCCGGACATCCTGAAGTGGCTCGACGAGGAATGCGTCTTCTGCTCGACGCTCGTCGACCGCATCGTCGCGGGGCGCCCCGACCCCGAGTCGGCGGAGCGCTACGCGAAGGAGCTCGGCGAGAAGGACGAGGTGCTCGTCTGCGGCGAGCCGTTCCACTTCTTCGTCATCGAGCATCCGGCGGACTTCGACCTGGAGGCGGAGCTGCCGCTCAAGGCGGCCGGCGTCAACGTCGTCTACACGCAGGACATGCAGCCGTACCGCACGCGCAAGGTGCGCTTCCTCAACGCGGCGCACACGACGCTCGTCTACCTCGGCCTGGAGCGCGGCTTCACCGAGGTCGCGCAGTGCATCGAGGACAAGGAGCTGAACCTCTTCCTCCGCAAGGTGATCTTCGACGAGATCTTCCCGACGATCGACCTGCCGAACACGGAGAAGATCGACTACGCCGAGTCGGTGCTGGAGCGCTTCGCGAACCCGTTCGCGCACCACAAGCTGGAGTCCATCGCGCTCAACACGGCGGCGAAGTGGAAGGCGCGCTGCCTGCCCGTCGTTGCCGACTACTACCGGCTCTACGGCAAGTTGCCGGAGCGCATGATGCTCGGCTACGACGCCATCGCGCGCCACTTCGATGCCGCGAAGTAAGCGCGGCGCGCGCCGCACCCGACAGGAAATGTGAGATTTTCATTCTAATACGCAACCGCTATGGAAAAGAAGACCAACCCGTTCAAGGCCGAGATCGCCGAAATGCTCGATCTCGTCGTCAATTCGCTCTACTCGAAGAAGGAGATCTTCCTGCGCGAGCTCGTTTCCAACGCCTCCGACGCGATTGACCGCGCGAAGTTCCTCTCGCTGACGGACAAGTCGCTCGTCGCGGACAATCCCGAGTGGAAGATCCAGATCGCGGCGGACAAGGCCGCGAAGACGCTCATGATCTCCGACAACGGCACGGGCATGGACGCGACCGAGCTGGAGCAGAACCTCGGCACGATCGCGAGCTCGGGCACGAAGAAGTTCCGCGAGATGCTGAAGGAGAAGGGCGGCGAGTCCCTGCCCGAGCTGATCGGCCAGTTCGGCGTCGGCTTCTACGCGGCGTTCATGGTGGCCGACAAGGTGACGGTCGAGACGCTGAAGCGCGGCACCGAGACGCCGTTCAAGTGGGAGTCCGACATGTCCGGCTCCTACACGATCTCCGACGGCGCACGCGACTTCCCCGGAACCTCGATCACGCTGCACCTGCGCGACGACCAGCTGGAGTATCTCGACTACTGGCGCGTGTCGGATCTCGTCAAGAAGTACTCCGACTTCATCGCCTACCCGATCTACTTCAAGGAGCTCAACGTCGTCGAGCCCGAGGCCAAGACGGACGACGACCGCAAGCGCAACGAGGAGGACCGCAAGCGCCGCGAAGAACGCGAGGCGAAGCCGCTCAACACGATGGTCGCGCTCTGGAAGCGCGCGAAGAAGGACGTCAAGCAGGAGGAGTACGACGAGTTCTACAAGCACCTGACGCACGACTGGGAGGCGCCGTTCGAGACGATCCCGTTCTCTGGCGAGGGCGCGGTCGAGTTCAAGGCGCTCCTCTTCCTGCCGAAGAAGGCGACGATGGAGCTCTTCATGCCGAACCAGAAGCGCGGGCTCTCGCTCTACGTGCGCAACGTCTTCATCGGCGACGACATCGAGATGCTGCTGCCGAGCTGGCTCCGCTTCGTGAAGGGCGTCGTCGACTCGTCCGACCTGCCGCTCAACGTCTCGCGCGAGATGCTGCAGGACGACGCGGTCATCAAGAAGATCAAGGACGCCGTGACGGCGAAGGTCCTCTCGACGCTCGAAGACCTGAAGAAGAAGGACGCGAAGCGCTACGACGAGTTCTGGGCGGCGTTCGGCACGGTCGTCAAGGAGGGCGTACACGTCGACTGGGAGCACGCCGACCGCATCAAGAAGCTCCTGAAGTACCCGACGGCGCGCACCGAGGCCGGCACGCGCGTCTTCCTCGAGGACTACGTGAAGGACATGCCCGCGACGCAGAAGGACATCTACTACGTCTGCGCCGAGCGCGAGGAGGACGCGCGCAAGTCGCCCGTCCTGGAGGCCGCGCGCCAGCACGGCTGTGATGTGCTGCTCTTCTGCGATCCCGTCGACGACTACCTGACCGAGTCGCTGCGCGAGTTCGACGGCAAGAAGTTCGTCGACATCGCGAAGGGCGACGTCGCCTTCGGCAGCGAGGACGAGCAGAAGGCCGAGAAGGCGGCGAACGAGAAGGCGTCCGCCGACCTGAAGCCGTTCCTCGACGCCGTGAAGAAGGAGCTCGCCGCGTCCGTCTCGGACGTGCGCGTCTCGACGCGTCTCACCGACTCGCCCGGCTGCCTCGTCGCGCAGGAGCACGCGCTCCCGCCGTCGATGGTGCGCATGATGCGCGCGATGAAGAACGAGGTGCCGGACGACAAGCGCATCCTGGAGGTGAACCCGAACCATCCGCTCATCGCGAAGGTGAAGGGGCTGGAGGGCGACGCGCTGAAGGACGCCGTGACGCTCCTCTACGATTCGGCGCTCATCGCCGAGGGCTCGCCCGTCACGGACGGCGCGCGCTTCTCGAAGCTGCTCTCGGCCCTGATGCTCAAGTAATCCGATGGCCGTCTCCCTCGCGTTCGAGCAGGCGGCGGGCGACCCCGTGATGGGGATCGACGAGGCGGGGCGCGGCCCCTTGGCGGGCGGCGTCTATGCCGCCGCCGTGTCCGTGCCGCTCGCCCGCGCGGCGGAACTCCTCGCGGGCGCGTGGGCGGCGGTCAACGACTCGAAGCGGCTCTCCGCGAAGCGGCGCGACGCGCTGGCGGAGACGATCAAGGCGACGCCGGACTGCACGTGGGCGGTGGCCTCGGCGAGTCCGGCGGAAATCGACCGGCTCAACATCCTGCGCGCGACGCACCTCGCGATGCGCCGCGCGGCCGACCAGGTCGCCGCGCGGCTCGGTGCGGACGGTCTCGCGGCGGCGAACGTCTCGATTCTCGTGGACGGCCTGCCCGTCGCGTCGCTGCCGCGCTCGACGAGCCTCGTCAAGGGCGACGCGCAGTCGCTCTTCATCGCGGCGGCGTCGATTCTCGCGAAGACGGCGCGCGATGCGGACTGCCTGCGGCTGGAGCGCGCGTATCCGGGCTATGGGTTCGCGCAGCACAAGGGCTACCCGACGCCGGCGCACCTCGCCGCGCTCGCGCGCCTCGGGCCGTGTCCCGAGCACCGCCGCAGCTTCGCCCCCGTCGCGCAGGCGATGTCCATTGACAATCCGGCAGTCAATGTGGTAGACTTCCCGCTGTTTACTGGTCTTTCTCCCGAACCGGCGATTCAGACAAAGGCGTGAAACGGACGATTTGAACTTGCTTTCACTCATGACAGCGGCAATGTGGGCGCTCGCGGCGGCGGGCTGCGCGTGGTATCTCGCGTCGGTCGCCGGCGAGGTCACGTACGTCACGCTCGCGGACGGGCGGCGGCAGGAGCGGTCGATTCCGCTCCTCTTCCGCGCGCTGCTGCCGTTCGCGCCGAACTTCTTCGGCCTCGTGCGGCGTCCGCTCTTCGCCGCGTCGGTCGCGCGCGCCGACTCGCTGCTCGTGCAGGCGGGCTTCGAGGGCCTCCTGTCGGGCGAGGAGTTCGTCGCGCTGCAGCTGATGCTCGGATGGATCGTCCCCGACTTCTGGCTCTACGGCGCGCGCAAGCGCCGCCACCTCTCGATCCAGAAGGCCCTGCCGTTCGTCCTCGACTTGCTGACGCTCTCGGTCGAGGCGGGCATGGACTTCATCAGCGCGCTCCAGCGCAACTGCAAGTCGCGGCGGCTCGATCCGCTCAACGAGGAGCTGCTGCGGATGACGAAGGAGATCCAGGTCGGCTCGTCGCGCAAGGAGGCGCTGCGCAACATGGCCGCGCGCGTGTGCCAGCCCGACCTCAAGTCCGTCGCCTACGCGCTCATCCAGGCGGACGAGCTCGGCGTCTCGATCGGCGCGATCCTGCGCATCCAGTCCGAGCAGCTCCGCGCGCGGCGGTTCGACCGCGCCGAGAAGCTGGCGGCCGAGGCCCCCGTGAAGATGCTCGGGCCGCTCATGCTCTGCATTTTTCCCGCAGTGTTCATCATCCTGCTCGGGCCCGTCCTGAGCCAGGCCATGAAAGGATTCTTCTGATGGCAAAAAGGCCCGAACTCGAAATCGCCAACGGCGTGTTGGCCGGAAAGAGATTTGCCGTCCCGCAGGGCGGCCTTCGCCTGGGGCGTTCGTCCTCGAACGACATCCACATCCCCGACGAGGAGCTCTCGCGCAACCACTGTCTCTTCGAGGCCGTCGGCGAGGACGGCGTCCGCCTCACGGACCTCGCGAGCGCGAACGGCACGTCACTGAACGGGCGTTCCCTCGGCGATGCGCCGGCGAACCTGAAGGTCGGCGACGTCATCGTCGTCGGCACGACGATCCTGCGCGTGGTCGGCGAGGGCGCGCCGACGCCGCCGGCGGGCGCGGTCGATCTCGGACTTGGCGAGAAGACGGTCGCGACGGCGCCGGCCGCGCGCGCGAAGCGGCGCTCGCCGCTCGCGAACATCATCTGGGCGGTCGCGATCCTCGTCGGCGCGGCGGCGATCTACGTCCTGCTGGTCGCGCCGCCGGGCGCGCCGTCGGCGGACGTGCAGGCCGTGCCCGAAGACGAGTCGCCGGTCGTCAAGGAGGTCTACTACGAGAAGGTCGAGGCCAACCAGAGCCAGATCTTCCGCTACGAGATGACGCTGTCGCCGGACGGCGTCCTGAAGGTCTCCGTCGACAACGTGCCCGGCGAGAACCGGCACGTCACGAAGAGCCAGCGGCTGGACGAGAAGGCCCTGGCCGAGCTGAACGACATCCTCGCGGTCAAGGCGCTGCGCGAGATCGACCGCGCCTACGAGGGCGTCGAGCCCGATCCGCCCGCGCTGGAGAGCTGGACGCTCAAGGTCATCTACACGACGCGTTCACGGACGATTCGCATCGTCAACACGCAGGAACCGGAGGCGTTCCGCGCGGTGCGCGAGAAGCTGGAGACGTTCTCGAAGAACCAGCTCGGCGTGTGGGCGCTGCAGTATTCGCGCGAGAAGCTGATCGCCCTCGCGGAGGAGTCGGTCGCGCTCGGCCGCGCGAAATGGGAGGATCGCGAGGTGCAGTACGGCAACCTGTTCGGCGCGGTGAAGGCCTACGAGGAGGCGCTGTTCTACCTGGAGACGGTCAACCCGAAGCCCGACTGCGCGGCGACCGCGCGCCAGGGGCTGGAGCTGGCGCGGGCCGAGCTGGAGCAGCGGTACGCGAACCAGCGGTTCCTCGCCGACCGCGCGATCAACCTGCGGCAGTGGGAGACGGCGCAGCGCGAGCTGTCCGTCCTGCTGGAGCTGATTCCGGATCGCGGCGACGACCGCAACCGCGCGGCGGCGGCCAAGCTCATTGACGTCGAGAAGCGCATGAAAGGAGACAAGTGATGAGATTCTTCTGTGGAATGCTTTTGTTGGCGGCGTCCGCCTTTGCGGCGGATCCGCAGGTGCAGTGCCGCGTGAGCCTGACGACCAACCCGTCCGGGGCGACGGTCATCGTCGACGGGAAGGATCGCGGCGTCACGCCGATCATGCTCTATGACCTGGAGCCCGGCAAGCACCACGTGAAGTTCCGCCGCGCGGGCTACACCGAGTCGGATCGCTTCTTCGACACGCGCGAAGGGCCGTTCATCGAGAGGAACACGGTGCTGAAGGAGCAGAAGGGGCTTCTGCTGCTCAAGACCGAGCCTGCGGGCTGCGACATCCAGATCGACGGCGTGTCGGTCGGGCAGACGCCGCGCCTCGTCACGCACCTCTCCACGCGGGAGGTGCACAGCGTCCGTCTGCGCAAGGCGGGCTATCAGGACCAGACGATCTCCGTCAAGTTCGAGGGCCGCAAGCCGCTCGTGCGCGAGGAGAAGCTGGTGCTCGCGTCCGGCACGATCGACGTCATCAGCGAGCCGGCGGGCGCGGAGGTCACGGTGAACGGGATTCCGCGCGGTCGCGCGCCGCTGAAGGTGACGGGCGTGCCGAAGGGGCGCGCGATCGTGAAGTTCCACCTCGACGGCTTTGAGGACGCCGTGCGCGAGCTCGCGGTGAACGCGGGCGACGAGCAGACGCTGCCGGTCGTGCTGAAGGGCCTGCCGGGCACGCTGCACCTCGCGTCCGTCCCCGAAGGCGCGCGCATCTACGTGAACGACCGCTTCGAGGGCAAGGCGCCCGTCTCGCTCGCGGGCCTGAAGCCGGGCGACTACGCCGTGCGCGCCGAGCTGGACGGCTTCGGTACGCTGTCGCGGACGGTGACGCTCGCGAACGGCGCGTCGGCGGCCGAGGAGTTCCGGCTCTCGAACGTCATGGGGCGGCTGGAGGTCTGCACGTCGCCGGTCGGCGCGCAGCTGACGCTTGACGGACGCGTCGTCGGCGTCACGAAGGCGAAGGACCCGAACGCCGACTTCAGCGACCCGTTCGTCATCGACAATGTGCTGGAGGGCGAACACCGCCTCGTCATCACGAAGGACGGCTATGCGGACGCGGTGCGGCATCCGACGGTGCAGAACCAGAAGACGGGCCAGCACCGCATTCGCCTGCGGCGGATCTTCACGCCGGACATTGAGATCGTGACGGCGCGCGGAACGTATCGGGGCGTTCTCGTCTCGAACTCGCCGGAGTCGATTGTCGTGGAAGTCTCGCTCGGCATCACGCAGACCTTCCCGCGCGCCGAGATCCGCAAGGTGACGTTCATCACGAAGGAGACGCCATGACTGACGCCTTGATCATTCATCCGTTCGATAACGTCGAGGTCCGCGCAGACGGGCACAAGTACGCGCGGCGCGCCATCGCCGCCGGCGAGAACATCATCAAGTACGGCATGCCCATCGGGCACGCGACGCGCGCGATCGCAAAGGGCGAGCACGTCCACGTCGACAACGTGAAGACGAACCTCGGCGAGGTGCTGGAGTACCGCTACGAGCCGTCGTTTACGGACGTCACGCGCGTGCCGCCGCCGACGATCCGCGCCTACCGCCATCCCGACGGGCGCGTCGGCATCCGCAACGACCTCTGGGTCGTTCCGCTCGTCGGCTGCGTGAACCGCCTCGCCGAACGCCTCGCCGCGAGCTGCGGCGGCCTCGCGCTGACGCATCCCTACGGCTGTTCGCAGATGGGCGAGGACCACGAGCGGACGGCGAACATGCTCGCGCAGTTCTGCCACCACCCGAACGCGGGCGGCGTCCTCGTCGTCGCGCTCGGCTGCGAGAACAACACCTTGGAGAGCTTCAAGGTGCGGCTGGGCGACTATTCGAGGCTCAACATCCGCTTCCTGCGCGCGCAGGATCCGGGCGACGAGTACGCGAAGGGGCTCGCGCTCTTGAAGGAGCTGGAGGCGGCGCGTCCGAAGGATCGCGTCGAGGTGTCGGCGTCCGAACTCGTCGTGGGGCTCAAGTGCGGCGGGTCGGACGGCTTTTCGGGGCTCACGGCGAATCCGCTCGTCGGGCGCTTCTCCGACTGGCTTGCGGCGCGCGGCGGCTCGACGATCCTCACCGAAGTGCCGGAAATGTTCGGCGCGGAGACGCTGCTCATGAAGCGGTGCCGCACGCGCGACGTCTTCGACAAGTGTGTGCGGATGATCAACGACTTCAAGGACTACTACGCCTCCCACCACCAGGTCTGCTACGAGAATCCCTCGCCCGGCAACAAGGCGGGCGGCATCACGACGCTGGAGGACAAGTCGCTCGGCTGCGTGCAGAAGGGCGGCTCGGCGCCGGTCGAGGACGTGCTCCTCTACGGCGAAAGCGTGAAGAAGCACGGGCTCTCGCTCCTGACGGGCCCCGGCAACGACCTCGTGGCGTCGACGGTGCTTGCGGCGGCGGGCTGCCACCTCATCCTCTTCACGACGGGGCGCGGCACGCCGTTCGGCTGCGTCGTGCCGACGCTGAAGGTCGCGACGAACGACACGCTCGCGGCGAACAAGCCGAATTGGATCGACTGGAATGCGATGTCCGACCCCGACGTCGAGGCGTTCGCGCAGAAGGTGCTTGCGGTCGCGAGCGGCGAGAAGGCGAAGAACGAGCTGAACGGCGCGCAGGGCATCGCGATCTTCAAGGACGGCGTGACATTGTAAGAAACGAGCGAACAGAAAGCAGATTGGAGACTTCATGGCAGAGAAATTGAGTTTCGAGGCGCCGCGCGGCATGCGCGACTTCTATCCGGAGGACATGGTCTGGCGCAACAAGGTGTTCGACGCCTTTCGCGCGGCGGGCGCAGCGGCGGGGTTCCGCCCCTATGACGCCTGCGTCGTCGAGAGCTACGAGCTCCTGGCGCGCAAGGCGGGCGAGGAGGTCGGCGAGCAGATCTACCACTTCTTCGACAAGTCCGAACGCCACCTCGCCCTGCGGGCCGAGATGACGCCGACCCTCGCGCGCATGGTCGCCCAGCGCCAGAAGGAGCTGTCCTTCCCGCTGAAGTGGACGACGATCGCGCAGTGCTTCCGCTACGAGCGCATGACGAAGGGCCGCAAGCGCGAGCACTACCAGTGGAACGTCGACATCATCGGCGAGGACTCGATTCTCGCCGAGGTCGAGGTGCTGGGCGCGGCGGTGGACGCCCTGCGGCGCATGGGGCTTACGGCGGCCGACTTCAAGGTGCACGTCTCGTCCCGCAAGTTCCTCGGCGAGCTGCTGCAGAAGAGCGGCATCGCCGCCGAGAAGCACGCGCAGGTCTTTCTCGCGCTCGACAAGCGCGGCAAGATGCCCGACACGGAGATCGCCGCGATGCTGAAGGACGGCGGGCTTTCGGACGACGACGTGAAGGCGACCTTCGCGATCATGGACACGACGAGCTACGCGGACTGTCCCGAACTCGTCGAGCTCTTCCGGCTCGCGAAGCTCGCGGGCTTTGCGGACGCGCTCCAGTTCGACATCTCGGTCATCCGGGGCCTCAGCTACTACACGGGCGTCGTCTTCGAGGCGTTCGACACGAAGGGCGAATTCCGCGCGATCTTCGGCGGCGGGCGCTACGACAACCTGCTGACGACGATCGGCGGCGAGCCGACGAGCGCCGTCGGCCTCGGCTTCGGCGACGTGGTCGTGACGGAGCTGCTGAAGGCGCGGCTCGGCGCGGACGCGGCGACGGAGAAGACGGGCATCGCGGTCGGCTTCATGTTCCCGGAGCAGCGCGACGCGGCGGTGGCGCTCGCGGCGAAGCTGCGCGCGGCGGGCGAGTCGGTCGATCTCGCGCTCCACGCGCAGAAGCCGAAGAAGTTCTTCTCGCACGCCGACCAGGGCGGCGCGGCGAAGGCCGTGTTCCTCGGCCCGGACGACGTGGCGAAGGGCGTCGCGCGGCTGAAGGACATGGCGACGCGCGAAGAGACGGAGGTCGCGCTCGCGTGAGTTCCGTCCGCACGAGCCTGGAGGTCGGCTTTCCCGACGAGGTGTTGCCCGCGCGGTTCGCGCCCCTGCGCGGCCGCGTCTGGCGCGCGACGGACCGGGCGAACGCGCTGCCGTTCGAGGACGCGCAGTTCGAGGTCGTGCTGATGGACGGCTCGGCCGTCTCGCGGCAGGCGGTGAAGGAGGCGCACCGCGTCCTGAAGCCGGACGGCCGCCTCTACTTCACGGTGCCGGAGAAGACGCGCACCCAGGCGGGGTTCTCGCTGCCGGATCTCTACTCGATCGTCCGCGACGGCTTCCACATCGTCGAGGTGGAGCGTCCCGACTGGTGGCGCTTCTGGCGGCGGGAGCGGACGCTCACGATCTGCGCGAAGAAGAAGAACTGGAAGACGCTGACGAACACGTACCGTCCTTACCTATGACGATTCTTGCGGTGGCTTGCCTGCTGGGGGCGATGAGCTCGTCCGATGCCGTGGTGCGGCTCCTGAACGCGCCGACCTCGTGCGGCGCGAAGGTCTATGCCGAGGCGCGGGAGATCGTCGCGCGCGACGCGAAGGCCGGCAAGCCCCTGCAGCAGTTCGTCTATGGCGTCACGACGGACGACAAGGAGCTGGCGAAACGGTATCTCGACGCCTCGCGCGACAAGATCCGCGAACTCGCGGAGCGGAAGGACAATCCGCTGGCGTGGTATCTCCTCTCGGTCGAGAAGAACGACTTCGGCTGCCTCCAGAAGGCGGCGGACGGCGGGAACGTGCAGGCCCTGAACGCGCTCGGCTCGATTGCGATTTCCGAGGCGTTCGAGCGGACGGGCACGGACACGAACCGGCTTGAACGCATCCTGAAGCGGAGCTTCGACTGCTTCCGGCGCGCGGCGAAGCAGCGGGACCCGAACGGGTTCGTGAACCTTGGCACGTGCTACCTGCGCGGCTTTGGGTGTCCGCCGGACAGGGAGATGGCCGTCAAGTGCTACCGGGCGGCGGCCGAGCTCGGCCACCCGGAGGCGATGGACAACCTTTCCGCCGCCTACCAGTTCGGACACGGCGTCGAGAAGGACGCGGAGCGCTCGCTCTACTGGGCGATGCGCGCGCGCGCCCTGCGCGGCGACCGCGCCGCCGCCACCTGGCTACGCACGCGGAAGAACGCGCCCTAGCCCTTTTGGTATAATGTGCGCCTATCGCAACAGAGAGGAGAGAATCATGTTCATCAAACTGACCCGTCTGGACAACACGCCGATTTGGATCAATGCAAGTTTTGTCGTGACCGTCGAGCCGCGCAAGGCCGGCGGCTCGGTCGTCGTGCCGATCGGCGACGGGCTTGACTACGACGTGAAGGAGATGCCGGAGGCCGTCTTGGCGCTGCTGGGCGACGCGCCCGCGCCCGCCGTCGTGCCGGTGCCGCCGCCGCCGGGCCTCGCGCCGAAGACGCTGGGCGTTGAGGCGGAGGCCGAGCCGACGCCGAATGCGGAGCCTGTGGCGGAATCCGCGTCGGCGCCCGCCAAGAAGACGACCCGTACGCGCGCCAAGGCCAAGGCGTCCGCACCCGCCGCCGAGACCGAGGCGGTAACGGCGGAGGCCGCGTCCGACGACAAGCCGCCCGCCAAGAAGCCGCGCGCGCGCCGGACGAAGAAGCCCGCGCTGCCGCTGACGGAGGATGAGGTCGCGCGCCTCAAGAAGCTGGCGCCCGGCACCGTCCGCAAGCTCCAGAACACGCTGGTGGCGCAGTTCAGGGCGGTTGAGCCGGAGGCGGCGATCGTCGCGCTGGAGGCGCACGAGATCCTGACGATCGACCGCGACCACATCGTCTGGAAGTGACGGTGTGTCGGCGGCAGCCGGACGAATGCGCTCCGTCGGACGTTCGACGGGGCGATTATGGTATAATACGATTTTACTTTTAGGAGGAAGACGATGAAGACGACGAACGAACAGCTGAAGTTGGCGGCGGACACGATCCGCTGCCTGTGTGCGGACATGGTCGAGAAGGCCAATTCGGGGCATCCCGGCGCGGCGATGGGCATGGCGGATCTCGCGGCGACGCTGTGGCTGCGGCATCTGCGGGTCGATCCGCAGGACACGGCGTGGAAGAACCGCGACCGCCTCGTGTTCTCGGGCGGGCACGCCTCCGCGCTCGTCTACGCGCTGAACCACCTCTCGGGCACGGGCGGCGTCACGCTGGAGGAGCTTCAGACGTTCCGCCAGTTCGGCTCGCGCTGCGCCGGCCATCCCGAGCGCGGCGTCATGCCGGGCGTCGAGGTGACGACGGGGCCGCTCGGCCAGGGCTTTGCGATGGCGGTCGGCCTCGCGCTTGGCGCGAAGATGAAGAAGCGCGAGAACCACACGTGGGTCTTCATGGGCGACGGCGACATGGAGGAGGGCATCAGCCACGAGGCGGCGTCCCTCGCCGGCACGCTGAAGCTCGGCGGCCTCACGGCGATCTACGACTTCAACGACATCCAGATCGAGGGCCACGTCACGGACACGAACCGCGACGACGCGAAGAAGCGCTTCGAGGCGTACGGCTGGAAGGTCTTTGAGATCGACGGGCACGACTATGACCAGATCCACCGCGCCTACCTGCGTGCGCTGAAGGTGACGGACGCGCCGGTTCTCATCATCGCGAAGACGATCATCGGCAAGGGCGCGCCCACGAAGGCCGGCACGCACGGCTGCCACGGTGCGCCGCTCGGCGCCGAGGAGGTCGCCGCGACGAAGACGGCGCTCGGCTTCGACCCGGCGAAGAGCTTCTACGTGCCACAGGAGGTCTACGACCTCTTCGCCGCGCGTGCGGCCCTCTGCCATCACTGGCGCAACAAGGACGTCAAGGCCGAAAAGGCCGCGCTCAAGGCGGCGGGCGGCCCCGCCCAGCCGGAGACGGACGACGCGCTGCGCGCACGCCTCCTTGCCGCGCTCCCGACGTTCGACGCCGAGAAGCCGGTCGCGACGCGCGCGGCGAACGGCGCGATCATGAACGCGCTCGCGGACGTCTTTCCTGCGCTCGTCGGCGGCTCGGCCGACCTCGAAGGCTCGAACAAGACGGGCCTCAAGAAGTACGGCTGGATTTCCGCCGAGGATTTCACGGGCCGCAACTTCCACTGGGGTGTGCGCGAGCTCGCGATGTCCGCGATGGTGAACGGCCTCACGGCCTACGAGGACTTCCGCGCGTTCGGCGCGACGTTCTTCGTCTTCTCCGACTACTGCCGGCCGGCGATTCGCCTTGCGGCGATTATGTCGCTTCCCTCGATCTTCGTCTTCTCGCATGACAGCTTCTATGTCGGCGAGGACGGCCCGACGCACGAGCCGATCGAGCAGCTCGCGGCGATCCGGACGATTCCGAACGTGACGACGTTCCGTCCGGCGGACGCGACGGAGACGGGCTATGCCTGGGTCGAGATGCTGATGAACCGGAAGGGGCCGAGCTGCATCCTGACGACGCGGCAGAACCTGCCCGTCCTGGAGGGCACGCGCGCGGAGGGCGTCGCGAAGGGCGCCTACTCGATCTGGCAGGCCGGCCCGCAGACGAAGGACACGGTGCTCTTCCTCGCGTCGGGCAGCGAAGTCTCGCTCTGCATCGCCGCCGCGCAGAAGATGTGGGACGAGAGCGACGGCCGCCAGTCCGTGCGCGTCGTCTCGATGCCGTCGATGGAGCGGTTCCTCGCGCAGAAGTGCACGTACCGCGACTACGTCGTGCCGGAGCAGATGACGAAGCGCGTCATCGTCGAGGCCGGCTCGCGCTTCGGCTGGGACCGCTTCCGCCTCGACTTCAAGACGACGCGGTTCGTGACGAAGGACGACTTCGGCGCGTCCGCGCCCTACAAGGTGCTCGCGCAGGAATTCGGCTTCACGGTCGAGAACGTGCTCGCGAAGGCGCGCGAACTGGTCGGGAAGCAGGACTAAAGGAGAGAACGATGAAGAAAGCAGTTGTCAACGGACAGGAAATCAGCGGCGAGGCCGTGCAGTTCGAGCTAGACCGCCTCGTGCGGTTCTACATGAGCCACGGCATGACGATGGACGAGGTGAAGAAGAACCTGCCGAAGCTGGAGGAGAAGGCGCTGGATCAGGCGATCGGCGCGCGGCTCCTGCTCGATCAGGCGGCGAAGCTCGACATGCCCGTCTCGGCCGCCGACATCGATGCCGAGGTCGCGAAGGTCGTCGCGCAGGTCGGCGGCGCCGAGAACTACCAGAAGGCCCTCGCGGCGCAGGGCATTACGGAAGAGCAGTTCCGCAAGGAGCTGGAGAAGGGCGCGAAGGTCAACAGGCTCGTCGAGCAGGCGTGCTCGTCGGTGGCCGAGCCGACGGACGACGAGGTTGCCGCGTTCTACGCCGCGCACAAGGCCGAGTACGTCGCACCGGAGCAGGTCCTCTGCCAGCACATCCTCGTCAAGGGCTCGGACGACGCGGCGCTCGACAAGATCAAGGACATCCGCGCGCGCATCGTGGACGGCAAGGCTGACTTCGCCGAGGAGGCGAAGAAGCACAGCGACTGCCCGTCGGGCCAGCAGGGCGGTTCGCTCGGCTGGTTCGGGCGCGGCATGATGGTGCCGGAGTTCGACAAGGTCGCCTTCGAGATGGCGAAGGGCGAGGTCTCGAACATCGTGACGACGCAGTTCGGCTACCACATCATCTACAAGGCCGACCAGAAGGGCGGCGGGCAGCAGACGCTTGTGGACGTCCACGACCAGATCAAGGACCTTCTCCGCCACGAGGCGCGCGGCCGCGCGATGGACGCCTACGTCGCCGAGCTGCGCGAGAAGGCGACGATCGAGTACAAGGACTGACCTCTTGCCGAAATCAGGTTGCCGTAAAGAGGGGACGGATCTGGAGGGCTAGAGCGTCTCGGATGCGTGCCCCGCGCGCCAGGCGCGCATCGAACAGCCTTCGTGCGAGCGAAAGAGGTGGGCGAGGACGATGGTAGATTTGAATCCGCACCGACGGGCGATGCGTCGGGGCGGATAAGGTGTCTCCGCGAGCAGCCGCTTGACCTCGTTCAGACGGCGCAGGATGAGTTCTTCCCGGATGGAGTGCCCGACGGCTTGCGAGAAGCGCAGTTGGGCGAGCCGGGCCGAGACGCCGAGGTGGCGGACGACCTCTTCGACGCGGATTCCTTCGAGGGCGTGTGCGGCGATGTAGGCTTTCGCCTCGCGCACGAGGTGGACGGCGGGCGGTACGATGGTCGTCGAGTCGCGTTCGGTGATGCCGACGTAGGGGCAGACGATGGTCGTGCCGCCGCAGGGCTTCCGCCGCCGCAGGATGTCGTCCAGCGCTTTCGCGGCGAGGATGGCGGCGGGCTTTTGCATCGACAGTAGCCAGTCCGCAAGCGGAGCGGACGCGACCGAGACGGAGACGCCGCCCAACCGTTCGTCGAGCTCCTCGGCGAAGGCCCGTCCGCGAATCTGCGACCACTCGCAGTTGTCTGCGTCAGGGACGAAGCCGTAGGAGGCAAAACGGCCGAGCGACTCGAAGTAGCGCGCCGATGCGAAGGTCTGGAAGGCCGCGTGGGCCAAGGCGACGAAGGCGGCCGCGCGCGCGTTCGCGGCGGACAAGGCAAAGGCCGCGAAGACCATTGCCCTCAAGAAAGGCATCGACACCAACGTCTCCATCAAGGTCGCCGAGGTTCGCTGACGTCTCTCCATTTCTAAACTTTTACACGGCTAATCATCATGAAACCAGTCAAGATCGCCATGATGGGCATGACCCACGGCCATACCCGCAAGTACTACCAGACGCTTCTCGACAA
>CAKURH010000055.1 GCA_934675625.1 uncultured Kiritimatiellota bacterium
CGTATATTATAGTATATGCGTATGCGAAAATCAAGCGGGAAATGTGGGGTGGCTGCATAAATATCTCGGTGCACCCCTTCGCCTCTTGGCATTGAAACGTTCGGCGCAGTTATGGTATACTTTCGGCAGACGCTTGGCGAAGGCGAAGGAAAGAAAAATGGCCCGGCGAACCGGGCCGCAGTCTCAAAACGACTTCGGCATATAGCCTTGTTGTGATAAGATGCAGTGCGTATGATATACTAATTTGCCTTTCGGCGTCAAGGGGGTGAGCGATGCGAAAAACATTAGGCCTTGATTTGGGATCAAATTCACTCGGCTGGGCCGTGCTCGACGATGTGACGGGCGACGTCCTCGACAAGGGGGTTGTCGTCTTCCCGGAGGGCATTGACGCGGCGAACGACACGCTGGAGACGCCGGCCGCCATTCGGCGTGCGGCGCGGATGGCCCGTCGCCTGAAATTTCGTCGGAAGATCCGCAAGTGGCAACTGCTCAAGGTTTTGATTGCGCACGGCATGTGTCCTCTGACGCCGGAAGAGCTTGAGGCCTGGAAGAAGACTGGTACGTACCCGCTTGCCAACAAGGCTTTCCTTTCGTGGCTTAAGGCGACAGACACGGCAAATCCCTACTGCGACCGCGCGGCGGCGGCCGATGGCGTCGTCGCGCCGTCCACGCTTGGACGGGCGCTCTACCATATCGCCCAGCGACGAGGGTTCAAGAGTTCGCGCAAGGATGCGTCCTCCGAAGCGGATGACGGAGAAGAGAAGAAGACGTCTGACAAAAAGCTCGGTGCCGTCAAGGCGGACATCGCGCGGTTGACAGAAGAAATCGCGGCGTCGGGCACCAAGACCCTTGGACAGTATTTCTTCCGTCTGCTGGAAGCCGAGAGGGATCAGCCCGCGAAGACGCGCATTCGTTGTCGCTACACGGGGCGGTTGGAACACTACGAGAAGGAATTTGCCGTCATCATGGACGCGCAGGGATTCCAAGAAGGGGATCCGTTGCGGAAGCAGCTTCATGAAGCGATTTTCGCGCAACGCCCCCTGCGCTCGCAGAAGCACCTGGTCGGAAACTGTCCGCTGGAGCCGGCCTGCCCGCGCGCGCAGAATGGTCATCCGCTCTTCGAGGAGTATCGGATGCTCGCGTTCGTGAACAACCTCTCCTTTGATGATGCGCAAGGTGGACGCCGGGAACTGACGGCGGAAGACCGCGCACTCGTCTGTCGGGCATTCATGAAGGCGTCGCCAACATTCAAGTTTGGTGACATCGCCAAGCTGTTCAAGAAAGATTCCCGTTTCAAGAACGAAGGCTACAAGTTCCATTACTATCGCGATGACGAATCGATTGCGTCCTGTCAGACGCTCCACAAGTTACAGTCGGCGTTCGGCGATGTGCCGTTTGACACGCAGAAGGTCTTTGACGCGCTCACGTTCTTCGATGACGACGAAAAGTTGCGTGGATGGGTGCGCAAGCATTATCCGTCTCTGGACGAGAAAGCCGTTGCCAAGGTCGCCGCGATTCGACCGAAAGAGGGGAACGCCCAGTATTCGCTGAAGGCCATCCGCCTCATGCTGCGTTTTCTGCGCCAGGGCTATGAGCTTTCGCAAGCGCGTTTCTATGCAAAACTGCCGGAAGTCATCCCCAACTATGACCGCAACGAGCGACAGATACTCGATAGCCTGAACGCCATTCTCTTCGAGTATCGCCGAGATCGCGCCGAACGGACAGACGAACGATTCCGACGTGACCACAAGGTGATGCCGCTCTTCGACCGCTACCGCGCCTACCTTCTTGAACACTGGAACGTAGACGACGTGGCATGGAAGAAGCTTTATCTGCGAGGAGACGCCACCTACCAAGCTTCGGAGACGGGACGCCTGCCCAAGGTCGAACTGGGCATGATTCGCAATCCGCTTGTCCAGCGGTCGATGACGACCCTGCGCCGTCTCGTCAACTATCTGCACGATCACGGGAAGATTGACGCGGAGACGACGGTGCGCATCGAGCTTGCGCGGAACGTGAACGACTATGCGACGCGCAAGGCATGGCAGAACTGGCAGAAGACGCGACAGGAGAAACGCGAAAACGCTCGGCAGGAACTTGAGAAACTGGGTGTCGCGGCGACGGATGACGCGCTTGAGCGGTATGCTCTCTGGGAGGAACAGGGACATATCTGCCTCTACACGGGAAAGACCATCAGCTTGGCGGACCTGGTTGGCGGAAATGCCTTTGACATTGAACATACGCTTCCGCGCTCGCTTTCCGGCGACGATTCGCTCGCCAACAAGACAATCTGCGAAGCGGCCTACAATCGTCAGGTCAAGAAGGGGTGTGTGCCGCGTGATTGCCCGAACTGGAATGAGATTGACGTGCGTCTGCGTCCTTGGCGTGAAAATCTGGAGCGGCTGGAGAAGGATGTCCGTTCTCAGACGCGCGCGGCGAAGAACGCCGTCGATCCCGTGGCGCGGAGCAATGCCCGCATCAAGGCGCTGACGACGCGGTTCGCGCGCGACTACTGGCGCGACAAGCTGCGCCGTTTCGAGATGACGGCCGACAAGCTTGCGGTCAAGGCGGGCGAACTGGGCGGCTTCAAGCGGCGGCAGCTTGTCGATACGGGCATCATGTGTTCGCACGCCGTGGAACTTCTGCGCAGCGTCTATCCCGCGACATTTTCCGTCAACGGCACGGCAACGGCCTTTGCCCGGCGCGCGTGGGGCATTCAGGCGGACGAGACGAAGGATCGCACGGATCATACGCATCATGCGAAGGACGCGATGGTCATTGCCGCGCTCACGCCCGCGCGCTTCACGGCAATCTGCACGGCGTTGAAGGACGATGGTAGTGCGTCCTACCGCCGTCCCTGCGATGTCTGTCCGCCGCCCTACGCGGGCTTCGCCGAGAAGGTTCAGCGGGCGTGCGGGGAGATTCTTGTCAAGCACGTCCTGCGGCAGACGACGTTGCGGCAGAGTTCCAAGCGGAATGTCCTCGCCCACGCCCATCACCTCAAAGGCGATCCGAATGGGCCGCTTGTCAGCAAGGTGCTATCGCAGGGCGACACAGTGCGGGGGGCGCTGCACAAGGACACCTTCTATGGCTGCATCTGCGATCCGGCATCGGATACGCTCAAAAAGGTTGTCCGCAAGTCGCTCGTCGGCCCGCTTAAGAATGCCGAAGCCTTTCTTGATAAGATCGTCGATCCGACAATTCGTGTCTGCGTGACGGAAGCCCTTGCCGCGCTTAAGTCGGCGGGCGTCAAGAATGTTGAACCCGGAATGGTCAAGATGCCCTCGGGCGTTCCGATCAACAAGGTGCGGGTCTTTACGCCGAATGCGACGAATGCGCAGATGCTGCGTATGCACCCGATCCCGTCGGAGAAGGACTACAAGACACCTTACTATGTCACCTCGGCCGAAGGGTCGAATTTCCGGCTTGCGCTCTTCCGCGTGGACGGCAAGACGTTTGTCGAGCCCGACAATGCCCTCGTCTGGGCACAGAACCACAAGAAACCGGACTATGTGCCGCTGGACCAAAAGCCAGGCTTTCTTGGCTACATTAGGCCAGGCACAATGGCGTTGGCTTATCACGCAGGACACTCCGAAGAGCTGGAGGCGCTTTCGCAGGGCGAATTGCGGCAGAGACTTTACAAGGTTGTGAAGTTTCGAAGTGATGGTCTTGTGACCATGCGCTTCCACACGGAGGCACGAGCGGCCACGGTTCTGGAGGCGAACCTCGTGGAGAGCGGGTTCCGCAAGAAGGGCGAGTCGAAGCTGAACTTTGATGAGCCGTTTCGGCTTCTGCTGGTCAGCCCTAAAGTCTACCTTGAGCAGATGCTGTTCGAGGGCATTCACTTCCGCATGGCGCTTGACGGTTCGATTACCTTCATCAAGGAGTAGACGCCCATGATTGCCCGTACGCTGTGCTTCTCCTCGCCCGGTCGCCTGTTCGCCAAAGACGCCCAGCTCGTCTACGAGGGGGAGGATGGCGTTCGTCGGACTTTCCCGATTGAGGATCTTGGGTTTGTCATCATCGAAACGGCCTTGATGTCCGTTTCGTCGCATTGCCTTCAGCAGTTGGCTGAGGCGAATGTCGCGTTGGTCGTCTGCGACGCGACGCATACGCCGTCTGCGCAGATGTTGCCGTTTGCGGGCCATTCGACGACACAGGAGACGGTTGCCGCTCAACTTGCCGCGACAGAGGCCGTGCAGGGGCGGCTGTGGCGGCAGATTGTGCGCGCGAAAGTCCTCAACCAGGCGGAGTTGCTTCGCCGCTTGCGTCGGGAGACGGAGGGGCGGCGGTTGCGCGCATTGGCGGATGAGGTGAAGAACTATGACGTGAACAATGTCGAGGCGCAGGCGGCGAGGCTCTATTTCCGTGCGTTGGCGCCAGATCCGGATTTCATTCGAGACCGTGAGGGCCCTTGGCCGAACGCGGCGCTGAATTACGGCTATGGCGTCTTGCGAGCGGCGGTTGCCCGTGCATTGGTCGGTTCGGGGCTCACCTGCTTTCGCGGCATTCACCACCATAACCGTTACAACGCATTTTGCTTGGCGGATGACGTGATGGAGCCGTATCGTCCGTTCGTCGATCAGTATGTCTTGGGCAACTTCCCTCCATTTGCCCGAACGGCCGACAGGCTGACGCGCGAGATGAAGGCGCGTCTTTTGGAGATGCTGACGTGTGATGTGCGGACGGGCGAGCTGAAGCGTCCGCTGATGGTCGCTCTGACTTATACGACGGCCTCGTTGGCCAAGTATTATCTCGGCAAGGCGACCGAGCTCGTCCTTCCGTCTTTCGTGTGAACATCTGCAGCCAGACGGCCGTCAACGGGTACGCAATCGTGTGGCTGTATGTGATGTTTGATCTCCCGGTGGAGACGAAGACGCAACGCCGTCTGGCGGCGCGCTTCCGCAAGGATCTCCTCAAGGACGGTTTTGCCATGCACCAATACTCCGTCTACATCCGGCATTGCGCGAGTCACGAGGCGGCAACCGTCCACATTGGACGAATCAAGAACATGGTGCCGGACGAGGGACTTGTCTCAGTCCTCAAGGTGACGGATCGCCAGTTCGGCGACACCGTCCAGTTTGTGGGGCGGAAGCGGAAACCACCGCCGCCAACGCCGCTTCAGCTTGAATTTTTTTAAGAAAATAACCAACAGGGGGCTTGAAGAGCCAATCTGAAGGAAATTTCCGGAATTAGAATCATTGATTTTGGCTTGTCAGTAAAGGGCAATATCGCTCCAATACTGAAAGACAATTTCAAAGAGCATCAAATCTAACTGAAAGGCAATTTCAAGGAACACTGCATATTATATCATACTGTCGGATGCCTTGTAGGGTATCGATTAATCTTGTCCTAAAATCATAGATTTTTGTTGCTTAAAAGAGTAGGAAATGAGAGGCCGAATCTGCTATAATTCTCGGCATGAACGTCGGAATCTCTCATCAGAATGCTCGAATCCGTCGGTGGACTCGCCGGATGGTCGGCTTGTGTGTGGTGACCGTGGCCTTCGCCTTCCGTGCGCAGGGACAGGCGCCAGACGCGGCGGCGTGTCCGAACGGTGCGCTGACGGTCGAACGCCGTCCGATTGTGGCGGCTGACGTGTCCGCCTGGTCGCGCGGGAACGGCGAGATGCCGCGCCTCTCGGTCTCGAACGACGCGCTGTGCGTCGACTTCACAATCGGGCGTACCTGCTGGGCGAATCTCCGCCATGCGGTCACGCTGCCGTCCAACGCCGTGGCCCTCGTCTGGCAGGAGAAGACGCTGAAGCCGAGCGACGGCCGCCGGACGATGTGGCTGCGCGAGGCGGACGGCGATGCCTGGTTCGCCGAGTTGCCGAGCGGTCGCGATCCAATCGGCGTCTGGCGCGAGGTCGTTGCCGACTTGGGGCGCTTTTCCTTTCACAAGGTCGGAAACGGGCGCCGCGAGATGGAGACGGTCAACCGCCTGGACATGGGCTTCAACAACGGCGACCAGCGCGTCTTGATTCGCGATCTGCAGGTCGTGGTTTGCCACGAACGCACAGAGGCGGCACACACGTGAGCCGCCGCACGCACCGCCCTTGATCCTACCGCACGCATTGCCGTGTTGGAGTGTGCGCCGGAAGCGGCTCACGTCCGGCGCGTTCTCAACGCGGCGGGCCTGAGGGCTCGGCGCGTGACGCCCTGCGAACTCGCCGTGCCCGCGCGCTTTTCAAAGGCGAACTGCGACTTGCTGGTCATTCCCTGCTCGCCGTTCTTTCCGGTCAGGGCCGTTCCGAACTTCAGGCGCTTCCTGAAGGACGGCGGCGCGTTCTTTGCGTTCGGAGGCTATGCGTTCGACCAGCTCTCCCGTGCGCCGCAGGTGATGCCGGATGACCGGTTTTGCGTGCTTGCGACGGCCGCCGACATGAATGCGGGTCGGCCGTTCGGGCGGGCCCTCAATTCGCGCGTCGGGCGGCACGGCGACACGATCGGCTTCCCGGACGATGTCATTGCCGTCTTTGATCCGTCGTATCAGGTCACGCATGCGGCGCGGGTCGTCACCTCGTCCCAACAGACGTTGCGCGCCGTCGGCGAGGCGTTTCCAGTCTCGACCGACGTGCCGCCGTATTTTGCCGCCGTCGCGATGACGGGCAGCAACAACCCGGTTCTCCCGGACGTTCGTGCGCGGTGGATTCCCGTTTTGGAGGCGCAAGACCGCTTTGGGCGTCCGCGCGGCCCCGTGCTGTCGCTCGTTCTCCCGTATGCCGGGCCGTATGCAAAGTCAGCCTGGGCGTTCACGTCGCATCCGACGCTCTTCGCGGCGGTGAACCCGGAGGCTGACGCCCTGTTCGTCGACGTGTGCCGTCGACTGCTCGCCCCGGGGCAGATTGCCTCCTTTTCCGCCGACCGGGCGCTCGTGCGCGCGGACGAGGCGGTGACGTTCTCCGCGCGCACGGCGCGGCTGCCGGACGGGACGACGTGCCGTTTCGTCTGCGGGGCGCGAACCCTCGCGGAAGTTCCCGTCACGGGCGGCGTCGTGCGCGCGACGGCGAACGGCGGCGAGCGAAGTTCTTTGCCGACTGGATGCGGGCGAACGGCGACGCCGTTCATGCGGCCGCGCCGTCGGCCGCCGTGACCGTCGGAAACATGCAGGCTTTCGACCTGACCGAAAAGCATCTCTCGACGGACGGCATCGACTTCATGAACGTGCACCACTACGGGCCGACGAAGGACTTGCGGACGGCCCTCAAGCTACTGGACCGCCGGTTTGAGGGGAAGGGGCTTTCGCTCGGCGAGTTCGGGGCCAGTTACGCGCACGACGCGCGTGGCGCGGGGAAGGTCGGCGATCCGGCGGCGGTCTCGATCCGCCACTTCCTTCAGGTCAACCAGTATGCGTTTGGGCTGGGCGGCGCGTTCTCGGCGGCGTGGTGCTGGAAGGAGTTTCAGGATTGCGTCTTCCCGTTCGGCGCAACGTGGCAGGACGGTGCGCCGAAGCCCGTCCTGAAGGCCTACCGCAACATCTGCCTGATGCTGGGCGAGGCCGGCGCGCCGGTGGAGCGTCCGCGCGTCTACCTTGTTTTGCCGGACTCGTTCCGCCTCGGCGGCGGTGCGCGGCGCATCTACCGGGCGCTGCAGAAGGCGGCGGACGCGCTCATCTGCCTGAATGTGCCGTTTGGCGTCATCAACGAGGAAGCGCTTGCACGCCTGCCGTCGGAGGCGACGGCACTCGTGTGGCCATTGGCGGTCTGTCCGCCGGACGAGACGTTTGCGCGTGTCGCCGACCTCGTGCGGGCGGGGCGGTCGCTGCTCGTCACGGGAGACTTCCGCCATGATGCCGACCGGCAGCCGACGCGCGCCGCACGGCTGGACGCCTTCGGCTTGTCGGCCGATTTCGATCCGCTCGATCCGTTTGCCGCGCGCGTGCCGCCGTCGGCCGTCGTGCAGACGCGGGGACAGGTGCGCTGGTCGCCGGACGCGGTTGAGCTGACGCGGACGGAGGCGGCGGTTCGTGCGCTGTATCGCGGCTTCCTCGACGAGGTGGCGCACGTTCGTCGCCTGAAGACGCCGGGCGCGGACGAGGGCGAGGTCATTCGGTTCGCCTTTCGCCTGTCGGACGGCGGACGGTTCTCGTCGGCCTTGAACACGGCGGACGTGCGGCCGCGCGGCGGTCGCTGGCGCACCTGCGGCGCGCGTGCGAGGCGGCGGGGCTGGGCGGCGTGTACCTGATGGCCTGCGACTACGGGATCACGGCGGCCGCCCTCGAAGGGCTCGGCTTCGAGGGCGCGACGATCTACAACTTCGTCCACTGGGCGTGGCCGGGGCCGCGCTGCGACTACGCGCCGTGGACCGAACGGGCGCAGCGTCGCTACGATGCGGCGCGGGCGGAACTGGGCGTCAGGGACTACTTCGCGCACGTGTCCGTCGGCTGGGACACGAATCCGCGCTATCCGGCGGGGACGGTCACGGAGACCGTGACCAACGCCACGCCCGCAAAGTTCGCCGTGGCGTTGGAGAGGGCCCGCGCCTGGACGGACGCGCACACGCGGCCGGGCGTACCGAAGCTCGTCACGGTCAACAGCTGGAACGAGTGGACGGAAGGCTCGTATCTGGAGCCGGACGAGACGTTCGGCTTCGGCTACCTCGACGCGGTCAGGAAGACGTTCTGAGGCCGTTTCCCGTGCTTGCGCGATTGCCGCGCCGGTTCGGTTTGTGGTATACTACTCGCCAACAGGCTGCCGTGCGAAGTCGCCGCGCAGCCCGTAACCACAAACAGGAAAGGAACAGGAAAAATGAGCAAATGGGTCTGCCCGGTGTGCGGGTATGTGTATGAAGGCGAGACGCCGCCGGAGAAATGCCCCCAGTGCGGCGTTCCGGGCTCCAAGTTCACGAAGCAGGGCGAGGGCCTGAACTTCGTCGCGGAACACCACGTCGGTGACGGCATCGTCGAGGACGCGGAGGTGACGCAGGGCCTCAAGGACCATTTCAACGGCGAGTGCTACGAGGTCGGCATGTATCTTGCGATGTCCCGCCAGGCTGACCGCGAGGGCTACCCCGAAGTCGCCGAGGCGTACAAGCGCATCGCGTTCGAGGAGGCCGAGCACGCGGCGAAGTTCGCCGAGCTCCTCGGCAAGACGATTGACGTCGTGACCGACTCGACGAAGGAGAACCTCCGTCGCCGGATGGAGGCCGAGTGCGGCGCGACCGCCGGCAAGATGGCGATCGCCGCGCGCGCGAAGCAGCTCGGCTATGACGCGATCCACGACACCGTCCACGAGATGGCGAAGGACGAGGCGCGCCACGGCAAGGCGTTCCAGGGCCTCTACAACCGCTACTTCAAGTAAGCCGTCGGTCTGCTGCGACGCAAAGTAGACCCCGACGGGCGGTTTTTGGTATACTACCCTTTTCGAGGGACGAATTCCCTCGGAAAGGTTTTTTTTCTGACATGAAGCGCGACGACATTGACAAGGTTCTCATCATCGGCTCGGGCCCGATCGTGATCGGGCAGGCGTGCGAATTCGACTATTCCGGCACACAGGCCTGCAAGGCGCTCCGCGCCTGCGGCTACAAGGTCGTCCTGGTGAACTCCAACCCGGCGACGATCATGACCGACCCCGTGATGGCCGACGCGACCTACATCGAGCCCCTCAACGAGGCGCGACTTGAGCAGATCATCGCGCAGGAGCGTCCCGATGCGATTCTGCCGAACCTCGGCGGACAGACGGGCCTCAACCTGTCGATGGAGCTTGCGAAGAAGGGCATCCTCGACAGGTACGGCGTGAAGGTGATCGGCGTCAACCTCGACGCGATCGAGCGCGGCGAAGACCGCGAGGTCTTCAAGGAGACGATGCAGAAGCTCGGCATCGAGACGCCAAAGTCGGGCATCGTCCACTCCGTCGAGGCGGCGGTCGAGCTCGTGGAGAAGGAGATCGGCTACCCCGTCGTCGTGCGCCCCGCGTACACGATGGGCGGCTCGGGCGGCGGCTTCTGCTACAACGTCGAGGAGCTGCGCACGATCTGCGCGCGCGGCCTCGACGCCTCGCTCACCCACCAGTGCCTCATCGAGGAGTCGATCCTCAACTGGGAGGAGCTGGAGGTCGAGGTCGTCCGCGACGCGAAGAACCAGATGATCTCCGTCTGCTTCATCGAGAACATCGACGCGGTGGGCGTCCACACGGGCGACAGCTTCTGCGCGGCGCCGTTCCTCACGATCTCGAAGGAGCTGGAGCGGAAGCTCCAGCGCGACGCCTTCCGCATCGTCGAGGCGATCGGCGTCATCGGCGGCTGCAACGTGCAGTGGGCGCACGACCCGAAGACGGGGCGCGTCGTCATCATCGAGATCAACCCGCGCACGTCGCGCTCGTCGGCCCTCGCCTCGAAGGCGACGGGCTTCCCGATCGCGCTCGTCTCGGCGAAGCTCGCGGCGGGCATGACGCTCGACGAGATGCCGTACTGGCGCGACGGCTCGCTCGAGAAGTACACGCCGGACGGCGACTACGTCGTCCTCAAGTTCGCGCGCTGGGCGTTCGAGAAGTTCCGCGCCGTCGAGGACAAGCTCGGCACGCAGATGAAGGCCGTCGGCGAGGTCATGTCGATCGGCAAGACCTACAAGGAGACGTTCCAGAAGGCGATCCGTGCGCTGGAGCGCGGCCGCGCGGGCCTCGGCTTCGTGAAGGACTTCCATGACCTCTCGCTCGACGAGCTGCTGAAGCTCCTGGCCGTGCCGAACTCCGAGCGCCACTTCCAGATGTACGAGGCCCTGCGCAAGGGCGCGACGGACGACCAGATCTTCGCCCGCACGGGCGTGAAGGCGTACTTCGTGCAGCAGATGCGCGAGCTCGTCGAGGAGGAGGAGGAGATCCTGCGCCACAAGGGCGGCTTCCTGCCGGACGACCTGCTCGTCCGGGCGAAGAAGGACGGTTTCTCCGACAAGTACCTCGCGCAGCTCCTCGGCGTGCCCGAGAAGGACATCCGCGCGCAGCGCAAGGGCCTCGGCTGCGTCGAGCGCTGGTTCGCCGTGCCTGTCTCCGGCGTCGAGGGCCAGGCGTACTACTACAGCACGTACAACGGGGATAGAAGTTCTAGCGGGGCTAGCGGGTCTAGAGAAGAATTTGGCGAGGTCAAGGTTTCCGACAACCCGAAGAAGGTGCTCATCCTCGGCGGCGGGCCGAACCGCATCGGCCAGGGCATCGAGTTCGACTACTGCTGCTGCCATGCCGCGATGGCGATGCGGAAGATGGGCTACGAGACGATCATCGTCAACTGCAACCCCGAGACGGTCTCGACCGACTACGACACGTCCGACAAGCTCTACTTCGAGCCGGTCACGGTCGAGGACGTCCTGCAGATCTACGAGGCGGAGAAGCCGATGGGCGTGATCGTCCAGTTCGGCGGCCAGACGCCGCTCAACATCGCGCGCGCGCTGCAGGAGGCCGGCTGCCGGATCCTCGGCACGTCCGTCGACTCGATCGACGACGCGGAGGACCGAGACCTCTTCCATTCCATCATGGACCGCCTCGGCATCCCGATGCCCGAGTCGATGATGGCGAGCGACATCGACGGCGCGCTTGCGTGCGCCGCGAAGCTCGGCTACCCGCTCATCATCCGCCCCTCGTTCGTCCTCGGCGGGCGCGGCATGGAGGTCATCTACGACGAGCAGCTGCTGCGCGAGTACGTCGCGAAGGCCGTGGGCGTGACGCCGGACCGTCCGCTCTACCTCGACCGCTTCCTCTGCCACGCGATGGAGTGCGAGGCGGACGCGCTGTCGGACGGGACGGACATCTTCATCCCGGCGATCATGCAGCACATCGAGTACGCGGGCGTCCATTCGGGCGACTCGGCGTGCGTGCTGCCGCCGGAGGGCATCTCGAAGCGCAACCAGCAGACGATCCTCGACTACACGCGGCGCATCGCGACCGAGCTCAAGGTCGTCGGCCTCATGAACATGCAGTTCGCGATCGAGTTCACGAAGGACGAGCCGGAGGGCAAGGTCTACGTGATCGAGGCGAACCCGCGCGCGTCGCGCACGGTGCCGCTCGTCTCGAAGGTCGGCGGCGTGCAGATGGCCGGCATCGCGACGAAGCTGATGCTCGGCGAGACGGTCAAGGGCCTCGGCCTCGAGCAGGAGAAGCACGTCGTGCCGTACTTCGGCGTGAAGGAGGCCGTGCTGCCGTTCGACAAGTTCCCGGAGGTCGATCCCGTCCTCGGGCCGGAGATGCGCTCGACGGGCGAGGTTTTGGGGCTCGCGGACACGTTCGGGCTCGCGTACTTCAAGTCGCAGGAGGCGGCGGGCGCGCCGCTTCCGACGAAGCCCGGCAAGGTGCTCGTCTCGCTGTCCGAGAAGGTGGACGAGGCGGCGGGCGCGGTGAAGCGGCTGGCGGACCTCGGCTTCACGGTCTTCGCGACCGAGGGCACGGCCGCGTGGCTGCGCGCGCACGGTGTCGCGGCCTACGTCATCGCCAAGATCGGCGAGGGCCGTCCCGACTGCCTGGACGTCATCAAGAACCGCGAGGTCTCGCTCATCGTCAACACGCCGTCCGGGCGTCGCGACGCGCGGGCGGACGACAGCCGCATCCGCCAGAGCGCGATCAAGTACCGCCTGCCGTACCTGACGACGCTCGCGGCGGTGCGCGCGGCGGCGGAGGGCATCGCGGCCGCGATGAGCGGCAAGGGCGAGGTGCGTTCGCTGCAGAGCTACCACGCCGCCATCGGCGCGTAGAGACGAACAGTCGCCCTCTCCCCGGACAGGTGCCGCGCCCTGTCGGGGTGGGGTGAAAGCAAAACGTGCGCCGCGCCCTTGACACGTGCGCGGCGAATTTGGTAAACTACGCGCCGTTTTATGAACAACAGGCTTTATTACTTTTGGTACGTGAACTTCGCGTTTATTCCGCGCGGGGCGAATTTGTCGTGCCGATAAGAAAGGTGAAAAAGCAGATACGGCAAAGGCGGCCCCGCTGAACGAACAGCGAGGCCGTTTTGATTTTTCAGACACAGAACCCAAAACCTCAAAACCATGATCATCATACTGAAGAAGAACGCGGACGCGGGACAGGTCGAGAACCTGAAGAGCCTGCTCCGCTCACGGGGCATCGAGCCGCACGAGTCGGTCGGCTCGTCCGAAACGGTCATCGGCTGCGTCGGCGACGTCACGCATGTCGACCCCGGCATTCTGGAGGCGCTGGACGTCGTCGAGCAGGTCCAGCGCGTGCAGGAGCCCTACAAGGCCGCGAACCGCAAGTTCCATCCGGAGGACTCGGCGATCGACTGCGCCGGCGTGAAGGTCGGCGCGGGCGGGTTCGGGGTCATCGCCGGCCCGTGCAGCGTCGAGTCGGAGGAGCAGGTCGTCGGCATCGCGAAGGCCGTCAAGGCCGCGGGCGCGACGCTTCTCCGGGGCGGGGCGTTCAAGCCGCGCACCTCGCCCTACGCCTTCCAGGGCCTCGGCAAGGTCGGTCTCGACATGCTGACGACGGCGAAGAAGGAGACGGGCCTCCCCATCGTCACGGAGCTTATGGACTTCGGCGACATCGAGCTCTTCAACGACGTGGACGTCATCCAGATCGGCGCGCGCAACATGCAGAACTTCAACCTCCTGAAAGAGGTCGGCGCCTACACGAAGAAGCCGATCCTCCTCAAGCGCGGCATGAGCGCGACGCTGCAGGAGCTGCTGATGAGCGCCGAGTACGTCATGGCGTCGGGCAACCCGAACGTCATCCTCTGCGAGCGCGGCATCCGCACGTTCGAGACGGCGCTCCGGAACACGCTCGACCTCGGCGTCGTGACGATGCTGCACCGCCTCTCGCACCTGCCGGTCGTCGTCGACCCCTCGCACGCGACGGGCCACGCCTACATGGTCGATTCGGTTGCGGTCGCGGCGACGGCCATCGGGGCGGACGGCCTCATCATCGAGGTGCATAACGATCCGCCGCACGCGAAGTGCGACGGCGCGCAGAGCCAGACGCCGGAGATGTTCGCGCAGACGATGGCGAAGGTGCGCGAGGTGCGCGCGCTCGTCGAGAAGTGGGGACATGAGGGAACGGGGATGAGGGAACGGGGATGAGGGAACGGCGGAAATCTGAAATTCAAGCTGCAGAACCGAAGGAAAGACCGATGAACGAACAACTGAAAGACTTGGAAGAATGCCGTCAGGCGATCGACGTCGTGGACGACGAGATCACGCGGCTCATGGAGCGGCGGCTCGCGGTGTCGGAGCGCATCGCCGAGCTGAAGCGCGCGGCGGGCAAGCCCGTCACGGACCCGGCGCGCGAGCGGGCGGTTCTGACGCACGTGACGGGGCTCGTGCCGCCGGAGCACATGATCGGCGTGCGCCAGCTCTTCACGACGCTCTTCGGGCTCTCGAAGGCCCTGCAGCGCAACCGGATCGGCGCGGGCGGCGCGCTTCTGGACGAGATTGCGCACGCGACGACGGACGCGCGCTTCCCGCAGAAGGCGGTCGTGGCCTGTCCGGGCGTGGAGGGCTCGTATGCGCAGCAGGCGACGTCGCTCCTCTTCCCGATTCCGACGATCCTCTATTTCAAGGGCTTCGAGAAGGTGTTCGAGGCCGTGGAGAAGGGCATCTGCCCGTATGGCGTGCTGCCAGTCGAGAACTCGGCGGCTGGGTCGGTCGCCTCGGTCTACGACCTCATGCGCCAGCACCGCTTCCACATCGTGCGCGCCCTGCGGCTCAAGGTCGACCACGTGCTGCTCGCGCCGCGCGGCGTGAAGCTGGCGGACGTCCGCACGGTCACGAGCCACGCGCACGCCCTCGCGCAGTGCGGACGCTTTCTCAAGGCGCATCCCGAAATCCATGCGGAGCCGGGGTCGAACACGGCCGTTGCGGCGAAGGAGCTCGCGGCGAGCGGCGCGAGGGATCGCGCGGTCATCGCCTCGCGGATCTGCGCCGAGCTCTACGGGCTGGACGTGATCGCCGAGGACATCTGCGACGCGGCCTACAACTACACGCGCTTCATCTGCATCGCGAAAGACCTGGAGATCCGTCCCGACGCGAACAAGATCAGCCTCATGCTGAGCCTGCCGCACCGGCCGGGTGCGCTGAACGGCATCATCGCGAAGTTCGCCGCGATCGACGTGAACCTCACGAAGCTGGAGTCGCGGCCCGTGCCGGGGCGTGACTTCGAGTTCAGCTTCATCTTCGACTTCGAGGCGAGCACGGCCGACCCGCAGGTGCGCGCGCTCCTCGCGGAGCTGTCGTCCGACCCGGAGATCGAGCACTTCACCTTCCTCGGCGCGTTCGGGGAGAAGTGATGTCGTCCGACCTGATGGACTGGGCGGCGGCCCATCTGGAGGATGCGCGCGTCAAGGCGATCGTCGGCGTGCGCGGCGCGAACAAGACGGGTGCGCTGGAAGCGGTGCGGAACCTGCTGCGCGCACGCGGCGTGGATGCGGCGCGGCTCGTGTCGATCGACTTCGAGGACGTGCGGTTTCGGCGCCTGAAGACGGCGGACGATGTGCTGGCGTTCCTGCACCGCCTGCACGAGCTGCCGGCGTGGAATGTCTGGGGCGCGTCGTCCACGGCCACCGCCGTCGGCGCGGGCGACGAGGCGTTTCGTCCGTATCCGTGGATTTGCGCGTTCCGGCAGTGGACGGATCCGCACCTTTCGCGCTCGCCGTGCGAACTGGAGCGGATTTGGTGCCAGATCTTCATGCGCGATGTCGCCTGTTGCGTGAACCATCCGGACATTCGGGCGAAGGAGGCGTTGGCGGAGTACCTGTCCGACCATCTGGGCGAGCGGACGACCCTGCGCGAGGTCGCGGCGGAACTGCGCGTGTGCGGACGGGCGATTGCGGCGAATTCCATCCGCGCCTACCGCAAGGCGCTGGAGCTGTGCTATCTCGTCGAGGCGTCGGAGGTCTTCGACGTGTTCGAGAAGCGCGTCATCCCGAAGTGCGGCGTGCGCCTGTTCTACACGGATCTCGCGCTGCGGGCGTGGCGGTTTGGCGCGGCGCCGATATTCGAGGCGGAGCGCGTTGCGCTCAATGAGCTGTAACTGGAACTGCGGCGGACGCATGAGAAAGTCTACACGCCGTATGGTCTGGAGGCGGACTTCGTGACGGTCGAGGCGGACGGCACATTGCGTGACTGGCACGTAAACCGCAACAAAAACATTGATATATGCGTGTTTCGTGCAGTTTCTGGGGGCCTGGAAGAAGAAGACGCCTCGCCCAGCTAACGGGTGAGACGGCTGCCGCGTCGCGGGTGCGCGGTCGGCTTGACACGTCGCGATAAGGCGTTGGCGCGTTTCCCGTGGTAGGGTTCGGCGCGTCAGGCCTGCTGCTGGCGCCATTCGCGCATCGAGAGGCCGAAGCGCTTCTTGAAGAGGTTCTTGAGCGAGTTCGGGTTCGCGTAGCCGCAGCTCGTGGCGATGGCGTTGAGGGGCTCGCGCGTCGAGACGAGCAGTCGCTTGGCCTCGTCCAGCCGGGCCGAGATGATCATCTCGCCGATGGACGTGCCCATCAGCTCGCGAAAGCGAAGGTCGGCGAGACGGCGCGAACAGCCGAGGTGGCGCGCGACGTCCGAGACGGAGATGTCGCGCAGCGCGTTCTTGCGGATGTAGGCGACGGCCTTCTGGACGAGCTTGCCGGCAACGGAGACGTCAATCGTCGAGTCGCGGTGGACGACGGCCTTGACGCCGACGAAGGACGTCTGCGCGGGCGTCGGCGACTTCCGCTTCATCAGTTCGGCCAGCGCCTGCGCGGCGAGAAAGCCCTCCTGCTCGAAGTCGGGCTGGATGGACGACAGGCATGGGCGGCAGTTCTCGCAGATGAGCGTGTCGTTGTTGGTGCCGAGCACAAGCACGTCCTCCGGGACGCGCAGGCGATGCCGTCGGCAGTATTCGAGGATGTCGTAGCCCCGGTCGTCGTTCGCGGCGAAGACGCCGATCGGGCGTTCGAGGCCCTTGATTTCGGACGGCTCGTTCAGTTCGTGTGCCCAGAGGCCGCGGTCTCGCAGCATGTCGCGGAACGCGCGGAAACGTCCGACGCTCCATTCAAGAACGGACGGGTTGTGGACGAAGGCGTAGCTGCGGCAGCGGCCGGTCGAGACGAGGTGGTCGGCGGCGGCGCGTCCGATTTCTTCCGGCGCGTTTCGGATGAAGACGATGTTGCGCGCGCGGGCCGAGAGGGCGGGGTCGTGGATGTCCATGACGACGGTCGGGAGGTCAGTCGCCGCGAGGAGCGCGGCGGTCGTTTCCGTGTCGGGAATCGAGACAATGAAGCCGTCGTAGCCTTCGGCGAGCGCGCGCCGCATGCGCGCGGGGGTGAATTCGGCGGCCGTGCGGATGAGCGTGATGTCCCAGTCGTGGTTGTCGCCGAGGAAGCGGAAGATGCCCGAGAGCTTTTCACGTCCGGCGACGCCGGCCATTTTCAGTGCGATGAAGACGCGTTTCATGTTGGGCTTGTGCGATTTCAAATTTCAAATCTCAGATTTCAAATCGTTAGGGGCTCAAATCGTTTTGGATTTCAAGTTATTTCGGATTTCAAAATTATCAAATCTCAAGCATTTCAGATTCCATTTCAGATCGCAAGATTATTTCATCAGATTGTAAGATTATTTTAGATTTCAAAATTATTTGAAATTTGAAATCTCAAATCTCAAATCTGAGATCTGAGATCTGAAATCTGAAATCTCATTTCAGACTCGGATCCCATGTCCGCGAGCCGCGACAACGCGGATAAGATGCGCAGCCCCAGAAGGGGCGCCCGTTCCCGTCATGCCGCTTGACCATCTTCCCGCCGCAGACCGGGCACGTGAGCCGGGTGCTTGCCGGCCCGGCCGACTGCTCCAGGTCCTTCAGCTCCATCATCGCTTCGACCTTCTCGCGGGCGAAGGTGCTGAATGTCCCGTTCCGGATGGCCGCATCTGCGGCCTGGGGGCTGAACTTCTCGCCGAACGCCTTGCGGGCGGCGGAAAGGGCGTTGTCGCGGCGGGCCTGGTCGGTCAGGTGCCGGACACCCTTGATCTCCGAATTCTGCAAGGCGTCAATCCATCCGAACAGCTGCCGCGAAACGCTTTCGCACAGCGCGTTGACTTCGGCAATCGCGTCACGTTCAGCCTCCATGCCGCCGAGGCGGACGGCGAACTGCGTCATCGAGCGGGTTTCGCCGCAGGAGCCGCGCGCGATGTAGAGGAACTTGACGAGATCGGCGGTCGTGCCGCGCTCGAAGCCCTCGGCGATGTTGTTGGAGACGGACAGCGCGGCGCGGCGGATCTGGTTGACGAGATCGCCGCGAAACTTGAAGGCCGGGCGCGCCGTCAGGTCGAAGACCTGCGCGGCGAGGTCGATGGCGCGCTGCCAGACGGGAATCTCTTCGAATCGCTTGTAGGAGGCCATGTCGTTCCTTTTGTCCTTTGTTCAGATGCCGTGTTCGCCCTTGCAGGGCCCAATCAATCATGCGCATTATACCATCCGGCGGGCGCTCCGCGCAAGGCGCATCTGTGTCATTTCTCAAAAGATGAACTTTTTTTGCCTGAAAAGGTATTGCCTTGCGGACGGAAAACAGGGTATAATACGCACCCATACAAGTCACCGGGTCGGCCGCCGCATCGGCGTGGCCGGATTCGGACGCGATTTGGATTTCGGAAACCGGAAAACAGAAAGGAAACAACGACAATGCCCAGTCTCGCGAACATGCGCACGAAGGCCAAGGAAGCCGGCCTCATGAAGCTCGACAAGCTGATCGAAAGGCGCCAGCACATCCCGACGAACGACTTCCCCATCCCGACGAAGGAGCTCTGCGAGCGCTTCGAGAAGCTCTACACGGGCTGCGTGAACGACGTCATGCGCGAGCTCACGCTCCTCGACCAGAACCTGCCGCACGAGATCATGCCGCTCCGGGACGAGATGGTCGTCTGCGGCGAGGCGTTCACGGTCAAGTCCGCGCCGAACTGCATGATCGAGGGCGAGATGACGTTCCGTGCGCAGATGCTGGACGACTTCAAGCCGAACGGCGTCGTCGTGTGGGACACGTCGAACGACGTCGAGGCCTCGCTCTGGGGCGGCGTCATGACGGCGACGGCGATCTCGAAGGGGATTCGCGGCGCGGTCATCGCCGGCGGCATCCGCGACACGAAGCAGATCCTGGAGCAGCCGTTCCCGGTCTTCTACAAGTACCGCGTCTCGAACGGCTCGCTCGGCCGCTGCATGATCACGCACTACCAGGTGCCGGTCAAGATCGGCAAGGTGACGGTGCGCCCCGGCGACATCGTCATGGGCGACATCGACGGCGTCATCTGCATTCCGCGCGAGATCGCCTACGAGGTGCTGCTGCGCGCCGAGGGCATCGAGCGCAACGAGGTCGACATCTTCTCGTGGGTGCGCCAAGGCGACACGATCTCGGAGATCATTGACAAGGGAGGATACTTCTGAGAAAGAAAATGACGCGCGCGGCGTGAGTGTCGTGAGGGACTTGAAAATCAGATTAACTTGATTGTCAATGCTGAAGGCATTTGACTTTACCGAAAACGTGATTCTTTTTTGCTTAAAAGTGTATTGTGCGGAGCGGTGGAATTTGGTATCATTCGCATCACCATGACGGGAAGGTCGGAATTCGAGAACGGTGGGCGGAGAGCCCTCGTGAGGCGCGGCAGGAGCCGCGCAGGCGTGTTCGCGCACGGTTCCAATACCCCCCCCCCACTCTTTGAAAACGTCGCCGAAGGCCGCCTGATGGCCCTGCGCGCGCTTGTGTCGTACGCCCAAGGCAGTCGCATTGGGCGCTTGAGGCACGTCGCTTCAGCAGAAGGAGGTTTGCGATGAATCGATCCGGGAAAATAGGCAGGCGGACATTCCTTGAATTCTGTGCGCTGTCGGCTGCGGGCGGCTGCCTGTCGCCATTTGGTTCGGGGCGGTCGCGCCGGTGCGGCGACTCGCCCGACTACTGGTGCACCTGGGCTGTGCAGTCGCACACCGTCGGCAAGTCGGTCAAGCAGGGCCTCATGGGGAGTGCGTTTCAGGGCGATCAGGGCATTGCGGGCGCACGCGACAACCTGAACGAGCGCATCCTGTTCGGCGGCTGGGCGAAGAACTACTACCCGACCGTGCGAAACCGGCTTTACTGCCTGATTGACGACGGTTGGGACGTTCCGTATGGCGCGAATCCGAACGATGCGATTGAGCCGTTCGGGTCGCTGATTGCGGATGCGACGCGGTTTCCGTCCTTCAAAGGCACGCCGACCGAACGCCTTCGGGGACTGGACCGGGCGTTGCGGGATCTTGGCTGGCGTGGGGCGGGGCTTTGGGTCGCCGCGCAGGCCGCAGGTGACGGGCGGCGGACGCCTTTCAACCGGGCGGCCACGCGCGAGGACTTGAAGCGCAAGCTGGGCTGGTGCGCCGAGGCGGGCATCGGATACCTCAAGGTCGACTGGGGCGTCTACGGAGGCTCGACGGAATACCGGCAGCTCTTCAGCGAGGTCAAGAATGCGGTTGCGCCGGACATGACGGTCGAACATTGCGCGGCGATGGGGGCTCCGTTCAACGGGATCTCGTTCAAGCCCGACGGCACGATGGTCTGTACGGGGCGCGCGGCGTCCGACGCCCCGTGGCGCAATCAGGCGCGGCAGATTCTGGAATTCGCGGATGTCTTGCGCATCTATGACCTGCTGTCGCCGCTCACCCTCTGCAACGCGGCGGAACGGACGCAGATCATGCTCCGTCTGGGAGAAGAGGAGAATTCGCACGCGCTCGTGAACGTGGAAGACGAGGTCTATCTGGGCGCGTCGCTGGGCTGCACGTTCGGCGCCATGCGCTCGCTGGACACCATGCGCCCCTATGGCGGCCGCGACTGGTCCGATGCGTGGCGCCGGACGACGGAAGTCGTCCGCGCGGCGAACTGGCGGCGGTACGCGCCCGCGTTCGCGGCGGCGGAAGGTTCGCGCACGCAGGTCTCCGGCGAAGTCGTGACGGACGACTGGTTCTTTGCGGAAGGATCCGTCTGGTGGAAGCAGATCGGCGGGTGGCATCCGGTGCAGTCCGCCCCGGCGCGCATCGCGCGGAACCTGCCCCTGCCCGACGTCGCGGTCGCGGGCGGCGAGCGTCCGCTCGTGTGCGTGTCGCGCCATCCGAACGGGGCAATCGCCGTCGGCGCCCTGCCGCGTCTCAAGTGGCCGCGCGGGCGGTTTGAAGTCGCGGCCGACATCAGTCTCGACATCGCGCCCGGACGGCATCTCGCGGTCTTCGGCACGGTCGGGACGGTGCGCGTGCGCGACAACGGGGCGAGGCGTATTCTGGCGTGCGACCTGGCGCAGCCGGAGGGGACTCCCTTGGAGGACATCACGGCTGCCGTCGTCCGGACGGACGGCGGACTGATCCTGCCGGGCGCAGTGCTCAACCGGATCGGGTCGCAGACGACGCAAGACCTGTCCGCGCCGGCCTGTCGCCTTGAATTTATCGTCTGATTTGACTAGAACAAAAGGAGAGAACACAGAAAATGAACACGATTCCAAAAAAGAAATTCTGGATGATGCCCTGCGTCGGCGTCTGTCTGTTGCTGGCCGGCTGCCACCCGGAGGAGATTCCCCTGTTCGGGGCGCGCAAGGCGTCGCCTTCCGCCGCGCACACCGCGACGGCGGCGCGCGCGGCAGCGCCTTCACCATGGAAAGTGTTGCCGATTTACGGCGGCGGTTACGTGCAGAACGTGGTGATCGCGCCGTCGAACCCGGACGTCTGGTACTGCTACGTGGACGTGGGCGGCCCGTACCGCTCGGACGACCGGGGCATGAGCTGGCGGCCGCTCCACCAGAACTACCTGCCGTCGCAGACCGCGCGTTCCGCCGCGTGCACGCGCTCGCTCTCGGTCGATCCGCGCGACGCGGACAATTTCGTGCTTGTCTCGGGCAACCAATATGACCGCCCGGCGGGCGCGTTCGTCTCGCGCGACGGCGGCAGGACGTTCCGCCAGACGCTGTTCGGTCGCTTCTACGGCAACGGCCCGAATCGTCCGAGCGGCCTGTGCCTCGCGCGCAATCCGTCCAACCCCGACGAGCTGATCGCGGGCGAGGACATGGATGGCCTTTTCCTGTCGGAAGACAACGGTGAGACCTGGCGCCTGACGGGCCCGAAGGGCCACTGGTTCACCGACATCAAGTACGACCAGGCGGTTCCGGGCCGCGTCTACGCCTGTGCGTCCGCGCCGCTGAAGCGCGTCATGGCGAGCGCGCGCTGCCAGCGCGCATTCAAGCTGGACAGGGGCCGGAAGACGGGCTTCTACGTGAGCGCGGATGGCGGACGCGCCTGGACGCGGCTCTCGGACGACGCGCCGGCGGAACTGGTGCAGATCAAGGGGAACGGCGACCTCGTGGGCGTCTTTTCGGACTACCGCGAAATCCGCATCTCGCACGACGGCGGCCGCACGTGGTCCGACTACCACCAGGGCCTGCCGAAGAAGGCCGACACCTACTTTGCCGACGCCAAGCCGATACCCTACGAGTATTACGCCTTTGCGGCGGGCGACGGGTTTTACCTTGTGGCGGACGCCGCCGGGACGCTCTACCGGCGCGGCACGGCGGACGCGCAGTGGACGAAGGTCGAGCGCGGCGCGGTCGAATGGGGTGATCCCGAATGCGAGAACACGCCCGGCCTGGAGCGGAAGCGCCTGCGGAAGGTCTTCGAGTGCGCGTGCTCGATCATCATCGACCCGGCCGATCCGAAGCGCTGGATAATCACCGACTGGTACCACATCTGGCAGTCGCCGAACGAAGGCCGCGACTGGACGGCGCGTACGCGCGGCATGATGCAGCTCGTGTCGTTTGATCTCGCGTTCGACCCGTTCAACGCCGACAACATCATCTACGGCGTGGCGGACATGGGCATGTTCGGCACCTGGAACGGCGGGCGCACGTGGGAGTCGCCGAAAAGCCATCCGTACGTGCAACGGCTGGCGTTCTCGAAGAAGACCCCCGGCGTGCTGTACGCGGTGGGGACGCGGGGACAGACCTTCCTTTTCCGCTCGGACGACAGCGGCCGGACCTGGACGTCGCTGGCGGAGAAGCCGGGTCTGCCGCAGCCGATGAAGGAGCCGGGACCGTGCGCGTTCGGCGTGGAGGTCGATCCGGTGAACGACGACGTGTACGTGACGGTGTCCGGTCCGTGTGCGCCGGGGAAGGGCGGCGTCTACCGGTCGCATGACCGTGGCGAAACCTGGGAGTGGTTCTCGAAGGGGCTGCCTGTGGACAAGGGACTCTTCCGCGACGGCGAATGGAGCGGCGACCTCGCCTGGCCGATGGTGTTCTCGCCGGACGGCTCGTGCGTGCTGACGCTTCCGAAGCTGCGGGAAGTCTGGTATCTCGACCGTGCGGCGGGCATCTGGCGCAATTCGGGCGACAAGAGCTGGAACAATCGCGTGGTCGCCGACCCGTTCCGTCCGGGGCGCTTCATCAAGACGGGGACGGTCATGCGCGAATCGACGGACGGCGGGCGCACGTGGCGTGACAACGAGTCCATGCCGGGGAGTTGCTGGGGGCTCGCGTTTGACGCGCATGTGCCGGGGCTGCTCGTGCTGCGCGGCGAGGACGAGATGTTCATCTCGGAAGACGGCGGCGCGTGCTTCTACGCCCTGCCGCAGGGTCTCGCCTATCCCCATTCGGGACAGACGCACGTCTTTGTGGACCGCGGCCGCCTCTTCGCGTTCACGGGCGGGAGCGGCGTCTTCACGCGCACCCTTCATCTGAAACCCGCTCGTCACAACAACCAGAATCAAGGCAACACCCAAAAGTAAGGAGAAAACGATGAACACAAGCACGCTGAAAACGGGTCTCGCCCTGCTGTCGACCGGTTGGACGGTCGTTGCGGGCGCGGAAACGCTCATCCACTATCACCTGGACGATCTCGAGGTCGGCACGCGCGGCAAAAAGGACACCGTGTTCGTCAACGCGGCCAACCCCGGTACGCGGGACGGCAAGGCCGTCACCTTCGACGGGGGCAAGCAGGATGATTACACGTGGCTGTATCCGATCGGAACCAACGGTCTGCCTGAAGTGTGGCGCTATTTCGATCCGGTCAAGAACGCGGCGCACGACGCCGGCAGGGCGGTGTTTGTGAAGTTCAACAACAGCAGCCAGTACAACTGGGGTACGGCAGTGAACGCCGACGCGGTTGCGCTCTCCTCGTTCACGGTCGAGACGTACTTCCGGTATGTCGATCTCTGGGGTGACAAGAAGAAGATCTGGCAGACGCTCCTGTACAAGAAGCCGTCTACCGCATCGAGTGCGCTGCAAGTCTTGATCCTCGAAGGTCGGTTGCTGTTTCACGTCGGAGAGAAGCAGATGCTGACGAGTCCGGGAACCTACAACGACGAGCAGTGGCATCATGTCGCGTGCACCTACGACAAGGGCGCGAATGTTCTCAAGATCTATGCGGACTACGAACTCCTCAAGGAGGTGACGTTGGACTCGGGCGACTCGCTTGCGGGCGACGGCGAATCCTTTTACGCCGGACTGCGTGGGCCGGACGGTAGTTCGGGCTATGCGACCTTCACGGGCAGTCTGGCCGAGTTCCGGCTGTCGGACACCGTGCTGACGCCGGCGCAGTTCATCCGCGCCGAGAAGGGCGACGGCTCGACGCTCGCGTGGCTTGCGCCGGGCGTCGCGGCGGAGCCGGAGCCCGAGCCGGCCTACGCGCAGCCTGACCTGTCCCATTCCGCCTACACGCTGTCGGATGACGTGGACGGCGCGACGCTTTACGACGGCGCGTTTGACGCGACGGGCGTCGCGGGACGCAAGTCCTTCGCCTTCAGCGGCGACTCCAACGCCGGCGGCTTCGTCGTCCCCGGTTCGTCAAGTAGGACGTGCACCCTGTAGTCTACTATTGGTTTTTTGGTTCGTCAAATACTGGACACTCTG
>CAKURH010000056.1 GCA_934675625.1 uncultured Kiritimatiellota bacterium
TCAGTATGCCATTATCCTTACTGAGTAGATTCCTTTCATTCTACAAGTTCAGCCAAGCTTGCTTGGCGCACCATGACGTGTCCTCCTTCAGCTGCGGCGGAACGACTGCACGGCGCGTTTGAAGCCCTCGGCGCTGCGGGCGATGATCGCCTCGTCGACGCTGCAGCAGATGCGCACGTAGCCCGCAAAGCCGAAGCCGCTGCCCGGCACGACGAGGATGCGCTCCTTCACGAGCGCGTCGACGAACGCGACGTCGTCCGCGACCGGGCTCTTCGCGAAGAAGTAGAACGCCCCCTTCGGCAACGCGAACTCCACCCCGGCCTCCGTCAGCACCTTCGCCATCAGCTTGCGCCGACGGTCGTAGACGTCCAGGTCGACCGTCTCGTTCACGAGCGCGGCGGCGAGCCGCTGGCCGATCACCGGCGCGTTCACGTAGCCGAGCGTCCGGTTCGTGAGCGTGACGGCCTGCATGAGCGCGGCCTGTCCGGGCATCGCGGGATTCGCGACGAAATAGCCGATGCGCTCGCCCGCGAGCGAGAGCGTCTTCGAGAACGAGCCGAGCACGCACGCCCATTTCGTGAGCGGCAGGATCGCCGGCACCGTCGCGCCGTCGAAGGCGAACGCACGATACGGCTCGTCCGAGAGGAGGAAGAGCGGACGGGCCTCCGGCTGCGCGTCGCGCCGCGCGTTTTCCGCGTCGACGAGCGCCGCAATCTCCATCAGGACTTCGCGCGGATAGATGCAGCCCGTCGGGTTGTTGGGCGAGTTGACGATGATTGCGCGCGTCTTCGGCGTGATCGCCGCCGCGAGCCCTTTCACGTCAGGCATGAAGTCCGGCGGGAGGGACGGCACGGTCTTGAGGACGCCGCCGAAGTGCCCGCAGTAGGAGCCGTATTCGACGAAGTAGGGCGCAGGCGTGATAATCTCGTCGCCCGGCTCGACGACCGCGCGGAAGAAGCTCACCATCGCGCCGGCCGCGCCGACGGTCATGACGACGTCCTTCGCCGCAACGGGCGTCTCCTGCTGGCGCGAGAGGAAGCCGGCCATCGTCTCGCGGACGGACGGGATGCCGGCGTTCGGACAGTAGCCGAGTCCGAGCGGCTGCACGGCGGCGTCCGCAAGGCGGATCAGCTCGTCGCGCGTCCGGGGCGGCGGCGGCACATCGGGGTTGCCGAGCGAGAAGTCGCACACGGCGTCCGCGCCGAACTGGCGCTTCAGCTCGAGGCCCTTCTCGAACATCTTGCGGATGAAGCTGGAGCCCGCCATCGCGCGGGCGATTTCATTGGTGACTGTTTGCATATTTACTCCGCCGATTCGCCGAACGCGATCTCCGGGAAGATCTCCTTCGCGGTCTTCGCGTACTCCGGGAACTCCTCGACGGCCTTCTTCGCGAGCTGCTCGCCCTTCTCGACCGCGCCGTTCACCTCCGAGCAGACGATCTGCATCGTGAGCGCCGCGCCCGTCATCGCGTCCGCCCAGTCCTTGAGGTTGAGCCTCGGCTTGGCGTTGTCGCGTCCGCGAATGATGAAGTGGTTGATGAGCTCGTTCAGGTTGCCGGGGTAGTCCTTGTAGAACTTGTGCCACGGGATGCGCGCCTTCGCCTTGCCACGGTCGAGATTCATCTCGCGCTCGTTGACGGAGACGACCTTCGCGCCCTTGAGCTTGCCGCGAAAGACGTAGCCGCCCATGCTCTTGACGAAGACCTCCTGCATCTTCTTCATGTCGTTGACCTTGCGGATCTGGATGTCCGCCGCGTGCTGGCCCTCCGGCGTCTTCAGGTCGGCCTTGAGGGTCTCCAGCTGACGCAGCGCGTTCTTCCAGTCGAGCTGGCGCAGGGAGCCCTGCGCGGCGATCGTCTCGAACTTCTCCGCCGCCGCCTGGGTCTCCGCATCGATCTTCGCCTGGCGTTCGGCGGCAAGCTTCTCCTGCCGCGCCTTCTCGGCGGCGGCGGCCTTTTCGGCGGCGAGCTTGCGGTCGTTCTCCAGCCTCTCGATGCGCAGGCGCTTGTCGGTCTGCTCGACGAGCTTGTCGCCGCGCGACTTGATGTAGGTGATGCCCTTGCGGACGTTCTCGACGTCCTTCGACGTCTTGATCTGGTCCAGCATCTCGGCGAGGACGACGGAGAGCTTGCCGAGCGCGCGGGCGTTCTCCTCCGTCTGCTCGACGAGCGCATCACCCTCCGCGCTCTTCTTCACGAGCTGGCGCACGGCGTGGCGGATGCGCACGGCGCTCGCCTGACAGCCGTAGGCGCGCTCCCAGAGTTCGCGCATCGAGACGACGGCGGGCGGCGGCGGTTCGGCGGGCTTCGCCTCGGCCGGCTTCGCAGCGGGGGCGTCCTTGCCTTTCGCAGCGGTCTTTCCTTTCGCGCCCTTTGCATCCTTCTTGTCCGCCGCCGGCTTCGCCTCGGCCTTCGCCGGGGCCGCATTCGTCGCGGCGGGCGCGGCGTTGGTCGCCGCCGGAGCCGGCGTCGCCGGGGCTTCGGCCTTCGGCGTGTCGTTCGTCGCGGCAATCGCGTCCAGAAGCTCCTTCGTCGGTTCGGGCTTCAGCAGCTTCGCGTGTTCGGGGCCGAGCAGCTTCGCGAGTTCCTTCGTCGGCTTCTCGCACGCCTCGACCGCCTTCTGCGCGAAATCGTCGAACTCGTCCGCGAACTTGACGGCGTGGGCGACGGTGTCCGTCACGGCGGCGCGGGCCTTCGTGTAGCCCTGCACGATCTGCCGCTGCTCCTCGGCGGCCTTCGCCTTCTTGTCGGAGACGACGAACCACCAGAGGCCACCGCCGATGCCGGCGATGAGCAGGATGCCGAGGACGACGAACAGGATCACCTTGACGAGCAGGTTGCCGCCCTTCTCGTCCTCGTCGTCTTCGTCCGTCTTCGCGGGCGTCTCCGTCTCGTCGAGCGCGCCCTCGTTCCCTTCCTCGCCGCTTTCGAGGTTCCGCTTGACCGTGCCCGGACGCTTCATCATCGTCGTGCGGCGGCCGCGCATCATCACCGTCCGCCGCCCCGCCACGGTCGTCGGACGCTTCACGGGCGTGCCGGACGTCGTTGTGGTCGTCGAGTCTTTCGTGAGGCCCGTCGTCAGGACGGCCTTGAACGCCTCCAGCAGCGCCTCAAAGCTCGGATAGCGGTCTTCCTTGTTGAGCGCGAGCATGCGCATCACGAGGTCGTCGATCGCGGGCGTCAGGTCGGGACGGATCTCGCTCGGCTTCTTCGGCGGGCCGAGGAAGCGCTTCTTGACGACGGCGATGGAGTCCTCGCCCTCAAACGGCGCGACGCCGGTGAGTGCGTGGTAGAGCGTGCCGCCAAGGGAGTACATGTCGGCGCGGAAGTCGATCGGCTCCTTCTTCACCTTCTCCGGCGAGATGTAGTAGGGCGTGCCCCAGATCTCGTCCGTGTCCTTCTGCATCGCCGCGAGGCCGAAGTCGACGAGCTTCGCGTTGCCGTTCGCGTCGAGGAGGATGTTCTCCGGCTTGACGTCGCCGTGCACGCAGCCCTGGTCGGTCGCGCACTGGAGCGCCTGGGCGACCTGTTGGCAGATCTTGATGACGCGCGTGACGTCCGCCTTGCCGGGGTTCGCCTGCATGATCGAGTAGAGCGACCCGCCCGTGGCAAGCTCCATCGCGATGTAGGGCATGCCGTCGCAGATGCCGTAGGAGTAGACCTGCGCGATGTTCGGGTGGATGAGGCGCGCGACGGACTGCGCTTCCTTCTTGAACTTCTCGACGAACTCGGCGTCGCTGCCGTACTCCTTCAGCATGACCTTGACGGCGACGGGGCGGTCGAGCATCTTGTCGCGCCCCATGTAGACGCCGCCCATGCCGCCCGTGCCGAGCTCGCGCTCAAGCAGGAAGTTCCCGTTTTCGCCGAAGGTGCACGGCGTCTGGATCAGCTGTTCGCTCATTTGATGATTCTCCATCCGGTGAGTGGCCAAAAGACGAATGACGCGCATCCGCGCAGGTTGCCGCGGGGCACCGTTCCCCAGTAGCGGCTGTCAAAGGAGTTGTTGAAGTTGTCGCCGCAGGCGAAGTACTCGTCCGCCCCCATCGTGACGACCGTCGGGCGCCCCTGCACGGGGTGCTCCAGCGCGTACGTCTCGCCGGGCCGGGCCTTCATCCGCTTGATGTAGTGCGTCCCCTGCGGCAGGTCGTGGATGCCCGTCGTCGAGAAGATCATGACCTCGTTGTCCTTCGGCTGGACGAAGTTCCACTTCCAGCGGTTGACGAAGATGAAGTCGCCCGTCGTGATCGCGCCCTTCCAGAACGTCTCGCCCGCGCGCACGTACTTGCCGTGCAGCGCGCGGCAGGCGTCCGTCGGCAGCGACCACTCCTCGGCGGACGTGCCGACCTTCACGGTCGCGAAGCCGTCCGCGCGCGGGATGCACCGCACCTGCCCCGACACGGGCGCCTCCCACGCGACCGTGCGCGAGCCCGTGACGGCCCACTTGAGGACGGAGAGCGGAAAGACGTCCCACGCGCCGCGTTCGGCCGTGACGTCGGTGTGGTAGCCCCAGAGCGTCTCCTGCATCGAGCCGGTCGGGATCTTGAACGGCGTGTAGAAGTAGGCGCGAAAGGCCATCGCGACCGAAATCGCGACGACCAGCGTGTCCAGCCACTCGCGGCCGTAGTCCTGCCAGGTCTTCTTCGGCGCCGTCACTTCTGGGGAACCTTCGTCGGGATGATCTCGATCAGCGCGTCAAGCTGGGAGGAGAAGAGCATCGCCTCGCCCTGAATCTGCGCGTTCGGGCTGTTGGCGAGCGCCTCCAGGGCCTTCTTGTACTTCTGAAGCTCCTGCACGATCTTCTTCGCCTCGCCCGCGTTCTTGCAGACGAAGTCGTCGCGCCCCCAGACCATCAGCTTCTCGAAGATCTTGCCGAGCGAGCCGAGCTCCTTGTTCTGCTTGAACTTCTGGTCGATCGCCTGCATCTTCTTCTTCTCGGACGGGAACAGCTTGACCAGCGTCTGGAGGTCGTAGTAGGCCCGCGCGGGCGCCGCGTGATGCTCAAGCCCGATGCGCAGCTTCAGCCCGCTCGCGTACTGGTGCAGCGCGTCGTACATGACCTGCGCCTCCTTCGCCTGGTCCGCGTGCTTCGACTTGACGCCCGCCGCAAGAATCTTCAGGGCCGCCGACGCCGGCTTGCCCTTCGCGAGCAGGGCCGGAACCTGCTTGAAGAACTGCGGCTCGCGGATGCCCAGCGGCGGCGTCCAGTCCGCCGGCAGCTTCGCGGAGGCCTTCTTGACGGCTTCCTGCACGCCCTTCAGGTCAGCCGCCGCGAACTTCTCCTTGGTGTAGACGGGGTCTGTCCCCTCCGCCGCGTAGACGGCGACGTAGGGCAGCTTGTCCGCCGACAGCTCCGCCTCGCCGGCGGGCGCAAGATCCCTGTAGAACGGCACGAGGTTCCGCCCGTAGGTCGAATAGACCTGCGCCTCGGCCTGCTCGGCGTCCTTCGGCGGACGGAAGCGCGCGGCGAACGCCTTGGGGTCTGTCCCCTTGTCCGCATGGCGCACCGAGAAGACGACAATGCCGTCGTGCGGCAGCTCGGCCGTCTCCCACTGCGTCGCATGGGCCTGCGGCAGCGGCATCAGGTTCGCGAGCGACGCGAGCTCCTTGACCTTGCCCCCGGCGAACGTGTCGGCGTCCACCACGACGTAGACGACCGTCCACTGGCGGAGGTCGCTCGGCGTGAGCGTCCGCCCGAAGAGGTAGTTCTTGTCGGTAACCCCCGTCCAGTCCACGAACCCCTCGGCGACCGGATCCGGCGCGGCGACGGCCGCGAGGCCGAGGACGCCCGCGCAGAGGACGGTTGACAGCTGCTTCATGCTCATCAGGACGCTCCTCGCTTACGCCCGGTAGTTCGGGGCTTCCTTCGTGATTGTGATGTCGTGCGGACGCGCCTCGCGCTGGCCCGCCGCCGTGACGCGGTAGAACTTGCCCTTCTCCTGAAGCTCCGCGACCGTCCGCGCGCCGCAGTAGCCGAGCGAGGCGCGAAGCCCGCCGCAGAACTGCGTCATGATGGACTTCACGTGGCCCGCGTACGGCACCATGCCCTCGATGCCCTGCGGCACGAGGCTGTCCTCGTCCTCGTTGTCCTGGAAGTAGCGCGCGCGCGAGCCCTTGCCGTTCTTGAGGGCCGCCATCGACCCCATGCCGCGGTAGACGACGTACTTGCGCCCGTTCGCGTAGATCTTCTCGCCCGGCGACTCCTCCGTGCCCGCGAGCACCGAGCCGAGCATCACCGAGTCGGCGCCGGCCGCGAGCGCCTTCGGCACGTCGCCCGACAGTTTGATGCCGCCGTCGGCGATGACGGCGACGCCGCTGCCGCGCAGGGCCTTCGCCGCGTTGTAGACGGCCGTCAGCTGCGGGATGCCGACGCCGCAGACGACGCGCGTCGTGCAGATCGAGCCGGGGCCGATGCCGACCTTGACGGCGTGCGCGCCCGCCTTCGCGAGCGCCTTCGCCGCCTCGCCCGTCGCGATGTTGCCGGCGATCACGTCCACCTTCGGAAAGTTCTTGACGATGTACTTCGTCATGTCCATGATGCCCTTCGTGTGGCCGTGCGCGGAGTCGACGACAACGCAGTCGACGCCCGCCGCCGCCAGCTTCTCCATGCGCGTGAGGTCGCCCTTGCCGCCCGAGACGGAGGCCGACACGCGCAGGCGGAACTGGCTGTCGCAGTTGTAGCCCGCGTTCGAGTTCTCGATGATGCGCGCGACGTCCGTGAAGGAGTAGAGGCCGATGACCTTGCCGTCGCGGTCCACGAGCGGCAGCTTGCCGATCTTCGCCTTGCGCATGAGGTCGTAGGCCTTCTTGAGCGAGGTCTTCGCGTCGCCCGTGATCGGGCAGGGCTGCATGACGTCCTTCAGCTTCATCGCGTTCATCGGCGCGAAGCGCATGTCGGACGACGTGATCATGCCGACGAGCCGGTCGTCCGCATCCAGCACCGGGAAGCCGTTGAACTTGAGGCCCATGCGCTTCTTCTCGCTGCGCAGGAAGCTGATGTCGTCGTTCGCGTGGAAGCAGACGGGGTTCGCGATGAGGCCGTTCAGGTGGTTCTTGACGCGCGCGACCTGCGCGGCCTGGTCGTCTTCCTCCAGATTCTTGTGGATGCAGCCGATGCCGCCCGCGAGGGCCATCGCAATCGCCATCGGCGCCTCGGTCACGGTGTCCATCGCCGCCGACATGAACGGGATTTTCATCGACGTGCGCGAGGTGAGCTTCGTCTCAAGCGACGTGTCGTCGGGCAGGAAGTCGGCATACTGCGTCACCAGCGTGACGTCATCGTAGGTCAGGCCCTCGTACGGAAAGGCCTTCATAAAAGAGTCAAGGTACTTGTTCATGTCATTCCCCTTCGGACGCTACGCGCCCTTTTTAGCAGGGAATTATACTCTTTTTGCGCCGTGGAATCAATGGGGAGGCCGGACTCATGTCAGGGGCGTTCGACGAGCGGACTGGACAGGGCCGCCGCCGCGTCGTCCGAGATGACGAAGACGGCATCAGCCGAACCGACCGTCGCATAGCGTCCGCCGTCCGGCGCCGCCGCGCCGACGAGGATGTTCCGGCGCACGGCGTCCTCGCGGTTCAGGTCGACCGCCAGCCTTAGGGCCGGACGCTCCAGCCCGCACGCCGCGAAATCCGCCGCCGAGACCTTCAGCTTCTCGACGCGCAGGGCCCGCAGGGGCGACAGGGCCCCCAGCACGCGCGCCACGCCCTCGGACGAGACGACGGCGCCTTCGGGCGCGGACTCGACGTTCCAGGCACGGCGGTCACGCGCAAAGACAACCGCCGCGCCCGTCTCGCCGACCGTCGAGACGAGACGCTTGATCTCGTCCGCCGGAAAGTCGACGATCTCCTTGGCGCGGAACCGCTCGAACCCGCCGCCGTCCGGGAAAAGGGCCGCGCGCGCAACGACCGCCGGCGCCGCGTCCGCGCCCAGGGAGACGGCCACGCCGTGCGGGTCGAGATCGGCCGTCGAAAGGGCCTGCACACGGGCGAGCAGCGCCTCGACCGCCTCCGGATCGGCCGGCGCGGAAATGGGCGCCTCCAGCCGCCAGGACGCCCGCCCGGCGCGCGCGAGCACGAGCGCCGTCGCCCCCTCGGTCACCGTCAATGCGGAAACCTGCTCCGCCGGCTCCCGGAAGAGCCGCGTGTCGGCGAAGCGCGCCGTCTCCTGCAGGGCCTCGTCGAGCAGCGCCGCCGAAACGGTCACGACCGTGCCGCCGTTGTGGACGAGGGCGTAGACGGTCGTCTCGCTCGCACGCTTGCCGAACGAGATCGACGAGTTGCGCCCGACGGATCGCTTGATCGTTACGGTCACCGACGCCTCGGGATCGAGGCCGTAGCCGGCCAGCAGCGACGCTGAGGCCTGGCCGACCTCGTTCGTCGCGCCCGTCGGCCAGACGAAGCTCTGGGCCTCCACTGCCGTGAGATCCCGCAGGAACTGCGAGACGGCGGCCTCGGAGGCCCTGTCCGCACCGACGCGCCAGCCGTCCCCCTCGCGCGAAAAGGACAGGATCGAACCCGGCCGCTGCTTGACGTCGAAGGCCGTGACCATGCTCTCGCCAAAGCCGAAGAGCCGTCGGCGTCGCAGCCGATCCACGGGCAGGTCAACGGCCGCGAGGACGGACGACGGGACGATCATGACCGCGCGCTCGCCGTCCACGGCGGCGTAGACGCCATCGCCCGAGGGCGTCAGCAGGCCGAACGACACGGACGCGCGCGCGGCGGCGTTCGAGAGGCTGACGCGGAGCGGCGGATCGTCCAGCGCGAAATCGGCGCGCGTCCGGCCGAACCTGAACAGCTCGGCGTCCGAAATCGTCTCCTCGACCGGCGCATGCGCCAGCTGGTCGAGGAGCTTCAGCACGACCGGTTCCTCGGCCGTGGCGGCGAAAGGCCGCCGAAGCCGCCAGCGGCCGCCGTCCCGTTCCAGGACCGTCTGCGGCTCGCCGCGCCGCGCCAGCGTCAGTGCCGCGCAGTCGACCGCGTTCTCGATCAGGACAGTCCGCGCCGCCACGCGGATCTTGCGGCCTCCCAAGTTGAGCGCAACCTCGGCCGCGACGAGGGCGACGAGGGTTAGGAGAAGGAGCAGGATGGTCTTTCGGTTTCTCATGTGCGCAGTTTCCGGTGAAGCGTGGCGCCCGCGAGGACGAGGAAGACGAGCGCCGGCACAAGCCCGACGGTCACGGTGGCGAAGCGGACGCGCGCCGCCCGGTCAAGGCCCGAGACGAGCACCCCCGCCTCCGTCCCGTTCGCCTCCGAGACGTCCGCGCCCGCGAGGTAGGCGACGCTGTTGAGGAAGAAGTCCCGGTTCGCGTTCGCGCGCGCGGCGAGCGCGCCGTTCAAGGCGAACGTCGCGTCGCCGATCACGACGAGGCGCGTCGGCCGGATCGCCAAGTCGTCCCCGGCGCCCGATCCGCGCTCGACCCCCGCCGCCAGCACGACGCCGTTCCAGGCGGCGAGCGCGGCGAATTCGATGCGTTCGGCGCCCGTGCCGGAACCCGTCGCCGCCGACGGCACGAGCGCCACCGGACGCTCAAGGACGATGCGCGAGCCTTTCAGCCGCGCGGAGACGGGATGATCCGAGAAGTCCGTGACGACGACGTCGCTGCCCGACAGCGTCTGGGCGCCCGCGAGCGCCGCCGGCGTCGCCTTGACGCCCCAACGGGCGAGCAGCGACGCGAGCCCCGCGCCCTCCGGCGAACCCAGCAGCACGAGCAGGCGGCCGCCCGCGCGCAGGTAGGCGTCCAGCCGGTCGAGCTCGACGCGCGCCAGCGCGCTCTTCGGGCCGGACATGACGATCAGCGCGCAGTCGGGCGGAACCGTCTCGGCCGCCGTCAGGTCGAGCGGCGCGTTGCCGTAGCCCTCACGGGCGAGTTCGCGGGCGATGTCGCTCAGCCCATAGAGGCCATAGCCGTCCAGCGCCGCCTCGCCATGGCCGACCGTCCAGTAGACGTTCCGCCGCTGGGGCGGCATCGTCAGCCGCCGGATCGTCGAGGCGCAAAGGCGTTCGCCGCATCCGTCCTTGATTGGCAGGACGACGAGGTGGCGCCCCTTCTCGAACACGAGGGACGCCTCCGCGACACCGTGTGACGCCAGCCGCTCGGAATCGGCGACGTCCCAGCGCGGGTCGACGAAGCGGATGTCGATCCGCGCGCCTCCGAGCGCGGCGGACGCCTTGCGGAAGGACCGCAGGAGATGGCCAATCGCGCGGAAGCGCGCGTCGTTCCGCGAGAGGAAGCACGTCACGGCAATCTCGCCCGAGGACTCGGCGAGGATGCCGCGCGTCCGCGCCGAGAACTCGCCGGAAAGGCCGACCGTGGGCAGCTCGACCGTGACGTCGAACCGCAGCGCCAGCCGAATCGCCAGGAACGCCAGCGCGGCGGACAGCACAAGAACGACGCCCGTCGAGAGCCGCAGCGTGCGCGCGCCGCGCCCGACGAGCCGCGACGCCGCGACGCACTTCGTGGCGACAAGGAGAAAGACGCCCGTGACGACCAGATAGCCCGCGAGCGTCCCGACCGAGAACGTCCCCAGCGCCCCGTCGACGACCTGCGCGTCGAGCGGCATCTCGCCGAACGCCGTCGCTCCGCGTGACGACCAGAGCCGGAGCCCCGCCCACAGCGCACGCGGCAGCGCGACCAGCAGGGCGACGGACGTCGCGGCGGCAGCCGCCGCCGAGCGGAACATCGCGCTGAAGGCGACGGAGACCGCCGTCCAGAGGAGACCCTGCACGCCAAGCGCCAGCAGCGGCGGGACGAGCGAAAGCAGCGGCGTACCCGCCACGACCGCCGGCGCGAAGAAGAGGAGCGCCCCCCACAGCGCCGCCAGCGACAAGGCGACGGACGCCATCAGCAGCGTCCAGACGCCCAGGAACTTGCCGAGGACATAGTCGCGCTCGCGCACGGCCACGGACAGCAGCATCGCCATCCGGCCCGACTGACGCTCGTCGCTCCAGACGCCCATCGCCAGCAGCGCGGCCAGCACCGGCAGGGCGGGCGCGACGCTGGCCGCCCACAGCACGGCGAGAGACGCCGCGCTGCCCTCGGCCCGGATAAAACCGAAGCCGAACGCGCCGGCGACGAAGGCCAGAAAGCCCGCGACCGCCAAGGCCGTCGTATAGCGGCCACGGGCGTGGCCAACCGTCCGCCCCCACGTCACGCGCACCGGGCTCATCGCGCCCCCCCTTCCAGTGCCGCGTCCAAACGCGCGCGCAACTCCGGCGACTCGAGCCCCGCCGTCTCGACCGTCGCCGAGACGACGCCGCCCCGCAGAACGAGAAAACGCGTCGTCCATTTCGCGAAGTCGTCCAGCTCATGACCCGTCACGATCACGCTCGAAAAGGCCGCCGCGTTCGAGAGAATGTCACCCGCCGTCCGGCGCATGACGGGATCGAGCCCCGAAAGGAAGTCGTCCAGCAGCAGGACACGCGGACGCAACAGCAGCGCGTCCGCGAGCGCCACGCGCTTGCGGATGCCGAGCGAGAGGCCCTTCAGCGGACGGCCAAGGCAGTCGGACACCTGGCACATCTCCGCCGCCTCGCTCACGCGACGGCGGATGCGCTTCGCCGGCTCGCCCTTGAGATCCGCCCGGTAGCGCAGGTAGTCCTTCACCGTCATGTCGTCGTAGAACGCCACCGTCTCCGGCAGGTAGCCGATCTGCCGCCGATAGCGGAGCGGACGCGCCAAGGCGTCCTGCCCGTCCAGGAGAACCCGCCCCGAATCGGGCACGGCCAGCGTCGCGAGAACCTTGAGGAGCGTCGTCTTCCCCGCGCCGTTCGCGCCGACGACACTGACGACCTCGCCCGGCGAGACGACGAACGAGACGTCCCGCAAGACGGGACGGCTGCGATAGGTGAAAGCGAGGTTACGGACTTCGATCATTGTGAACGAATTATATCACATTTTCGGACGGCGGACGACGAGCGTGCGGTTTGCGCGGGACGCGGCGCGGCGGCTGCGGTCTCGGACGAGCTCGATGACGTCCGGCGCATACCACGACGACACGCGCGGCGACACCTCGCGGCGGATCTTCACGACCCGCGCGCCGTCCTCGACCTGCGACGTGACCGTGCAGACCAGCCACGGACGCGCCGGATCGTCCGGCGCGGCGAACGCAAAGGCCTCCGGCAGGTGCTCGACCTGCGTATAGCCTTCCGGGAACCGCACCGTGACCTCCGCGCATTCGGCGTCCGCCGCGCCGACGGCGAACGGCGTCTGGCGCGCGCGGCCCGTGAACGTGGGGATGGACGAGACGAGCGCCGGCAGCTGCACGGTGATCGTGTCGCCGGCGACGGTCGCGAAGTCGGGGATGTAGCAAGAGAACCGCCGCGTCGCCGGATAGCCCTCGATGTCCGCCTCCAGTTCACGTGTCGCGCTCGCCGCCTGCGCAACGCTGCCGAGGATCGACTGGTAGAGGCGGCTGCGGTCTTCCGGCAGGATCTCCGCATAGCGCTTGCGGAAGCCGCCGACGCCACTGCCCCAAATCGACGAGACGACGGTCAGGTCGACCGCGCCGTCCTCGCGCACGAGGAACTCGCTCGTCTCGCCCGTGCGGTCGCGGAAGTCCGCCTCCGGCACCGTGACGACCGCAAACGCGCCCGCCGCCGGATCGAAGACGTCGCTGCCCGCGTAGGCCGTCGGGCCGAGCGGCGCATACTCGTTCTCCGTGCCGAGGAAATAGGTCTTCGTCTCGCCGCCGAAGCCGAGGAAGCCTCCTTCCCGGACGCGTACGCGGCAGAGCGCGGCGGAAAAGGCGCGCACGTTCGGCTTCTCGAACTTGATGCGGTTGCGAATCGGCAGAGGGTCGTTCGCGTTGTCGGCCGCCAGCACGACGTCCGCCGCGTAGCCCGCGCCCTTCAGGAGCGCGCAGAGCGTGCGCACGTAGTCGAGCCGCGTCGCGTAGCGTTCCTTCAGCACGACCGCCGGATCCGTCAGCTGGAGACCCAGCGGCAGTTCGTACAGCCCCGGCCCCGCAATCTTCACGTGGCGGGCCATCCAGTCTCGGATTTCGCGCACCGTCGCGCCGTCCGGCAGGACGTCCGACCGCAGCGGCGCCACCTTCAGGTCCAGTCGGGCGAAGCGGTTCGAGGAGACGATCACCTGGTCGCGCCAGAGCGACGCCGCCGGCTGGCTCGGCTCGTTCGGGACGCGGCGCGGATTGTGCACCTCGCGCGTCCAGCCGTTCACGCGCACGAAGCGGCGACCGAGCGGTTCGTGCGAATCGAAGCCGAAGACGCCGTAGTACGCCGCCGGCGCGTTCGTGACGGCGCGCACGGTCGTGTAGGAGATCGTGCTGCCGATCTCGACGGACGGCAGGTTGACGACGAGGATCTTCGACGCCGGATAGCGCGGCGCGGACGCCGCCCAGCCGCAGTCCATCACGTTCTTCTCGCGCGGCGAGACCGAATAGACGCGTCCGTCCCGGTTGCTGACCGTCGCGGACACGAGATCGAACGTCTCGATGCACGGGTTGAAGCTGAATTCGAGCTCCGCCGAGCCCTTTTTGCCCTTGTAGGTCAAGATCTCCTTCACGACGCGGTTCGTGACCGTCCACGCCATGTCGGAGGCGATGTCGACCTCCGTCGCCTCGTCGATCCACCGCACGTCCGCCTCGGCAAGCGGATCGACGGCAAAGACGGGCTGGCGGCGCTCCGCCGCCTCGACGCGCTTCACGTCCTCGCGCAGGTTCGCGTAGACATCCGCCGAGAACTCGACCTGCGCGACCGCGAGCCGCCGCTGCGCCCGCAGGACGTCGTTCGAGACGGAAAACGCGCGGCGATAGGCGTAGCCGCCGTCGATCCGCACGTCCGGCGGCAGGTCGCGCGCCGCGCCCACGACGCCGGCGAGGTCGATCTCCAGCCGCTCGTCGACACCGGCCGTCGAGTCGAGGACGAGCGGGAACGTGCGCCGTTCGAGCGACGTGTTGCCGGACAGGAGGAAGTTCGCGAGGCCGAGCGTCTTCGTGACGAACGGCACGTCGAGGCGGTCGCACGTCTCGCCACGGAGCAGCATCTCCGGCAGGCGGGCGGCGAGCTTCACGCGGATGGGCACCTCGGTGTCGCGCATGTCCGCCGGCTCGATCTCGCAGCGGATGAGCTCCGCGCCCGCCGCAAGCCGCTTCACGGCGCGCTCGAAGAACTTGACGCGATCCTCGCCCGTCATCTTCACAAGCGCCGGACGGTAGACGGTGTCGTTCACGCCGCCAAAGGAGACGTCGCTCTCCACGACGAGCGAGCCGTCCTTCGCGAGGACGCCCTTCGACGTCGCCACGAGCGCGTTGTGGTCGGGCGTCGGCGTCGGCGAGAGCCGCAGCACGTCCCCCTCCGGACGGCAGACGAGGTAGCTCTTGTCGCTTTCGTAGGCCGGGAAGAGGTCCTTCGCGTTCTCGTTCGTCGGATCCATGAGGAGGTAGGGGGAATCAATCGAATCGTCGAATTGTCGAATCATCAACTGCGCGGCCGTGTCCTTCGGAAGTTCGACGGCGACAATGGCGTGGTTGAAGAACGGCTGGGGCACGTCGGGGTCGAGCTTCGCGCCGACGTTGATGAGGACGGGGAACGCCTTGAAGCCCGCGAGGCGCAGCATCGCCACCAGAAGCCCCGCCTTGTCGCGGCAGACGCCATAGCGGTTGTCGAAGGTGACGTCAACGTCATGCGGCGCATAGCCGGGCGAGGTGCCCTCCATCGTGAGGCCCATGTAGCGCACCTCCTGCGAGACGAACTTGAAGATGGCGCGGAGGAGTTGCGCGTTGAAATTTACAATTTCAGATTTAGGATTTAAGATCTGGGACTCTGAAATTTGAACATTGGATTTTTGAATCTGAGAATCTGGAGTCTGAGCATTTGAAATCTGAGACTTTGGAACATTTGAATCTGAAATTGAAACATTTGAATTTGAAATCTGAGATTTGAGATCTTCGATTTTTGCGATCATTGCCGCATTCGTCTTCGCGAGATGCGGCGCGCAGAGCCCCCAGTACCACCGCGAGATCTCCGGCCAATCCGCCGCCGTCGAGACGCGCAGGTGCTGGACCTGCGTGTAGAGCGGCGGCATGTCCGGTTCGGGGAATACCTGCGCCGAATTCGTCGCCGTGAAGACGTGCAGCGTGCCGCCGTCCGCGAGCGGCGTCTCGGACGTCGCGACGTTGCCGCGCGGATGGCGGATCGCGATGCGCTTGAGCGGACGTTCCTTCGGCGCGCGGATCTCGACGCGCGAGCGGAGGATCGGGTTCGACCACGCGAAGACCGCGAGGTCGGACCACTGGCCCACGCAGCGCGGCTTCAGGGCGCGGCGCGTCGTCTTCACGTGCAGCGTCTCGCCGACGGCGAGGCCGGGGATTGTGCAGACGATGCGGCGGTCAAGCGGATCGTAGATGTTCGCCGCCATCGAGCCGTTGTCCGTCGATTCGCGCGTCGTCGCCGACACGTCGACCGTGCGTTCGACGCCGTTCGTGCCGACGATGCCGACGAAGTCGACGGACGCCGTGCCGTAGCGCTTCGAGTAGTGGAGCGCGACCGTGCTCTCTTCGCGCCGCCCCTTCTCGGTCAGGATCTTCGTCCAGCTCTCGCTCGACTCGACGTAGGTGCCGTCGGGATTGTACGCGATGCGCGAGACGTCGTCCACCAGCACCGCGTCGGCATCGGGGAACTTCTCGCAGGTGATGTCGTCCGCCGCACCGGCGGCGACGGCCGTCCAGACCACGCAGACAAGGATGCAAAGAGATCGGAATTCAATCATGTCGTGTCGATTCGTTTGGTTGTGTTTCAGGTTGCGGATTGTCGTGCGTCGTCCAGCGGAAGAGGCCCCAGAAGAGCGCATGTGCCGTTTCGCCGCATGGTGTCGTGACGCGCTCGTAGAACGTCCAGAACTTCGACCAGTTGCGATCGACCGCCGGCACCCAGCGAATCGGGAAGAGCGAGAGGAAGCGTCCGTACCGCGAGCCGTCCGCCGCGACGGACGATTCCCAGAACGGCCACAGGCGGAAGTACGTGTCGTCGGGCCGGCTCACCCAGAATGGGAAGACCCGCGTCTCGTCCGGCAGCAGTTCCACGAGCCGCCAGCCGAAGCGCGTGATCTCGTCCTCCTTCGTTCCGTCGAGGTAGCGGAAGTTGTCGATGTGCTCGTAGAACGGGAAGACGCTCGTGCGCGTACGCTTCGTGAAGCGCTCGATCTCGACGAGCGGCCATGGGTAGCGCCCCCGCCAGCCATCCGACGTCTCGGCAAACGAGAAGAACGGCGGCAAGAAGAGCCATTGCTGCTCGCGCTCGCGGTCGACGCGCCCCAGAAGCGGCCAGAGCATCCAGCTCGTCCCCGCACCGCCCGTGTCACGGTCAGCGAACGAGGTCTTCCTGTTCCAGAGCGGCCAGAGGACAGTCGTATGGTCGTCCGCCCGGTTGTGGCTCGTCACGTAGAACGGCCAGAAGCCCCACGAGCCGTCGTCCCGCCAGTGGAAGAACGGGAACAGGACGGCGTTCGTCGTCAGCCACGCCTGATCCTTCGGACGCGGCATGCGGTAGCGCATCCAGACGGGCCAGAGGACGAACTCCCAGTCGTACATCATCAGGACGTGCGGATGCCGCCCGTAGATCGGGAACAGCCCCCAATAAGAGGAAGCATCCACACTTCTTCCCTCTTCCTTCTTCCCTCTTCCCTCTTCCTTCTTCCCTCTTCCCTCTTCCTTCTTCCCTCTTCCCTCTTCCTTCTTCCCTCTTCCTTCTTCCTTCTTCCTTCTTCCGTCCACGCCGTTCCACCAGAGCGGCAGAATGTCGAACTGGTAGCCGCCGTCGGCGTTGGACTGGTAGTGGGTGAAGAAGCAGAATCGCCACCAGTCGCGATGGGAGGTGAAGAGCGGCCAGAGGACGTCCGTCGTCTCGGCCTCGTGCGACCAGAACGGCCGCAGCGCGTAGAAGTCCTGCTCCGGCTTCTGCTGGTAGAACGGCAGAACCTGAAACGCAACAGCGAGAATGAGTGAGGTGAACATATTACACGCCGTTGTAGTTTTCCCAACGCCAGCGGACAAAATCAAGATTGACGACGGAGGGGAGGCGTATCGACGGCGGAATGAGCGCGCCATAGTCCATCCGCGCACGATCCGTCAGGAACACGCCGCCATCAACAGCAATCCGCAAATGCCCGGAATCGAAGAGCTGATGGATATCCATCCGCATGCAAAAGCCATTGGCGACGGTATCTTCGCCACGATATTTGAACGGCACGATGTGTGCCGCCTCCAAAACTTCCGGCAACGTCACGTTCGTGATGACGCAGCGAGGACGCGACCCCAAGACCGCTCGGCGGAATCTCGCCTGATTCGGACGACAGTTGGCAGACTGAACGCGCTTGCGTTCGATCTCAGACGATACGTCGGACTGCTGAAGCCGCGCCACAAGCGAACTGACTTCGCCAGAGTCCGCAAGATCAATGATTTCCGCAATCTCGTCATCCAAGAGATGGTTGTACAGAAAGCGTTCCTCCGCGAGTTCCAGCCGCGTCAGATAACCATAATTAGCAAGAAACAGCAGAAATTCGCGAGCGATGCGTGGATCGTTCGCCGACGGCGCACAGTTCGGCCAACGAGAGAGATCCAGGCGACCCGCGCGTTTCGCGCGAATAAACGATACGTAATCGGCGGTGCCCACACCGACCGTCCCCGAGAGCGGAATGACAATCTGCAACAGTTCGGCGCGCGTGAGATAGCCCTGTCCCGATTCAGCATTCAGCGCACGTACGATTTTGAGAATCAGCAAAAGCGGCTTCAGTTCAATTCCATGCTCACGCCATTGCCGACATTCGGACTCAGACTGGATGGCAGGGTTCGGCAACGTCAACGTCTGGATGACGAGAGCCGCAAATTCCGTCTGAGAAATCTTGCGGTCGGCAACCTTACGCCCAAAATCCGTCAGTTCAATAACGCCTCCATGCGCTTCACGCGGAATCAGTCCGAGAGCCCGCCAATACTGCCCCGAATTCCGGATGAGATTTCGCTCGCCTGTCCGCCGTGCGAGGTCGACGCCAATGCCCCTGTCCTTGATGTCGTTGGAAAGCGCAACCAGTTCATTTGCAAAAGTCTGCGAATTATACTTGATGCCCTTGTTCTCCAGCTCCAGTTTTCGCATGCGGAACAGGACACCGAGAAGAACGACCGGATCGTTCAGTCCTTCTGTGCACTGGACGCTGGCCCACTTCCATTTGAATTCGCCGAACGGCTTCTGCGGTACGAAATCCAGAGACAACGACATCTCACACCTCCCGATAGGCATTGAATTGTGCCGCAATCGCCTGCGCAAACGGCGGCGGCACGGCATTCCCGATTTGTCGATAGACAGACGAAAGAGGCCCCTTGAACGCATAGTCCAACGGAAAACCCTGCACGGTCGCCAACTCCCGCCCGGACATCCGCCGCAAGCCATTCGGATGCGGCAAGATGACGACGCCGCCCTTGTCGTCGCCACGTGCCGTGACGGTCGGCGCGGGCTTTTCGGGATCCAGCGGGCGATGCCCGATGTAGCCGTTGAAGTTGAGCTTATACCGCGAGTAGGTGTGGTTCGGCACGTCGCTCGGCCTGTCGGGATCCGGCAAAAGAGCCAAGGCCGCGCCAATGCCGACCCATTTCCGACGTCCGTCACGACCGTCCTTTTCATGCGTTGGTTCAGGGAACTCGTAATCGAACTTGACGTCATTCCTGACGCCGACGATGATGACACGCTCGCGCCGTTGCGGAACGCCATAGTCCGCCACGTTGAAGAGCCGTGACTTGACCCGATAGCCAAGCGCACGCATGTCGTCCAAGATTTTCTCAAACACCTTCCCCTTGGCAAAATGGAGAAGCCCCTTCACGTTCTCCGCCACGAAGAACCTCGGCCGCTTGTCGCGAATGATGCGCAAAAGCTGGAGATAGAGCTTGTTGCGGCTGTCGCCCTCATGGCGCTTCACGTTGGCGACCGAAAACCCCTGGCACGGAAAGCCGCCCACAACGATGTCGCAAGACGGAATCTCGTTTGACGGAATTTCCGCAATGTCACGGCAGACGATGTGGTCGCCAAGATTCGCCCGATAGGTCTCGACGGCATCGCCATAAAGGTCATTTGCCCACACCACTTCATGCCCAGCCCGGACGAAGCCAAGATCAAGTCCACCCGCGCCGCTGAAAAGAGAGACGACTTTCATTTCGACACGTCCTCCAGTCGTCGCAGTTCACGCCCCAGCAATTCGGCGAACCGCACGGGCACGGCATTGCCAATCTGCCGATAGCAGGCGTTCATGCGTCCACAGAAAACGAAATCATCCGGGAACGTCTGTATCGCCGCGCTTTCACGCACCGTCAGCCGCCTCCGACCGTTATAATGCGGAATCGCGCACACGCCGCCGCCGCCGTTGCCGCGCGCCAGGATTGTCGGACACGGCTTGGCTGGATCTGTTGGACGATGCCCCGTGAAATCACGAAAGGCGACCCGATAGGCCGAGTAGACGTGGTTCGGCACATCATTCGGTAAGTCGGGATCGGGGAAAGCGTCCAAAGCCTCGCGTATCGAAACAAACGGCTTCAGTCCCTTGCCGCAAGACGGTTCGGGGAATCGGAAGAGCATCGCATCTGCGACATCGGTTCTCTGCCCCACGATGATGACGCGACGGCGATGCTGAGGAACGCCATACTCCGCCATGTCCACGAGGCGATACTCGACGCGATAGCCAGCTTCCGCGAAGTCGGACACGATGCGCCTGATGACTTCGCCCTTGCCCAGCGACAGGATCCCCTTCACGTTCTCCGCAATGAAATAGCGAGGCGTCTTCGCGGCCACGACCTTTCGGAAAAAAAGGTAGAGCGCATTGCGCGCGTCCCCGACATCCCGCAGAAGATTCGCCTGCGAAAACCCCTGACAAGGAAAACCGCCCACCACTACATCGGCATTGTCGGGAATCTCGTCCATCGAGACGTCCTTGATGTCCTTGCAGACAATGCGGTCCCCGATGTTTCGCCGATAGGTCTCGACCGCCGAGACGTCAATGTCATTCGCCCAGACAACCTCGTTCCCGGCCTTGACGAGGCCGAGGTCAAGCCCACCCGCGCCGCTGAAAAGGGAAATGATTCGCACGACTGAATCGCCTATAAAGCCAAGACTTCCCGTTCCTTACTTCGCCAGTTTCTTCACTTCCTCGAACTCGCGGCGCTCGAACTCGGACAGCTCGCCGAGGCGCGACTGCACCTTGCGGATCGTCACCTTTGCGTGCTGCTTGTCGCCGGCCTTCAGCTGGACGCGCACGAGCGAGACGAGCATGCGCACGTCCGCCTCGCGTCCGTTCGGCCCCTTCGAGAGCTCGCACGCCTTGCGGATGCACGACTCGGCCTCGGCGAAGTCGCGGTTCTGGTCCATCAGGATCGAGCCGAGCGTCTCCCACGCGACATACAGCCCCGGCGCGGCCTTGACGGCCTTGCGCGCGTAGGTCTCGGCCTCCACGAGCCGCTGCGTCCGCCGCAGGACTTCCGCGAGGTCGTTCAGCGCGAGCGCGACGGGCTGCGGCGCGTTCGCGGCCTTGCGCAGGAACGTCTCCGCCTCGGCGAGATTGCCGCGCCCGAACGCGAGCGAGCCCATGACGTAGTTCGCGAGCGGCGCGTTGCGGTTCCGGCGCAGGACGTCGCGCGCGTGCTGCTCGGCGTTCTCCTTGTCGTCGAGCGAGATGTCGAGGCCGAGCACGAGATCCTGCGTCGCGGGGATGCCCGGACGCGCCTTGGCGGCGGCGGCGAAGGCGTCGCGCGCCGCCTTGCGGCCCGCCTCGCCCTTCTTCAGGAGCGCAAAGCCCTTCGTCGTCTGCACGTGGTAGTCGTAGGGGTCGGTCGCCTGCTTCTCCATCGTCGGCAGGATCACGTCGTTCAGCCGCTTCTCCAGCGCGGCCTTCGCCTTCGGATCCTTCGCCGCGTCGATCTGCTGCATCGTGACGGCCGCGAACAGCGACCACGCCTGGAGGTCCTTGCCGTCCTTGTCGATCGCCTTCTGCACGTGCTCCGCCGCCGCCGTCAGGTCGTTCTTCATCATCGACACCATCGCGAACTCCAGCTGCGCGCGCTTGTCGTCGCCCGCGACGGCCGCCGCGCGCTCCAGGTATTCGAGCGCCTTCGCGGCGTTCCCGTCAAGAAGCTCCAGCCGCATGAGGCCCAGCAGCGCATCGTGGTCGCGCGCGTTCTTCTCCAGGACGCCCTCGTAGATGCGGCGCGACTTCTTCTGGTCGTTCTCGTTCGCGTAGAGCGCGGCCATCATGTTCAGGAGCGACGAGCGCTTGTCGGACGGCACGAAGTCGATCGCGCGGCGGATCTGCGAGAGCGCGTCGCCCGGACGCCCCGACTTCGCCCAGGCGTGGCCGAGGCGGACGAACACGTCGGGGTTGCGGATGTAGCCGTAGTAGGTGCCGAGGCGCCAGAGCACGTAGCGGCGCTTCGCGTCGTCGACGGCGGCCTTCAGCGTGCGCTCCAGCTCGCGCTTCTTCGCGACGGCCGACGGATGGTTCGCGCCGATCATCGCGACCTCGTTGAAGACGGCGCAGATGTTGTCGCGGTCGATTTCGTTCAGGACGAGCTCGTACATCTTCCAGGCGTCGTCGTCGCGGTGCTTGTCCTGAAGCCAGACGCCGCGGTTGTTCGCGACGAAGCCGAGGTGGCGGCGCAGGGAGAAGCGCAGCCGGTCGACGGGGTTCGGCACCGTGCCGGCGTGGTAGCTGCCCCAGCCCTTCGGGGCTTCGAGAATCGCGTCGTATTCCTTCCACGCCGTCCAGTCCGGCACGTGCGCCTCGTCCGCGCCGAAGAACAGGAACTCGGGCACGGGTGTCTTGTTCGCCGCGTACCAGAGGTCGGGCGCGCCCCAGATCGCGACCTTCTGCGCGACGGACGGATCGGCGGCGAACCAGTCCTGGAGGAACGGCAGGACGCCCAGCGTGAGCGTCGTGCGCAGCTCGGCGTTCTTCTCGCCGCCGACGCCCTCCTGCGCGACAAGCTCGCCGAGCCGCGCGAGGTAGTCCTCGTCCTGGTCGCGCGCGAGCGAGATGACGTGAAGCGGACGCCCCGCCTCGGCCGCGACGAGCTTCAGGTGGTTGTCGAGCACGCCGTCCGAGACGAACCACGTGCGGTCGCCGAGATCCTGCACGACCTTGCGCGCGATCCGGTCGGCGAACGCGCCCCGGTCGCCGTCGAACGCGAACAGGTTCCAGAGGCACGAGACGACGAGGACGAACGCGAGGACGCTCCCCGCGACGAGCGCGACGACGCGCCGCCGGTAGAGCCACCAGAACGCGACGAGGTAGCCCGCGACGCACGCGGCGAACGCGCTCGACGCGACCGGCAGGATGCCGTACGGCTCCATCACCGTGCTCGGCGCGAGCGGCGTCGCCACCGCGAGGATCGCCGCGAAGGTCATCGCCGCGTGGAAGAGCCACGGCACGAGGGTCGGCGACTCATTGAACGCCTTTTGGCTGGAGAAGAGCGACGTCACGAACGGCAGCGTCGCGAAGAGCGCGACGAAGAGCCAGCCCGGCGTCTTGTACCACGCCTTCATCTCACGCGCGAGGCCGCCGAGGTGGTCGCCCAGCGCGAGGCCGAACCAGCCCGCCGCGAAAAGCGCCGTCAGGAAGCCGACGAACAGGAAGAGGAAGAGCGCGAGATACGGCTTGCGCCCCTGCTTCAGCGCCGCGCACGTCAGCGTCGCGAGATAGAACGGCAGGAACGCGAGGACAAGCGCCGAATCGCAGAACGCGAGGCCGCAGAGAACGCCCATCAGCGGCGCGAGCCCCCATACCGCGCCCTTGCGCCACCCGAAGAACGGCACGGCGACGAGGAGCGTCACGAGCGCCCAGAGGAAGTCGAAGAGGCGCGGCTCCAGATGCGTCGCGGCGCTCCGCACGGCCGGCGTCAGGACGAAGACGACGGCGGCGACGGCACCCGCAAGCGTCGCGAGGAGGTCCTTCTGCGGCAGCGTCTCGTCCGCCCGCACGCGCGCGGCGACGAACGCCGAGACGAGTCCGTAGAGAGCCATCGCGGCGAGCGCACCGCAGATCGGCGCGATCAGGTTCCCGCCGCCGAGCAGCTTCGCGAACGCCGCCATCAGCGGATATTCGCACGCGCCCACGTCGAGCCCCTTCCAGAGCGCGATCAGCCGCGCGCTGTCGCCGGGATAGGCGTAGCCCGCGAGCGAGGCAAAGAAGAGGACGGCGGCAACCGCGCCGAGGGCAAGGGCGATGAGAGAGTTCTTTTTCATGGGGCGTAGTATAGCAGTTTTCCGCCGAATCTGCAAAGCGACCGCGCCCCTTGTCCCGCGCACACGTAGACCTAGCGACCGTTGCGCCAGATGCCATAGACGTCTTTTGCCGCATACCAGACGCGCAGCAGCCCGGAGGCAGCCTTGTGGCAGTTTCCGCCAATGCGGACGATTTCAGATTTGAAAACCGGATTGTGGCGGACTGTCGCCGGGAGGCAGCGATACAGCTCAAGGCCAAAATGGCGACGCCAGCGACGATATGAGTCGGCACAGGTCAGCACAGGATAGTTGGCCCGATAAATCAGATTCGCGGCCGGCAATGTGATTACATACGCATCGGTACAGGCCATCGACTTCTGCCGGACGATCTCGAATGACTTCGCATCGCCGCTGACCTCGAACGAATGCGCATCGCGCAGATTCGAAAACAGGAAGACCTGAGGCCGTGAGATGTCCATGCGACGTTTCACATGTTCAAGCGCGCGGGAGAACGCGGGCGAAAAATCGATGTCGTCTTCGAGGATCAGCGAACAATCGATTCTTTCCGTCTGCATGCGGCGATAAATCGAATCATGAGACAGCGCACAGCCAATCTGACCAAGCGTCATCGGCGCGCGATTGGCGGCAACCGACCGCTTGGCATCAAACGCGCGTGTGAGTTCTTCCGACGAAAGTTCCGCCCCGTCGACAGCCGGGACGCGCTCGTAAGCGAGATTCAGTTCCGATAGGCACTTGCGCATATGCTCAAGCCGATTCGCGCTCCGATCCAGATTCACCAAAAAAGTCCTCACTTCCTCGTTCCTTTCTTCATGGCCCTGATGGACTGGCACACAAAAGCCGAGGGCGGCGGTCTCTTGGCGCTCGAGAACGCACCGCCGGACAAAGAAACGGCGCACCCTCAAAATTCTTATCTCGTGAGAGGCACCGGAAAGAGCCTATGCTGAAATTTGAATCGAGAATGCGCCGCGTGTGTGAATGACACACGTAGCGCACAGCTCGTATTTCACTTCAGCAATAGAAATTTCCGGTTTCTCACGAAGTTACTTTACGTACCTGTGCGTACGCTGCCCGCCGTCGCGCCTCGCGGCGTTTCGGCGGACAGGCCGGATCCTTTTGGGATTCCCGGCCCCTTGGTTTGGTTGCCCTTTGCTGCGACAGCCTCTTCCAAGGTTCTGCCCTCGGTTCAGACACGACAGGTTGCCCTGCACGAACTTCAGGCCGGGAGCTGACGTCAGGTGCCCGTCAGCCGTTGTCAAAGATCAATCACGGTTTAAGACCGCGCACTGAACGAAGCACCGCCCATCCAGCAAATCTGCGCAAATTATATCACTTTCCGCCAAACGCCGTCAAATCGAACTGTACCTCCCTCCGGGGACCGCGATTCGTTAGAATAGTGTGCACCCAACCAAGAAAGCAGGTTCTTTCGAGAGGGGCCCGTTCGTCAAATGCTGTG
>CAKURH010000057.1 GCA_934675625.1 uncultured Kiritimatiellota bacterium
GATGGCCGCCTACGCGGACGACCCGGCGCGGACGCCGGCGGACGCGAAGGCCATCGCCTGCACGACGCGGACGGTGCGCCGGGGCGAGACGGTGCGCTTCGCGCTCTGCGACGAGGGCGGCGCCCTCGCGGTCTTCACGAAGCAGCGCTGAGGAAATTTTGGTATCATGCTGTTCGATCAACAAGATTTGATTGTCGGGATTCGGGAAGTCCCACACGGAGTTTCGGAGGCACGGAGAAGATTTTTAGACAGGATTGACAAGATTGACAGGATTTTCATGGCAGATTCGCCAAACTATTCTAATCCTGTTAATCCTGTTAATCCTGTCAAAAAAACACCGCATGATTTCTGAATCGTAGCTCAACATCAACACCCATCTAAAGCGAAGAGTAAAATAGTAGGAGGAAACCTAATGAGAAAACACGTTTGGATTGGAGTCTGTGCCGTGGTGGGCACGGTGTATGTCGCCTGTGCGGCGGAGACGTTCGTCTTCACGAAGGCGACGGCCTATCCGGTCGCGGCGGGGCAGAAGGCCGTGCAGGAGGGACCGGTCTCGAACCTCTGCTGGGGCGCGGCAAGCGCGAGCCTCGACATCAAGGGCGACGTCACGTTTCGCGGCGGCTTCTTCACGGGCGAGAAGCAGTCGCGGCAGAAGGGCTATCCGACGACGCTGATCGTCCGCGCGGGCGCGGTCGCCCGCATCGCGCAGACGCCAATCCTGACGCCGGGCGTCGATTTCCGCCAGACGCAGCCGGGCACGGTGCGCCTCGCCGCCCAAGGCAACCAGTATCGCGACTGGTACGTGCAGCACGGCACGCTCGTCTGCGAAGGGGCGAACGTCCTCAACCCCGACCGGGGGCTTGTGCTGTGGGGACAGGCCCCCGGCACGGTCGATCTCAACGGCTTCAACCAGAACGTCAGCGAGCTGCGGGCGACGGACGCAAAATGCGATCCGGCGACGCGGATCGTGAACAGCGGCACGAACGGCATCCTTGTCGTGAAGCGCTACCTGCGCGGCGGACGGGAGATGCCGCCCGGCTGGTACGGAGATTTCGTCGTCGTGCGCCAGCATGATGGACGTCTGCCGCCGCGTCCGACGAAGGCCGCGTATCCCGTCTACAAGGCCTCGTCCGACATCCGCGTCGTTCACGAACGCGACGGCATCGGGAACTTCCTCGCGAAGTGCCGCGCCGGAAAGCCCGTGACGGTCGCCTACTTCGGCGGCTCGATCACGGCGATGAAGGGATGGCGCGACCTGACGACGAAATGGCTCGGCGAGACGTATCCGAAGGCGAAAATCACCGAAGTCGCCGCGTCCATCGGCGGCACGGGGTCGGATCTCGGCGTGTTCCGGCTCGCGAAGGACGTGCTGGCGAAGAATCCCGACCTCGTGTTCGTCGAGTTCGCGGTGAACGACGGCGACAAGCGGCCGCGCGACATCTGGCGGCAGATGGAGGGCATCGTGCGCCAGATCTGGAGACGCGATCCGCAGACGGACATCGCGTTCTGCTACACGGTCGCGGGCGGCATCTTCGACACCTACGCGAAAGGCGCCTACAACCGCAGCGCGGGCGCGATGGAGCAGGTGGCCGAACACTACGGCATCCCGTCCATCTCCCTCGGCGTGCCGGCGGTCGAGCTCTACAAGAAGGGAAAGCTCGTCGTCTCGCGCGGCTATTTCGCGACGGCCGTCCCGAAGGAAGACCCCGACTTCGACCGCAAGGTGAAGGAACTCATGGCGGGCGATAAGCGGGTCCTCTTCGCGAACGACGGGGTGCATCCGCGTCCCGAAGGCCACGCGCTCTATCTTGAAGCCGTGAAAAAGGCGTTCGCCGCGATGGACGGATCGCAGCCCATCGACCACGCGCCGCGTCTCGCGACGCCGTTCGTGCCCGATAACTGGGAAGCGGCGAAGGTGTTCCCCGTGACGGCGGACGTCCTGCACGGCGACTGGGCGCCCGACCCGGAGCGCCCGGGCACGTTCATGACGCACACGCCGGGTGCCTCGCTGAAGTTCTCCTTCGCCGGTTCCGTGCTGCGTCTGCGGATGTGCTATCAGCCCGACGGCGGCATCATGTCCGCGAAGATCGACGGCAAGCCCATCGCGGACGTCGTGGGCTTTGACCAGTATTCGACCTATGTGCGCGGCGGTTCCGTCACGCTCTACGACGGCGCGGACGGCATCCACGAGGTCGAGCTGACGCTGACGGATCGCGAACCCGACCGCACAATCCTTTCGCGGCAGCTCAAGGAGCCGGCGAAGGAACTCGCCGCACCCAAGTACAAGGGCACGACCTTCCGCGTGTCGCAGCTGATGATCATCGGCGACCTGCTCGGCGAGCGGACGCTCACCGTCGCGCCGGACGGCCTCTCGCCGCAGCAGGCGCTGGAGACGATCCGCGCGGCGAAGAAAGGCGGCGACACGTCCGCCTGGACGGTCGACGTGAAGCCGGGGCTCTACACGCTGCGCGAGCCGCTGACGTTCACGCCGGAAGACTCGGGCACGGCGGCGGCGCCGGTGACGTGGCGCGGTGCGGGCGAGGCGAGCGAGATTTCGGGCGGTGCGCCGCTCGTCGGCTGGCGCGACACGGGCAAGGGCTGGTTCGAGACGGACGCGCCGACCGGGCCGGACGGCGAGCCGATCTGGTTCGAGATGCTGTGGGTGAACGGCCGCCGCGCCGCGAACGCGCCGTATCCGAAAGGCGAAAACTGGCTTGTGCCGGGCGCGTGTGCGCAGGAGATCCTGTCGAAGGACGCAAAGGGCAAGGCGACGCGCACGCGCGAATCGCTGACGGTCATGGACGAGACGCTGCGGCAGCTGCTCGACGCGGCGCCGGCGGCGGAACGCCCCTACGTCCACCTGATTGTCCACCAGAAGTGGAACGCGACGAAGCGTCCCGTCTCCGACTGGCAGGACAGCCGCCTCTTCACGGAGGGCACCGTGGCCTGGAACTGGTCGCAGAAGTGGAACGCCGAGGCGATCTATCGCGTCGGCAACCTGCGCGGCGCGTTCACCGCGCCGGGCGAGTGGTTCTACGACCGATCTGGGCGCAAGGTGCTGTACCGTCCGTTGCCGGGCGAGACGCCGCAGACGCTTCGCGCCCTTGCGCCGCTCGCGAAGCTCTCGCGGCTCATCGTCGTGAAGGGCGAGCCGGACAAGGGGCGGTACGTCGACCAGATCCGCTTCGAGGGTCTGGCGTTCACGGCGAGCGACGCGACGCCGATCGAGGGAGGGAAGGGACCGCTGACCTACTATCCCGGACAGGCCGCCCGGGCCTTTGACGCACTCCTTGACGCGACGGGGGCGCGGAACTTCGCACTGACGAGCTGCTTCGTGAAGCACACGGGCAACATCGGCTTCAGGCTGCGCGACGGGTGCTTCTCGAATCGGGTCACGCGCTGCGTCTTCTCGGATCTCGGCGCGGGCGGCGTGTGGTTCGGGGCGGACGCGGTGCGGCTCGCGAAGGACGAGAAGTATCCGGTCGGACGGCGCGAGATCTTCGGCTATCATCCGCGCGCGAATGCGTTCAACGTGCTGGAAGACTGCATCATCCGTGACGGCGGCCACTACAACGCGATGGGGACGGGCGTCGTGATCGGCCACGCCTCCGACTGCCGCGTGGAGCACTGCGAGATCGCCGACTTCTACTATTCGGGCGTGTCCGTCGGCTGGCAGTGGGCGTACCTGCCGACGGCGGCGATGCGCAACGTCGTGCGGTTCAACCGCATCCACGACCTCGGCAAGGGCGTCCTTTCCGACATGGGCGGCGTCTACACGCTCGGCACGGCGTTCGGCACGCGCGTGACGGACAACGTGATCTACAACGTCTCGTCGCGCACCTACGGCGGCTGGGGGCTCTACGCGGACGAGGGGTCGGAGGGCATCGTCTTCGCGCGCAACCTCGTCTACAACACGCATGACGGCGGCTTCCACCAGCACTACGGCGCGGGGAACACCGTGCAGAACAACATCTTCGCGTGGAACGAGCAGAACGGCGTCATCCGCACGGTGCGCGCGAACGTGTTCAACGTGCGCAGCTCGCTGAACGTCGTCGCGAACATCGTGCTGACGGATCGCGGCGACCTCGCGTCGGCGGGCGTGCGCGGCGTGGAGGGCGTGTGGGCGAACAACCTCTGGTTCGACCCGAACGGCGAGGCGAAGCTGGACGGCCTGACGTGGGAGAAGTGGCGCGCGTGCGGCAAGGAGGTCAACGGACGCTACGCCGACCCCAAGTTCGTCGACGCCCGAAATTTCGATTTCCGGCTGAAGCCGGACTCGCCCGCGTTCGCGCTTGGCTTCCAGCCGTTCGACTACACCCGCGCCGGCGTCCGAGGTCTCGCGCAGGACAGCAGGCGCACGCTTCCCGAATAGCCATACGCTTCGGCGGCGCGCGGCGCTTCCTGCGTGTCTTCTTTTTATGCTATAATCTTGCGCATAGGCATGAAAAGGGAAAACTCCAGGTCGCTGCAGATTCTGAACGCTCTTGTCGCGGACATTCGGTGTGGGCGGTATTCGCCGACGCAGACGTTTCCGAGCGAGACGGCGCTCGCGCGGCGGTTCAAGGTGAGCCGCTCCCTCATGACGGTCGTGTTCAACGAGCTGGAGCGCGACGGGCTGGTCGTGCGCCGTCAGGGCAAGGGCACGTTCGTCGCGCCCTCGGCGCTGGCGCGCAAGATCGGGCTGGTCATTCCCGGCATTGCCGTCTCCGACTTCTTCCAGCCGATCCTCAGCGAGATCAGCCGCCTTGCGCGCGCGAACGACTACGAGCTGAACTTCGGCGAGGTGTATTCGCAGAGCCATGACGCGCGCGTCCGCCAGGTGCGCGAACTCGCGGCGGAGTTCATCCGCCAGCGCGTCGCCGGCGTCATCTACGAGCCGCTGGTCGGCGAACGTGCCGGCGAGCTGAATGCGCACATCCTTTCCGTTCTTGGACGAAAGGGCATCCCGGTCGTCCTTCTGGACAGCGACATCGTGCCGTTTCCGGCGCGCAGCGCCTACGACGTCATCGGCACGAACGACGTCAAGGCCGGTGCGCTGATTGCGCAGCATCTCCTGTCGCTGGGCGTGCGGAAGGTTCACTTCCATCTGCCGGCGGACGGGCCCATCACGTTCGACAACCGAATCTTCGGCGCGAAGGCGCACCTGCGTGAGCACGATCCCAAGGTGAGGTTGTCGATGCTGAGCTCGGCGTCCGACGACCTGGCGAAGCTGAGGCGGCACCTGAAGGCGCACGGTCGTCCGGACGTCTTCGTCTGCATGAACGACGCGACGGCGGCCCTCTTCCGGCAGACGCTCGAACGGGCGGGCCTGCAGGTGCCGCGCGACGTGCTGCTGACGGGGTTTGCCGACCTCTCGATCGCGTCGCTGATGACGCCGCCGCTGACGACCGTCCGCCAGGACCGCATCGCGATCGCGCGCGCGGCGTTCCGCCGCCTCGTCGCGCGCATTGCCCAGCCGAGCCTGCCGCCGAGCGAGATCTTCCTGCCGGCGGCGCTCGTCGTGCGCGGCTCGACGGCAAAACGGCGTTAGCCTTTCAGGGCGCTATGCGTGCGAACTTTCGCCGCGAGGCTTTCCATTGACTCGTTCGCGAACAGGTCTTTCTGCCACTCCGTGTAGTCAAAGTTGTCGCGGTTCAAGATGTAGACAAAGCGTTCCGCTTCGACCGGGCCAACCTGATCGAAAAGGGCATTCATGCACTTTGTCGTCAATTCGCTTTCAGACATCTTCATTTCGGTTCTCCATGATGAATTCAACGGGAGATGCAACACGAACGGCGGTGAGGCCTTTCGCTTTCTTGGCAAACGCATCGTCTGTTGTCAGCAACCAGTCGCAATGAGACAGTTCTGCCGAAGCGAGGTGCATCGCATCTTTGTTTTTAATGCCGTGTCTTTGGTTCTCAACGGCTCTTGCGTAGACGGTATTGGTCAGTTCGACATGTTCAGACGCATGCTTGCGCCATCTCAGAATGGCGGTACGCCTTTTGAGCGAGGGATTGCATGAAACCTCGTAGTCAAGGATTGCAGACCAGACATACTCGACCCGGTGACTGGCCATTAAAAACTGAACTGCAAGCTTGGAGATCGTTTCAACCTGAATTCGCACTTGACCTTGTGGGTCAAACGGGCGGTTATAGCAACAATTGTCAAGATAGATTCTCATTTGCGTAATCGTTGTTCCGTTCTGTGCAGTTCCAAAACACACGGGATTATAGCATAAATTCACGGATGTCGTTTGGCCGCAGGCGAGATCTTCTCATCGCCGAAAAAACTTGTTTAACAAGTTGTCGCGGTCTGCGTTTTTTATGGTATACTGTTCGCGTATGCAGAACATGTCAAAAGGAACGCAGATGAAGAAAGCTAAATTGATGGCTTGTGCGGCGATGGCCTTGCTGTCCGCGACGGCGTCGCTGGCGGCTTCGGCGGCCGCGAACGCGGGTGAGGTGCGGCAGCTCTTCGCCGAGACGCCGGCGCAGAAGGCGGAGCGCCTGTCGTGGTGGACGCACGACCGGTTCGGCCTGTTCGTCCACTTCGGCCTCTATGCGGTTCCCGCGCGCGGCGAGTGGATCAAGAAAATCGAGACGATTCCCGAGGCGAAGTATCGACTCTATTTCGAGAACTTCAACCCCGACCGCTTCGACGCGCAGGCGTGGGCGACGGCCGCCAAGGCGGCGGGCATGAAATACGCCGTCCTCACGGCGAAGCATCACGAGGGCTTCTGCCTGTGGGACACGAAGTTCACGGACTACAAGATCACGAACACCGCTTTCAGGCGCGACCTCGCGAAGGAGTTCGTTGCGGCGTTCCGCGCCGAGGGGCTACGCGTCGGGTTCTACTATTCGCTCATCGACTGGCATCATCCCGACTTCACGATCGACGGCAAGCATCCACGCCGCCCCAAGTGGGCGGATGACTGCGGCACCGTCGGCGATGCGGACAAGGACTATCCCGAACTGAACCGGAACCGCGACATGGCGAAGTATCGCCGGTACATGAAGGATCAGGTGCGCGAACTGCTGACGGACTACGGCCCGATCGACATCCTGTGGTTCGACTTCACCTACGAGGGCGAACACGGCAAGAGCGCGGCGGACTGGGATTCCGAGGGCCTCCTGCGGCTCGTGCGGTCGCTTCAGCCGCAAGTGATCGTCAACAACCGTCTCGGACTTGGCGAGACGACGGCCGACGGCTGGGATTTCGTCACGCCCGAGCAGTTCCGCGTCAAGGAGTGGCCGACGGTGCGCGGCGCGCGCGTGCCGTGGGAGACGTGCCAGACGTTCTCCGGCAGCTGGGGCTATGCGCGCGACGAGATGACGTGGAAGGACACGCCCGAACTGGTCCAGCTGCTGGCCGACACCGTCTCGAAAGGCGGCAATCTCATCATGAACGTCGGGCCGACGGCGCGTGGACGCTTTGACGCGCGGGCCTTGGCGCGCCTGGCGTCCGTCGGGGCGTGGCTGGACGACAACGGTCGCGCCATCTACGGCTGCACGCAGGCACCGGCGCGTTTCACGCCGCCGGAAAACACGCTGCTCACCTGGAATCCCGCGACGAACCGGCTCTACATCCATCTGCTGGTCTATCCGGGCAAGCGGCTCTCCTGCGCGTTCCCGGACGAGGTCGCGTTCGCGTCGTTCCTGCACGATGGCTCGGAGATCGAGCTGGAGCGGCACGGCGCCGAGATCACCCACTCGCAGAAGATGTACCGGACCGGCTGCGAAGGGGTTTCGTACTTCAAGCTTCCGGCGGTCAGGCCCGATGTCGTTCTGCCGGTGATTGAAGTTGTCCTGAACGTCAAGGGGAAGACGGCGGAATGAACAGGCGCGCGGCAAGTTTCGGGTGTGCGGCAGTGTTGGCGGCGTTTGCCGCCGGTGCAACGTCCCTGCCCGCGCCGATGGGGCTGACGGCGGAATACCGCGAGAACCCCGACGGGATCGACACGCCGCGTCCGCGCCTGTCGTGGCGGCTGCCGGACGGCATGGCGCGGCAGACCGTCTATGAGATCGAGATCGACGGGAAGCCGCAGGGGCGCGTCGAGTCGGGCGAGAGCCAGAACGTCGCCTGGCCGGGCGGCGCGCTCGCCACCTCGCAGCGCGTGACGTGGCGTGTTCGCGTCTGGGACGAGGCGAACCGGGCCTCGGACTGGTCGGCGCCCGCGACGTTCACGATGGGCGTGATGCGTCTAGAAGACTGGCGGGCGAAGTGGATCGGCCCGGCGGCCGTGACGCGCCCGGACGAGGATTTCGGCGGCGCGCAGTGGATCACCGCGCCGGCGGACAAGAACGGCGTCGCGACGCTGGCGTTCTCCTTCGTCTTCGACGGCGCGAGGCCGGGTGAATATGTCGAGATGGTCCATGCGGGCGTCTCCCAGCACGAGATTGACGTCAACGGACGGCGCTTCAACAAGTGGAGCGGGCACGTCCACGACTGGCGCTACCTGCGCTTCCGCGACCTGACGCCCTATCTCGCGAAGGGCACGAACACGGTCACCGTGCGCCTCTTCGCGGACAGGCCGCGCACCGCGTCCGACCCGATCGACCCCATCCGCCGTCACGCCCCGAAGGACGTGCGCGCGTTCCTCGCGAAGATCGCCTTCCCGGACGGGCGGACGCTCGTGACGGACGCGGCGGGCTGGACGTCGCCGGACGGCCCGGTCGCGGAACTGGGGGCGGTGCGCGCGCCGGCGTGGGGGAAGGAGATGATCCTGCGGACGGAGAACGCCTCGCCCGCGTTCGTGAAGTCCTTCACCGTGAAGAAGCCCGTCGCCTCGGCGACCCTGCACGTGACGGGCGTCGGCTTCTACGAGGCGTCCCTCAACGGGAAGAAGGTCGGCCAGAAGGTGCTCGACCCCGCCCCGACGGCGTATGACCGCCGCGTGCTCTATTCCACGTACCGCGTTGAGGACAGGATTCGTCCGGGGGCGAACGAGCTGCGCCTCCTTGTCGGGCACGGCTGGTACGACATGCGCGCCGTCGCGACGTGGAACTTCGAGACGGCGCCCTGGCGCGACTTCCCGCGCGCGATCGCCCAGCTGGAGATCGTCTACACGGACGGCACGCGGGAGACGGTCGCGACGGACGGCACGTGGTGGCAGGTGAAGAGCCCCGTCGGCCACGACGACATCTTCGAGGGCGAAGTCCTCGGCGCGCGGGATCTGCGCGGCCCCGACCTCGACCGGGAGGCCGTCTTCGCGGCAGAAGTCCCCGGCCCGGCCGGACGGCTTGTCGCCGAGGCGCAGCCCGGCGCGGAGGTCGTGCGCGAGATCCCCGCGAAGCGGATTGTGCCGTTCGACGGCGGCTACGTGCTCGACTTCGGCGAGAACGTCGCGGGCTGGGTGCGCCTGACGGTGCGCGGACAGCGGAAGGGCGACGTCGTGTCCGTCCGCTATGACGAGCGCGTGAACGCGGACGGCACGCCCGCCGCGCCGTCCGCCCGCGACGGGCTGTCCGGCGCGCGCGCCGCGGCCGGCGAGGCGCGCCGGATCGACGAGCACTTCCACTACACGGCTTCGCACCGCGTCTGCGCGGCGGACGCCGCGTTCCAGACGGATCGGCTGGTCTGCTCCGGCGCGGACGCCGAGACCTGCGAGCCGCGCTTCGTCTACCACGGCTTCCGCTACGCGGCCGTGAAGGGGCTGCGCCGGCCTCCGAAGTCCGAAGACGCCGTCGCGTGCGTCGTCCGGACGGCTTTCCCGGTGATAGGCTCGTTCGACTGCTCGGACGCGACGCTCAACGCGCTGATGCGGATGGCCGAGCGGGCCTACTGCGCCAACTTCGCGGACGGCGTGCCGACCGACTGCCCGCACCGCGAGAAGAACGGCTGGACGGCCGACGCCGGCATCGCGAGCGAGCTGGCGCAGTACCTGTTCGAGAACACGGCGGGGTACGAGAAGTGGCTGCGGGACATCCTCGACGCGCAGCTCCCCGACGGCAACCTCCCGGGCATCGTGCCGACCTCCGGCTGGGGCTACCACTGGGGCAACGGCCCCGACTGGGACGGCGCGCTGCCCGTGACGGCGTGGAACCTCTGGGCCTATCGCGGCGACCGTCGCATCCTCGACGAAATCTACCCGGCGCTTGTCCGCTACCTCGCCTACACGGCGGCGAAGGCGGACGCGGACGGGCTTGTGAAGCACGGCCTCGGCGACTGGGTGCCGGTCAACCGCGCGCACGCGCCGTCCGTCGCGTTCACGAGCTCCTGCTACTACCATCAGGCGCAGCGGATTGCCGCCGAGATCGCGGCGCTCAGGTGGCTCGCCGCCGACGCGGCGAAGTGGAACGCGGGCGCGGCGAAGACGCGCGCGGGCCTCAATGCGCGGTTCTACAAAGGTGGGGGCGTCTACGACAACGGCGGGCAGACGGCGCAGGCGTTCGCGCTCGCCCACGGCCTCGCGCCGGAGGCGGAGCGCCCGTCGGTCGAGGCGCGTCTCGTCGCCGCCGTCGAGAAGGCGGACGGGCATCTGGACGTCGGCCTCCACGGCACGAAGCAGGTCTTCCGCGCGCTGAGCCGCATGGGCCGCACGGATCTCGCGTTCCGTCTCCTCACGAACCCGACTGCGCCCTCGATGGCCGAGTGGATCCGAAAGGGCGGCACGACGCTCTGGGAGGACTGGACGGGCGGCTCGTCCCTGAACCACATCATGTTCGGCGACTTCGCGGGCTGGGCGTACCAGTATCTCGCGGGCATCCGCCTCGCCGAGGCGCCGCGCTCGACGAGCGCGGTGACGGTGCCGACGGCGCCCGCGTTCCGCGAACTGGTGGTCGAGCCCGTGTTTCTGAAGGAGCTGGATCATCTCTCGGCCTCGACGGTGACGCCGTACGGCAAGGCCTCCGTCGCGTGGCGGCGGACGGGCGCGTCGGTCGCCGTGGAGATCGGGATTCCGCCGGGCGCGTCGGCCGAGATCCGCCTGCCGGGGCGAGCGCCCCAGTCTGTCGGGGCGGGGACTTGGCGGTTCGGCTTGCGGGGATGGCCTACGGCGTTGAACGCGGAGGGTTTTGAGGTTGGGAGACACGGAGAATGATGTCGAAAAGGCCTCCGTGCCTCCGTTCCTCCTGAATCTCCGTGTTTAGCGAAAGCAACAAAAGGTGACAACGAATTACGAAGAAGGGATTTGGTCATGACAATGAGAAAGACAATCGGCCTGTCAGTTCTTGCGACGGCCCTGCAGCTGGGTGCGCGAACCGTGAGCCTCTCTGAGACGGGAGATCTGCATCTGCCCGAAACGGTGACGGCGGACACGCCGTGCCTGCTGCTGATCCACGGCGGCGGCTGGGCGGCGATGAGCCGCCGGGACGTTGTGGGCATTGCCGACTTCTTTTCAAAGGACTTGGGCTTCGTCGTCTACAACGTCGACTACCGCCTCGCGTCGCCGGAACATCCGTGGCCGGCCTGCGGCGAGGACTGCGTGGCGGCCGCCAAGTCCATGTTCACCGAGGCGTTTGCGCGCGCGGCGGGCGTCCGCCCCCGGAAGATCTGGGTCGCCGGCGGCAGCGCGGGCGGGCACCTGGCGCTGTGGACGGGGCTTTCCCTGCCGTCCAGCCAGGTCGCCGGCATCATGTCGATCTCGGGCATCGCCGATCCGGCGCCTGACTGCGTCGCGCTTCCGTGGCGCTACCGCGTGCTGTTCGGCGGACAGGATCCGACGGCGGCGCGGCTCGACGCGATGAACCCCCTGCGCCTGATTCGCCCGAATGGCCCGCCCGTGCTCCTGACCCATGCGACGGGCGACACGGTCGTGCCGATCACGTCGGCGCGGAACTTCGAGACGGCGTACCGCGCCGCCGGCAACGACGTCACGTTCTACGAATACCCCTGCGAGATCGAGCCGGGGCTGACGGGACACTGCATCTGGCGGCCGAACGCGAGGCCGCATCGCCTGATCGCCGCGCTGGAGCGGGCGATTGCCGATTTCGTCCGCCCGCGCGTGCCGGCGGCGCGGACGGAGGCGGTTGGCGCGGCGGCGGACGTCTGGTCGCTTTTCGCGAACCCGCCCGCGTCGGCGAAGCCGTGGACATACTACTTCTGGTCGAACTCGCTGACGGACCGCGAGACGATTTCCGCCGAAGTGGCGGACATGGCGAGGCTCGGCTTCGGCGGCATCCTGCTCACCGACTCGCGCGGCTACTGGGACGACGACGACCACGTGAGCAACCCGCCCGCGACAGTCCGCTGGGGAAGCGCGGAATGGCTCGGCCTCGTCGAGCACGCGATCCGCGAGGCCGGGCGCCACGGGCTGTCGCTCTTTCTCAACATCGCGGCGTCGGGCGGGCACCTGCGCGGCGACGTGGACGCGGGCGACGACGCGCCCAAGTTCCTCAAGTGCCGCAGCTACCTGCCGGGCGACGCCTTCGAGCCTCTGCCGTTCCCGCACGGGCGCGAGGTGGCCGCCTTCGCGGTGCGCACCGCCGAGCCGGCCGCGCGGACGGGCTGGGCGAACGCCGGCGACGGCCAGATGTCGATGGAGGGAAACTCCGGCAAGGGCGAGGACGTGACGGCGTTCAGGAGGCGCACGGCGCTGGAGGTGCGCGAGCTGGCGTCGCCCGACGAGGGACGGACTCTCGGCGCGGGCTGGACGGTCCTACGCTTCGCGCGCGCGACCGTGGCGGGGCGCGAGCAGGACATCGACGTCCTCGACCGCACGGCCGTGGGGCGGCATCTCGACCGCGTGGTCGCGCCGCTCGTCGCGCGCCTGCCGGGGCTCGTCGGGAAGGACCGGGCCTTCGCCGGTCTCTACAACGTGAGCTGGGAGGGGCTGATGCCGACGTGGAGCGCGACGTTCGAGGCCGACTTCGCCGCCGACGCGGGCTACGCGCTCCGCCCGAAGCTGCCCGTCCTCGCGGGCTTCGTGCCGGCGGGGACGGACGCCGGGGCGGTGATGCGCGACGTCCGCCGGGCGCGCGGGCGGATGATGGCGAAGCACCTCTACGCGGCGGTGCGCGACTGGGCGCACGCGCACGGGATTCTGGCTTCGGCGGAATCGGGCGGGCCGTGGAACTCGCGCGGGCAGTCGCGCGACCCGCGCACGTTCGGCGAATGCGACCAGTTCGAGTTCCTCGCGGCGAACGACGTGCCGCAGGGCGAGTTCTGGCCGACGCACGAGAATGCGACGCATCCCGACGCGGGGCGCGCGAATCGCAACATCGAGTTCTTCGGGCGCGGCATCGTCGCGGCGGCGCGTCGGGCGAAGCTGCCGATCGCGGCGGTCGAGGCGTTCACGCACATGCACCGCCACTGGACGGTCGATCCCGCGTTCCTGAAGCCGCTCGCGGACGCCGCGTTCGTCGACGGCATGAACCGCATCGTCTGGCACACCTACACGACCTCGCCCGCGAAGTTCGGCGTGCCGGGACTTGAGTACTTCGCCGGCAGCCACATCAACCGCAACGTGACGTGGAACCGCGACGCCGCGCCGTTCGTTCGGTATCTGGGGCGGTGCCAGGCGCTCCTTCAGGCAGGCGACCGGGTGGATGACGGCGAGTTCCTGCCGCCGGCGGGCAACTACTGGGAATGGGGGCGTTTCCGCAAGGACGGGGGTGCGCAGTTCCTGACGGCGCACCGGCGCATCGGCGCGGCGGACGTCTTCTTCGTGACGGGCGAGGGCAAGGGCGAAGTCACGCTCAGCGCCGTCGCGGACGGCCGTGCGGTCGAGGTGTGGGATCCCGTCGCCGTCACGCGGCGCGCGGCGGACGCCACGGAGACGGGCGGGCGCACGACGGTGCGCCTCGACCTGCCGCGCGGCGGCAGCGCGTTCGTCGTCTTCGCGGACGGCCTGGCGCGTCCGCTGGGGACAGGCCCCGCCGAAAACGCGGGGACAGGCCCCCGGAATGTGGGGACAGGCCCCGCCGAGGTGCGCGTGGCGGGGCCGTGGAAGGTCTCGTTCCGCTATCATCCCGGCATCGCGGCCGAGCCGCCGAAGGCGCGGACGCTGGAACGGCTCGCCGACTGGACGTCGGCTGCGGACTTGCGGCACTTCGCGGGCACGGGCGTCTACGAGACGTCGTTCGACTGGGCGGGCTCGGAGAGAGGGCGCGTGCGGCTGTCGCTGGGGCCTGTCCCCACGGGACTCGCGCGCGTCTTCGTGAACGGGGCGGACTGCGGCGTCGCGTGGTGCGCACCGTGGGAGGTCGACGTCACGGCGGCGGTGCGCCCGGGGCGCAACGCGCTGCGGGTCGAATACGCGAACAACTGGCACAACCGGCTCGTCGGCGACTGCTCGCTGCCGCCGGAGCGGCGCGTGACGCGCTCGGCCGTGCGCTATTGGAACGTCCCCCGCACGGGACGGGACGACAACCCCTGGACGCTGCGCCCGACGCTCTACTCCGGGCCGTCTGCCTACGACCCGCTCCAGCCGTCCGGCCTCCTCGGCCCCGTCCGACTCAGGATTTTTGACAGGTAAGAAACAGGAACGATCATTTGGCAAAAGCAAACATCAACAGAACATCAGCAAACCCCAACAGACAAGAAAGGAAAAAACATGAACGAGAGAACGAAATGCGTTTTGGGAAGCGGTTGCGCGCTTCTGCTGGCGGGCGCCGCGTCTGCGGCGACCTGGAATGTCTCGACAGCCGTCACGGACGGCATGACGGGGCCGCAGCAGATCACGAACGCGCTGACCCAGTGTCAGTCGGGCGACACGATCCTCGTCGAGCCGGGAACCTATGACTTCACCGGCATCTACATGGACGAGGACAAGAAGATTCACCTGACGCGCAATGCGAACCCGATCAAGACGTTCTCCCTCGTCGGCAACACGGACAGCCACTGGGCTGAGGGGGGGGGGGGGGGGTATCCTCTTCTCGGGTGACGGCCAGTTGGGTGACTTCTGGCAAGACTCCGCCGAGACGGGATGGCGTGGGCCGTATCCGGTCATCGCAAACATCGCTTTCAAGGGGTTCAAGACCACGAACGCCCATGGCGGCGCATTGAGATTTCGCGAGTGGAAGACAATGGAGCATAACTGGCCGATCGTCACGAACTGCGTGTTCCGCAACTGTTCCACAACCGAGCGGGGCGGCGCCATCTTCGGAGGCGTCAAGGCTTTCGATTGCCTGTTCGTGACGAACGCGGCAAATAATGGCGGCGCCCTGGATGGCGGCTCGGCCTATGGATCGACGTTTGAAGGCAACTCGGCCGCACGAGGCGGGGCCATGGGATTCTTGAGCGATGCGATTTCTTCGGCGTATTCGGGGATGGGCGTCGAGATCAGCAACTGTGTTTTCCGCGCGAACGCAACCCAGGCGGAGACGGGCGAGCTGAATGGCGGCGCGCTGTGTTTCGAGAACGTTGGTGGGCACGTCATGGACTGCTCCTTCGTCTCGAACAAGTGCACGCAGACTCCGTCGTACTATCCGCTGGGCGGCGCGATCGCCGGCGCGAAGTCTGATCCTGTAACGGTTGAACGCTGCGCGTTCGAAGGGAACGAGAGCGGCTGGAACGGCGGCGCCGTTTCCTGTGGAACGATTCAGGACTCGACGTTTAAGGGGAACTTCTCTCAGGCGGGCGGCGGCGCGATCTTCAACTGCACGGCGGCGCGTTGCGCCTTTGACGGCGACTATTCGACACTTGACTATCGCCAGCCCGGCTCGGCCTATCAGTCGACGCTGACGGACTGCACGGTGCGCGGGTCCGTCTGTGAAAGTGCGGCGACGCGCTGCGTCTTCCAGGACGTGGACTATGCGGCGGCCTATGCCGTCTTCTTCAACCAGAACTGGGTCACGAACTCGCTGATCGTACGGTGCGGCGCATCCTTGCGGGGAATTGCCTACGCCTACAACGCCATGCCGGGCGACACGGAGTTCGTCAACTGCACGTTCGCCGACAATGTGCCCGATGCGTATTGGGGGCTTTTTACTTCGGCGAATGCGGGAAATGGAAATCCGATCCGCGCCGTCAACTGCATCTTTGCCGACACGCTGACGGGCCGGAACCTGAAGACGGGCGACGTGAAGCTTGACCATTGTGCCTACAAGGCGGCTGATGCGGCGCTGGACGGCACGTGGACGAACGAGGACGAGTCGAGCTTCGTCTGGGCAAAGCCGCGTTTCGCCAAGGGCGGCAGCTATCAGCTGCGTCCGAGTTCGCCCTTGCGCGGCAAGGGCCTGTTGCTGGACGGCATGGCGGACGACCTGGACCTTGCCGGCAAGTCGCGTGTGCGCGACGGGAAGGTCGATCTCGGCTGCTACCAGTGCTGGACGGATCCGCTGGGCGTCCTGTTCCTGGTGCGGTAAGCGCCGAACCCAGTCGCTTTCATGGGAGGTCAAATTGTGTCAAACCTGAAGAATTCGCTTTCGCTTGCCCTGTTTGCCGTCGGCAGCCTTGTCGCGACAGGCGCTTCGGCCGGTGCCGTCACGCCCTACGGCATCTGCGCCCACGTCTTCCATGCGGGCGACGCGCATCGCACCCGTCTGCTGGACGCGATGCAGTTCGCCGGCATCAAGTACGTGCGCACGGGCATCTACGGCGATTCGGCCTCCGAATTCCGCCTGGCCGACACGCTGCTGGAGGCGCTGGAGAAGCGCGGCATGTCAATGCTGATGCTCATCTTCGGCAATGACGCAAAGGACTGCTGTACGCCGCCGCAGGACATGACCGCCTGGAGTAACTACGTCGATCGCGTCGTCCGCCGCTACGGCGACCGCGTGCCGGTCTTCGAGATCTGGAACGAGCCCAACCTCGACGGCTTCTTCCACGGGGCCGACCCCGTCCAGTATGCGAAAGTCCTGAACGTCGCGTATGCGGCGGGCAAGGCGGCCAACCCGAAGTGCCGGTTCACGTTCGGCGGCACGTCGTCGATTCCGTTCGACTGGATCGAGAAGGCCTACGCCGCCGGCGGCACGAACTTCGACGCCATGGCGGTGCATCCCTATGCGCATCCGTCGCGCCCGGAGGGCGTGGAGGACGTGCAGACCGAGCAGCTGCGCGCGCTGATGGCGAAGTATGGCGTCGGCGACAAGCCGATCTGGTTCACCGAAGTCGGCTGGCCCACGCACAGCGAGGCGCTGGAGCATTCCTCCGTGCTGCTCGCGGGGCTCAAGGTCGCGCGTCCGGAACAGAAGAGCTGGAACGTCATTGTCGCCAAGGACCAGAGCGAGGGGGAGGTCGAAGACCAGGATGTGGCGCAGCGGCTGCTGGAGCTTCTGCCGGCCGGCAGCCGCGTGAAGGCGTGCGCGCAGCAGGAGACGATCGCGCGGCTGGAGAAGGACGATGCGGACGCGGTGGTCTATCCGTTCGACAGCAACTTCCCGGCTGACACGATCGCGGCGGTGAACGGCTTCATCGCGCGCGGCGGCGTCTTCGTCGATTTCGGCGGCCTGCCGTGCTACTTCGGGCGGCGTGACAACAAGGCGGTCGAGGGGATGCAGCATGGCGGGGCGGTCGGCTTCTTCCCGTTCGGCTTCCGCGCGTGGTGGAACACGCTGGACGGGCGGCACGATCCCGAACACGCGAAGGACTATCCGCGCGAGGGGCAGGTCTTCGCGACGGAGGCCGGCCTCGCGAACGGCGTCCGCCAGGAGCCGACGGGCTTCAAGTGCCGCGCGTTCCTCGCGCCCGACCGCATCGGCGCGGGCTCGGAATGGATTCCGCTCGTCGCCGGCAAGACGACGAACGGCGTCGATCTCGTCGCGGCGGCGGTCATCCGCTACGGCGGCGATCGGAAGGGCGCGGCGATTCTCAGTTCGCTGCCGGCGACGCACACGAGCTACGGGTTCCTCTCGGAGGAGATGCAGGCGCGCTACACGGCGCGGTGCGCCGCGATCGCAATGGCCGAAGGCGTCGAGGCGCATTTCCCCTATGCGCTCTGGACGGAAGGGAAAGACCCGTACTATTCGGAACACCACTTCTCGCTCCTGCAGTCCAACTACGCGCCGAAGCCGTCGTTCTCCGCCTACATGACGTTCATCTCGCAGCGTCCGGCCGGATCGGTCCAGACGCCGGAGGCCTGGCATGACAAGCGGCGGCACTACTACTATCCGCAGTGGACGCGCCCGGACGGCAAGAAGGCCGGCATGGTCTGGTGCGTGGAAGGCGAGGCGCGGCGTCCGCTGCGCTTCAAGGGCGGCAATCCGACGTTCCGAAATCTCTACGGGCGGATCATCCCCGTGCTGGATCTGGGGGACGGCCGGTTCAACGTGCCGGTCTCCGAAAGCCCGGTTTACTTCGAAGGTGCGGAGCTGACGAAATGAGCGGCAAACTGGACAGGCGGTCTTTTATCGGCGGCTGCGCCGCATGCGGATGTCTCGGGTTCGGGCGCGCGTTTGCCGCGCCGAGCGACTTCGGGACGCGCGCCAGAGGCAAGTTGCGGTTCGGCGTGGTCAGCGATCCGCACGTCACGGTCTCGCTGAAAGACGGGATGACGACGGACTGGCGCGTCCGGGCGGTCGGGCGCTGGTTCGAGCGCTTTCGCGACGCGGGCGTCGATGCCGTCGTCATCCCCGGCGACCTGGCGTCGTTCGCCGCCATGCGCGAGCTGCGGGCGATGATGGACGAGTGGCGGCGCGTGTTCCCGGACGACCGGCTGCCGAACGGGGAGAAGGTCGAGCGCGTCTTCATTCTCGGAAACCATGACTGGGAAGGCTGGCGCTACAACGACTTCGCGACGACGTTCTTCCCGGATCCGGACGTGCGCAAGCGGGAGATCCTGCCGCTTGACCTCGCGAACAACTGGCGGGCGGCGTTTGGCGAGGAGTTCAGTCCGTTCGGCGTCAAGACCGTCAAGGGCTACGACTTCGTGCAGGCGCACTGGATCGGGCTCCCCGACCGCCGCGACTGCCGCGGATTCGACGAGGACTGCATGCGGGGGATCGGCGAGTTTTACGCGAAGTGGCGTCCGGATCCCGCAAAGCCGTTCTTCCATGTCCAGCATCCGGCGCCGAAGAACACCTGCAACGGACGCTGGACGTGGGGACGCGACAACGGCGATTCCGTGCAGGCGCTGTCCAGGTTCCCGAATGCGTTCGTGCTCTGCGGGCATTCCCACTATCCCGTGACGGACGAACGCTCGATCTGGCAGGGCGCGTTCACAGTCGTCAACTGCGGAACCTGCTCGGTGCCGACGCGCGAGATCCCGATTGCGGGCGACGGCGCGGACGTGCCGAACGAGATCGAGGGGTGTGCGCATGTCTGCGTGAAGGCGGAGCGGGAGCTCGGCTATGGCTCGGGTCTCGTGGTCGATGTCGACGACGCGGCGATCCGCATCACGCGCCTGCGCGATTGGACGGCCGTGCCCGCCGCCGAGGACTGGGTCGTGCCGCTGGGCGCGCCGCGCGACACGCCTTACGCTTTTGCGCGCCGTGCGAAGGCGGCGCGTGCGCCGGAGTTTCCGCAGGGCGCGAAAGTTTCGCTGGCCGTTGCCGAAGACGGCGACCGTCGGACGCTGAAGGTTTCCTTCCCCAGGGCGGACGCCGTGCCGGACGCCCGGGCGATGGAGTATGAACTGGTTCTGACGGCGTCTGACGGCGTCGAACGCAGCCTCCGGCTGCTGGCGCCCGGCGTCTTCAAGCTCGCGGACGATCCGGCGGCGATGGCGGAGCCGGCCTACGAGATCGCGCTGGAGGCCGACGAGCGTGTTGTGCGGGCGAAGGTGCGTCCGTACGAAGTGTTCGGTTCGTGCGGACGGTTTATTGCATCCTGAAGTCCCGTCGTTGAATCAACACGAATTTGCACGAATCTCAATTCGTGATAATTCGTGTCAATTCGTGGACAACGCTCCAATAGACAGTGAAGAATCTCCGTGCCTCCCCACCTCCAACAACTCGCGCCCGCTTGCGCGTCCTTCGGGTTCGCCTTCGGCGAAGGTTCCCTCCGAAACGCCTTGCGTTTCTTCGGCGCATGTGTTCAGCGTCGCAGACACCCTGCCTGTCTCGTCCAGAAGATTCCGTGGCGAGCAAGAAACTTGTTTAACAAGTGCTCGCAGGACGGCGTTATTGTGGTATAATGTTCCTCGTGTTAGGATATCTGAAGACATGAAGACCACAAGAAGAACTTTCAACGGAAGGCTGTTGGCATTCCGAGGGTGTATGTTGCTCATGGGCGTTGTGCTGTCGCTCGGCGCGACGGATGGGACTTGGCGCGTCGAGGTGTGCGAGCCCGGCGGCGGCTGGCGCGCCGTCGAGACGGAACTCGTCCTGACGGCGGACGGCCGCCGCAACCTGCACGTCGTGCCGGACGACCTTTCGGCCGTCTATGACGGCCCCGCCCGTTGGTCGCGGCATGCGGACGGGAAAGCCTGTGCCAATCATGTCGTCAAGGCGGCCTGCGCGCGCATCCCCTGGCGGCCCGGCCTCAAGCTGCGTGTGCGCGGGCCGGACGCCGCCGCCCGCGTGAAGGCGCTCGGCCTCGGCGCGCGGTCGCTGGCCGAGGGAACGGGCGGCTTCACGTTTCAGCCCGCCGGGCCGGTCAAGGCGATGGTCATGACGGGCGACGACGCGATCCGGACGCTGTCGCTCTTCGTCGAGGAGACGCCGGGAACGCCGGACTTCTCGCAGTGGAAGCACGTGATCCGCTTCCCGCGCGGCGAGCATGCGCCGGGCGTCGTGCGCGTGACGAACGACTGCACGCTCGTGTGGCTGGACGAAGGGGCGCGGCTGGACGCGGCGATCGACATCGACGGTGCGCGGCACGTCCGCGTGGCCGGGCCGGGGACGATCGACCAGTCTGCGCGCTGCCACGGCGCGGCGGACGGGTTCCGGGGCGAGACGTTCTGGGGCGTCTACCGGGACGGGGAATTGCCCGCGATTTACGTGCACGGGAACGCCGAGGACGTCACCGTCGAGAACCTGCTCGTGAAGAGCGCGTTTCGCGGCGTCTGCGTCCGAAACGCCAAGAACCTGACGCTGCGCGACCTCAAGGTGTTCACGTCCAACATGAACGGGGACGGCTTCAACGCGGTCAACCTGCAGGGGCTTGTCGCGCGCGACCTCTACATTCACGCGCAGGACGACGCCTTCTGCGCGTACGCGAACGCGGACTCAATCAAGTATCTCTGGGACGGTGACGGGGCCGTGCGGCAGCGGCGCACGGGCGACTTCCTCGTGGAGGGTTCCCTGTTCTGGACGAGCTGCCGTCCGTTCGTGTTTTCTGGCCACGGCACGGGGAACCGCGCCGACCCGGACATCCTGGAGAACATCACGATCCGGCGCTGCTCGGTCGTCGGCAGCGTCTACGGCTGCGAAGCTCCCTCGGCCGCCGCCGTCGAGCCGTTCGCCGGGTGCTTCCGCATCAACAGCCAGAGCGGCACGTGGACGCGGGACGTCCTGTTCGAGGACATCGACTTCTTCTGGACGAAGGGCTTCCGCAGTCAGGCGTTCTGCCTGGAGGTGCGCGACGCCGCGCATGCGAGCTACGGCGAGAGCGACGGCTTTCGCATCGAGGGCGTGACGTGGCGCGACATCCGCTTCCACGGCATCCCGCCGGACACGGCGCGCTCGTCCCGGACGGTTCAGGTTCGCGACCGTCCGGATGCGGGCATCTTCAACGTCCGCGTCGAGAACGTGACGTACGACGGCCGCCCGGCCGATCCGTTCGCGGAGGGGCCGGTGCGCGGCGGGCTTTCGTACGACGGGACGTCTCCGCAGAAAGATGACCGCGACCGTTCGCGCGACGTGCGCGGCACGACGCCGAATCTCGGCTTCGCCGAGCATCCGTACGCGGACGTGCGTGGTTTCGACTTTCAGCCGCCGTGGGGATCGAACGGGCGGGACATCTGGCTGGAACGGTTTGATGCGGACGAATACCGTCGCCTGATACGGCTTGGCAAGAAAGCGTTCCCGAAGATGAACACGCTGCGCGTCTGGTATTCGCTGGACGCCTGGTACGACAATCGGGAGCTGGCCGTTCGGAACATGCGCCGGGCGGGCGAGATCATCAAGTCCGAAGGCCTGAAGATGATTCCCGTCTACTTCAACAACTGGCACACGGTTCCCGATTTCGGTGGCCTCTCGCACGAGATCCTCGGAAGTGGCGCAGACGGCTGGCGCGTGCCGTTCGGCAATTACCTGACGGAGGTGGCGCAGGCGCTGGAGCCGCTTCAGGTCGTGCTTGTGCATGACATCTGCAACGAGCCGCTCAACAACTGCCTGTGCTGGGAGGAGGGGACGGCGCGGATTCGGGACTTCGTGGCGAAGATGTCCGACCGTCTGCATGAAGTCTCGCGTGCGCCCGTGACCGTCGGTTCGCAGGCGGGCCCGTGGAAGCGCATGACATGCGGCGTCGACTGCGACATCGACCTCTTCGCGCCGTCGGTTGACGTCATCAGCTGTCATCCTTACCTGATGATGGGCCGCGAATTCGGCACGCGCGAGAAGTATCTGGACTGGATCGTCGAAAAGGCGGCGAAGTACGGCAAGCCCGTTCTCGCGACGGAATGCTGCATCGGCGCGCCCACGGTGACCGGACGGGTCGAGATCCTGCGGAAGGAGCTGGACGGACTGGCGCGCCGCCGGATCGGCTTTATTGCGCATGGCCTGACGCCCTCGCCGGTCGCCGATCTGCATGTGCAGAAGCCCGGACAGGGGAACGGGTTCAACATGCCGTTCATGGATCTCGACGGAAACGTGCGCCCGGGGCATGAGGCGTTCAACGACTACTGAAGAAGCAACTGCAAAACCTTCTCGATTGCGCCTCCCTGCCTCCAATTTCTCCGTGTTCAGCGAAAGCATTTTTCCAGGTCGCCTCTTTGCCCGATTTGACGGGCTTTGGCGGAACGTGGTATAATTCGCGCTAGTTTCGTCGGGTGGTGCGTATCGCTTGATGACAATCGAAAAAACGAAAGAGGGGTCGTATGCCAGAAGAGCATTCAAAACCGAAAGTCTATGTCGAGACGACGGTCGTCAGCGATGCCACGGCATTGCCGACGAATGACCTTGTCTTGGCCGGTCGACAGTACATCACGCGCGAATGGTGGAAAACGGCAAAAGAACGATTTGACCTCTATTCGTCACGGATAGTGGATATTGAGATTCGACGCGGTGACGCGGATGCCGCACAACGGCGCGTGGCGGCAATGAAAGGCATACCCGAAGTAGAGGTCGCCGAGACGGCTGTTCGCCTCGCACGCGAACTGATTGGGCGGAAGGCTGTTCCGAAAGAGTATCCTGACGATGCGCTTCACATTGCGACGGCGGCAACGAATGGTCTTGATTATCTGGTGTCTTGGAATTTCAAGCACATTACAAATGCCAATACAATCCCGTTGGTCGCGCGGATCTGCGCCGAGAACGGCTATCAATGCCCTTGCATTTGTACGCCTCAGATGTTGCTGGAAGGAGGACGGGAATGACATACGACAAGACGTTGGAGGAGATTTGGCAGATCAAGCGTGAGATAGGGGCCGCCTACCCAACCTTGGATGATTATTTCAGGGGGATGCTGGATTATCAGGAGAAGTCGCGGGCTGAAGGTGTTCGGTATGTTTCATTCCGACCACGAAGGCCGATTGCGCGACGGACGCCAACTGTGGTATAATTCGCGCTGATTTCGTTGGGCGGGATGTGCCTTGCCCGATGGCGACCGCAAGGTCGGATGGCTCTTTGAAACGGCTGACGGGCACAGACGTCAGCCCT
>CAKURH010000058.1 GCA_934675625.1 uncultured Kiritimatiellota bacterium
TGGCAGACTAAATGCACACCGCAGAGCTACTGTGCATTTAACCTGCCCATAGTTGCATTTAGTCTGTCCGGCGACCCACTTTTTTTTCAGCCGAAATCAGCCCGTCGGCCCGCCAGCTCGCGCGACTGTCGGCTCCTCCGGGCCACAGGCGGCTTGCGCCGCCGCTCCGCGAGAATCTGCGATTCCAAGCATGAGAAATCTCTGCGACCTCTGCGACTCTGCGCGACAAGCTCCGCTGAATCAGTCACGCGCGGAGGGGCGGGAAGTGGCGCGAGTGAGGAGCGAGGGTTTGCTGGCGTCGGAGAGGTTACGCCCGCAGCCCGAGGTTTCGCCGAGGCATGGCAGGCTGAAGCCGGCCGGTTGTCTTCGGCGAGAAGCGCAAACCCGAACGACGAGACCGAGCGAGCAGCTTCCCGCTCCGACGCGCCGACTGTCGGGCCGACGGGCCAAAATGCGCCAACGGACGCGCGGAAAGCGAATCAGACCGACAGCGCCGCGCGCCAACGGGCGCGGTCGGCGGCGGTGGGTTCGGCCGTGCGGTCGAGACGCACGGGGATGCCGAATTTCGCGTACTTCTCCAGCCCCAGCGCGTGATAGGGACAAATCTCCACCTTCTCCACGCCGTGCAGCGTCGCGATGAAATCTCGCAACGCGGCGAGATCGACGTCCGAATCGTTGAGCCCCGGCACGAGCGGACAGCGAATCCAAAACCGCGCGCCCGCCGCGTCGAGGCGGCGGAGGTTCGCGAGGATCCGCGCGTTCCCGGAGCCCGTCAGGGCGCGGTGCCGCGCCTCGTCCATGCATTTGAGGTCATAGAGGAAGAGATCGACGTGCGGCAGCAGCCGCGCGAACGTCGTCCACGGCGCCGCGCCGCACGTGTCGAGCGCGACGTGCACACCCGCCGCGCGTGCCGCCGCCGCCAGCGACACGGCGAAGTCCGGCTGTGCCGTCGGCTCGCCGCCCGTGAGCGTCACGCCGCCTTCCGTCCCGTAGAACGGCCGGTCGGCGAGGACGTCGGCCATCACCGCGTCGACGGACATCTCGCGTCCGCAGACCTCGCCCGTCGTCACGGCCCACTGCGGCGCGGCGGCCTGCGATTCGGGATTGTGGCACCAGACGCAGCGGAGCGGACATCCCTTCAGGAAGACGCTCGTGCGGAGCCCTGGGCCGTCCTTCACGCTGCCGCGCTTGATGTCGAAGACGATGCCCGCCATGTCAGTCGCGGAGCCTCCGGATGCCCCGTGCGACGAAGACGGACGCCACCAGCGCGAGCGCCGTCGCAACCGCCGCCTTCGCATACCAGCCGTAGATCCACGCGCCGACCATGTACATGAGATCGAAGAGCGCGAACGACGAGACGGCCATCAGGACGAGGCCCTTGCCGACGTCGCGTCCGTCCGCACGCACCGCCGCCTTGAACCGCGCCGCCGTCGCCGCGTCCGTCGGCTTCGTCAGGAACGTGACGGCGAGCCAGCTTGCGGACGTGACGCCAATCGTGATCAGCATCTTCTGCCACGACACAAGCTCCGGGAAGCCGAGCTGCAAGACGAGCGCGACGACAAACGAGACGAACATGCCCGTCAGCTCCGTCCAGGCGTTGATGCGCATCCAGAACCAGCGCAGGAGGAAAATCGCGCCCGAGCCCGCGCCGATGAGGAGCATGAGGTCGAAGGCCGCCTTCGCGCTCTTCAGGTGCGGCGCAAGCGCACAGCCGAGGAGCAGCAGCGCGAGCATCGCGGCGCGTCCGACCCAGATGAGCTCGCGGTCGCCCGCCGCCGGACGCACGAAGCGCTTCCAGAAGTCGTTCACCACGTAGGCGCTGCCGAGGTTGAGGTGCGCCGCGACCGTCGAGAAGAGCGCGCCCATCATCGACGCCGCGACGAGGCCGAGCCAGCCGTTCGGCACCTTCGTCAGCATCGCCGGGTACGCCATGTCGCCGTGGATGAGCGACGGATCGACCTTCGGGAACGCCGCCTGGATTGACGCGAGGTCCGGGTAGACGAGCACCGAGCAGAGACCGACGATGTACCACGGCCACGGGCGGATCACCCAGTTGAGGACGTTGAAGAAGAGCGTGCCGCCGAGGGCGTGCGTCTCCGACTTCGCCGTCAGCATGCGCTGGACGATGTAGCCGCCGCCGCCCGGCTCGCTGCCCGCCTTCCAGACGTTCCACCACTGCACGGCGAGCGGCAGGACGAACATCACGAGGAGCGCGTCCCACGACGAGAAGTCCGGCAGGAGCGACAGCCGCTTCGCCGTCTCGGGATGCGCGACGATGCCCGCGAGGCCGCCGACCTCAGGCAGCCGGAGCCCGTAGACCATCGCCGCGACCGCCCCCGCCATGATGACGAGAAAGAGGAAGAAGTCCGTCCAGATGACGCCGCGGATGCCGCCGAAGAACGTGTAGACGACTGACGCGACGACCGTGACCCAGTAGATCGTCGACGGCTCGATGCCGAAGAGGACGACGCCGATCTTGACGGCCGCGAGAATGACGTTGCCGAGGACGAGCACGTTGAAGACGACGCCGAGGTAGAGCGTGCGGAACGCGCGCAGGAACGCGGCGGGCTTCCCGGAGTAGCGCAGCTCGTAGAACTCGATGTCCGTCGTCACGCCCGACTTGACCCACAGCTTCGCGTAGACGAAGACCGTGAGGAGGCCCGTCAGGATGAACGCCCACATGATCCAGTTGCCGCTCATGCCGTCACGGCGGATGACCTCGGTGAAGAAGTTCGCGCTGTCCGTCGCCGTCGTCGCGGCGACCATCGAGAAGCCGATGAGCCACCACGGCATGGACTTCCCCGAGGTGAAGAAGTCGTTCGCCGTCTTTTTCGCGCGCCGCGCGGCGACGGTCGGGATGAGCGCAAGTGCCGCAAAAAACGCGGCGATGACTGTCCAGTCGAGTCCGTTCAGAAGCATGGTCAGATGGTCTCCTTGACGAGGCGCTTCACCACGAGTTCGCGGAACGCGGGCGAAAGCGAGTTGAAGTAGGCGGTGAAGCCCGTCACGCGCACGACGAGGTCGGGATACTTCGACGGGTCCTTGTGGGCCGCGCGAATCTTCTCGGCGTCCACGACGTTGATGTTGACGAGCGTGCCGCCGAGCGCGAAATGGCCGTCCAGCAGCGCCATGAGCTTGTCGACGGCGCCCGGATCGTCCGCGAGGCCGAGATCGACCTCCAGCTGCCACGGCGCGGTGTTGCCGTAACCGGGCTGCACCGAGGCGACGGCGCGCGCCATCGCGGTGAGCGCGCCGTCCTTGCGGAAGCCGGGCAGCGGATTCGCCCCGTGCGAGATCGGCTCGCCCGCCTTGCGGCCGTTCGGCGTCGCGCCGACGGCCTTGCCGAAGCGGATCGTGTCCGCCCACGTGAACCAGCCGGGGATCAGCTTGAAGCCGTGCGGCGTCGTGTGCCCGGCGATTTCCGCGTCCAGGATCTCCGTCAGGCGCACCGCCCAGCGGTCAGCCGCCGTGCCGCCGTGTCCGTAGCGGCCGGAGGCGTCGAGCAGCTGGCGAATCCGCTCGCCGTCCTCGCCCGCGAAGTTCGCCGCGACGGCGGCCTTGACGTCGGCGAACGTGACGGCCTTCTCCTGTTCGACGCGTTGTTCGAGCGCGCCGAAGCTGTCCGCGACGACCGCGAGGCCCGCGCCGTCAATGGCCATGTTGTAGTAGGTCGCGCCGCCGTGGCTCACGTCCTTGCCCTTCTCGATCGGGCCGTGCGACAGCAGGTTGAGGAGCAGTTCCGGCTCGTTCAGGTACTGATGGTCGAGGTGGAAGTCGATGCCCTGCGCCGTCACGTCGACGGCGGCCTTGAAATGCTTGCGGTAGTTCGCCTCCAGCTCGTCGAGGGAATCCGACTCGGCGAACGCGACCTCGAAGACCTTGGCGATGTTGATCTTGACGACGTCGTTCAGCGTGTATTCGAGGCCGGGGAGCGACATCCAGTTGCAGCCGACGGCAATGCGGCGGCGGGCCAGTTCGGCGGAGTAGCCGTTCTTCATGAAGCCCGCAACAAGGGCCTTGTCGCCGGAGAAGCGCGGGTAGCCAAGGCGGTTCTGGAGCAGGATCTCGACGCCGCGCCGGTAGAGGCGGCGATCCATGCCGTCCCACACGCGGATCGTCAGGTTGCAGCTCGACTTCAGCTTCGCGGCGGCTTCGAGGATGATGAAGCTCATGCGGCTCGTCTGGTCGGAGCCGTCCGCCGCCGGCCCGCCGAGCTGGTAGTAGTGGGGGTCGTTGAGCAGCAGGCAGAAGCAGTCGAATTCGGCCGCATCGTCGGTCAGGATACCGGCGGCCGTGTCGCGCGCGTAGTAGGGGCGCAGCAGCTCGTCGAGCTGCCCGCCCGCGCCGTCGCGGTTGTAGGTGCGCGAGGCCATGTTGAAGACCGCAATCCACTGCACGGCCTCGCGGAACGTCTTCGGCGGCGCGTCGACGATCGCGAAGCACGTGCGCGCCATCGCGACGAGGTTCGCGCGGCGTTCGGCGTCCGCCTCGGTCATCGACCGATCGGCGGCCGCCTCGGCGAGGCGGCGAATCCACGTCTGCACGCCGAGAATCGCCGACTCCTCCGCCTCCAGCAGCTCGGCGGCGACGGGATCGGCGGCGAACGACCGCTGCGCCGCGCGCACCTTCGCGAGCAGTCCGCCCCAGCCGAGCGCGAGGCCGATCCCGTAGTCGGGCGCGAAGTGCGCGTCCTTGCCGATGCCAGTCGTGATGTCGTACTTCTTCTGAAGCGGCTCGAGGAACGAGTAGTCGAACGCGAAGTTCGAGCGCGAGAGCTGGTAGCCGAGACGCATGCGCGAGAGCATGAACATCCAGCGCCCGGCAATCGCGTCGTCGGGGTCGATGTAGAGCGGATGGTGTTCCATCAGCCAGCGAAAGTTCGCCGCCCACGCGCGCGGGCCGGAGAACTGCCCGGTCGCGTCACGCACGGGCAGGTCAGCCCTGAAGGTCTCGGGCGGCAGGACGAGGCCGTAGTCGTCCTCGTCCCGCGCGCCGAGCTTCGCCTGCTTTTCGGCCGTCTGGGCGACCTTCCGCGCCGTCAGGCGCGCCATCCGCTCCGCATAGCTCATTTCGCGAGCTCCTCCTGCATAAGACGGATGAGGTTGAAGAGCATGCGCGGATAGTGGAACGCGCCGGCCCAGCGGGTGCCCTTCATCGTGCAGGACGGCGTGCCGTCGCGGCGGAGGTACTTGATGATCTCGCCGTACTCCCTGTCGGGGAAGTGGTCGAAGAACCACGTCTCGATCTTCCGGAACCAGGCGAGGTACTTCTCGTCCTTCGTGAGCGTCCAGGCGAGGAACGTCGCGTAGATCGCCTCGTTCTGCGGCCACCAGAGCTTGAGCTCGTGCTCGTACTGGTCGGGCTCGTGGCCCTCGGCCTCGTCGACGTTGCGGAAGTAGATGATCCCGCCGTCGCCCTGCACGGTGTCCCAGCCCCAGTCCAGCGCCCAGTCGAGCACCTGCAGGCCGTTCTTGAGGAGCTTGTCGTCCTTCTGGTGCTTCGCCTCCTCCAGCGTGAACCAGCTCGTCTCGATCGAGTGGCCGGGGTTGATCGTGCGGCCCTCCGGCGTCTCGCACGGCGTGCCGTCGGCGTTCACGATCTCGCGCAGGGCCTTCTTGTCGTAGTCCATGAACGTCGAGTAGACCTCCTTGAAGCACGTCGCGATCGTCCGGTCGTAGAGCGAGGTGTCGCCGCCGAGCTCGCGCATCATGATCGACGTGCAGGAGATGATCATCGGGATGTTGTGCGCCCGCACCTTGCGCGCCGGATAGAACTTCGGCGGCAGCAGTTCGGGGTTGTAGTAGTACATCATGATCGTCTTGTAGAGCTTCTCGGCCTTTGCCTTCCAGGCCGGGTCCTTCGTCGCCTTGTAGAGCTCGATGTAGGCCATCACCGTGTAGTGCTCGGTGACGACGTAGCGGCGCTTGCGCACGGGGCGGCCGTCCTCCGTCACCTCGTAGTAGGTGCGCCCGTCCCGGTCGTCGAAGCAGAAGTCCTCAATGAACTTGATGCCCTGGCGCGCGAGGTCGAGCCAGTCCTGGCGCGGCTCGATCTCGTTGTAGGCGCGCGCGAAGAGCAGGACGTCGCGGCCCTGCTGGCGGACGTTCTTGTCGGTGAAGAGCACCTTGCCGTCGCGGCCGAGGTAGTTGTAGAAGCCGCCGTGCTTCGTGTCCGGCGCATACTTCTGCCACCACTCGACCGATTCGAGCAGGTATTTCCTGTACTTGTCGATATATTGCTGCAGTTCTTTCTTGTCCATCATGGTTGTTGTCCCTCCTTGTTTTTTGAGACAGCGCACATTATACCATATTTTTTGGACAAAAGAACCAATAATTCGTAAAAATTTTACGCCAACAAAACGAACAAAATTATGGTATACTATGCGCCGACATGAAAAAGCCCATCCTGTTTTTCCACACGTCGCGACGGCAGGCCTGGCAGAAGGAGCTTGCCGGCGCCTACCGCTTCGCGCGCATCCGCAAGTGGCGCGTGCAGGTCATCGAGCCGACGCCGCGCCCGCCGTCCATCCCGACGCTGATCGACTTCTGGAAGCCCCTCGGCTGCCTCGTGGAGTGCTCCGGCGAGGCGGCGGACTACTTCGACCCGGCGGCGTTCGGGCGGCTGCCGGTCGTCTTCCTCGGCCGCGATCCCCGCACCCTGCCGCGCAACGCCTCGTTCGTGAACCCCTCGAACAAGGGGCCCGGTCGCTGCGCCGCGCAGGAGCTGCTGACGGCGGGTCTCGCGTCCTTCGGCTTCGTCGCCTCCGGCGGCAACCACTTCTGGAGCCGCGACCGCGAGGCCGAGTTCCGGCGGACGCTCTGGACGAACGGCTACCCCTGCCGCGTCTTCGGGCGTACCGAGTCGTTCGAGACGCCGCGCGCGCGCGGCGCGGCCCTGCGCGAGTGGCTGCGGACGATCCCCAAGCCCTGCGGCGTCTTCGCCGAGAACGACTACGTCGCCGGGGAGGTGCTGGATCTCGCCGTCAAGCTGCGCATCAGCGTGCCGAAGAACCTCGCGGTCATCGGCACGGACAACGACTCGTCGCTCTGCGAGAACACGGCACCCCCTCTGTCGAGCGTCCTTCTCGACTTCGAGCAGGCCGGCTACCGCGCCTCGGAAATTCTGGCGGCGCGCATCGACCATCCCGAAGAGCCGCCCGTGCACGAGGCCTACTCGGCGCTGGGGCTGATCCGCCGCGCGTCCACCCCGGCGGGCCTCGGCACGCCGCCACGCATCAGCAAGGTCCTCGCGGCCATCCGCGAAAAGGCCTGTTCGGGCATTACGGCCCTGGAGGTCGTCCGCCTGATGCCGGGCTCGCGCCGCCTGGCGGAGCTCGACTTCAAGAAGGCGACCGGCCATTCCATCATGGAGGAGATCCTGCGCGTCCGCTTCGAGCGCGTCGAGCTGATGCTCCGCAGCAAGTCCCAGCGGCTGAATTCGCTCGCCACGATCTGCGGCTGGCGCACGAACAACGCCCTGCGCACGGCGTTCCTCAAGCGCTACGGCACGTCCATGCGCGCATGGCGCGCGAACCCGACGCCGCCGCTGACCCCCGACGCCTGACGCCCGCGCGTCCGAAACGAAAAAAGACCGCCAACCTGCGGTCTTTTCCTTTGGTGGAGATAAGGGGAGTCGAACCCCTGACCTTCTCAATGCCATTGAGACGCTCTACCAACTGAGCTATATCCCCATCGGACGAATTGGCGTGTAGTATACCAAAAACGCCTACGCCCCGTCAATGCCCCCGGGACGCGAAATCTATGCGACCTTCGCGATCTTGCCGGACTGGATCGATTCGTAGCAGCCGAGCATGGCCTCGATCGTCTGGCGGTGCCACTTCAGGTTGATGAGCGGCGTCTTGCGCGCGCGGATGCAGGCGACGAACTCGTCGATGAGGCCGATCCACTCGTCGAAGTACGTGTACTGCACCGTGTAGCGGTCGTTCGGCGCGCCGTTGTGGTAGACGTTCGGGCCGAAGCAGTCGCATGAGAGCATCCCCTTCTCGCCCGTGATCGTGAGGTTCACCTCCATGCGCTTCGGGAAGCGCTCCCAGCCCGGCCCCGGCACCTTGATCTTCTCCTCCAGGCGCGACCATGACGGGTCGAAGAGGAACGCCGTGCCGTCCTTCATCTTGCCGACGGCCATCAGCATGTCCTCGACCTTCAGGCCGTCGCGCAGGTTCGGCGCGACTTCGGCGTAGATGTAGTCGAAGTCCGAACCCGTCAGGTGGCGGACGAGGTCGAAGACGTGCGGATGGTCGCACAAGGCGCCGCCGCGGAAGCGCGGGTCGCCCTTCTTGAGCGGCACGACCGAGCCGAAGCTCGCCTGCGGATCGCCCTGCCACGGGAACGCCCACACCGGCGAGAGCGTGATGTTCGTCGCCTGCACGGCCTTGATCTTGCCGATCGCGCCATCCTTGACGAGCTTCTTCAGACGCCGGACGACGGCGTTGTAGTGCATCTCCAACTCGACCTGGCAGACGACGCCCGCCTTGTCGCACATGGCGACCATCTCGTCGTATTCATTCATGTCGAAGGTCGGGATCTTCATCGAGAGGATGTGGATGCCCTTCTCGGCGCACCACTTCATCTGCGCGAAGTGCTGGTCGTTCGCGGACGCGATGACGACGGCCTCGATGTCGGGATGGGCCCTGTACATCTCCTCGGGGTCGAGGTAGCAGGGAACGCCCGTCTTGTAGAGCTCGTAGGTCTTCTTCGCGTCCGCGTCCTGCGCGCAGCTCGCGACCCAGTCGAGCTTCTTGTTGTCGAGAAGCGTCTGGTAGTACTTGCGGGTATGGCCGTGGGTCATGCCCATCATGGCGATCTTGACTGGTTTCATGATGATTAGCCGTGTAAAAGTTTAGAAATGGAGAGACGTCAGCGAACCTCGGCGACCTTGATGGAGACGTTGGTGTCGATGCCTTTCTTGAGGGCAATGGTCTTCGCGGCCTTTGCCTTGTCCGCCGCGAACGCGAGTTCGGCGGCCTTCGTCGCCTTGGCCCACGCGGCCTTCCAGACCTTCGCGTCGGCGCGCTTCTGGAGGAGCGCGAACGCCGCGCGGACGTTCCACACCTCCTCGTAGCCGAGGCCGAAGAGTTCCGTGTCGACGTCCGTGTACTCGACGTAGTCCTTCGCGTCCCAGCAGCGGATCGAGGCGTGCGGCGTGTGGGTGTCCACCGTCTGGTCGCAGGCGACGCCGCGCCTGGCGATGATCTCGTGGCGGTCGTAGCCGAGTTCCGCCTTCGGCAGGTTCGCGCCGATCTCGACGGAGACGTTCACGTCGTTCGCGAGCTTGGCGAGGACGTTGATCGCCGCGCCGTTGGCGACGGCCATCACGCGCACGACGTCCGCCGCGCCGAGGTAGGCGGCGAGGTCCAGCTCCTTCGCGAGCATCGCCTTCCAGTCCGTGCCCTTCGGCGCGAACGCGGCGAAGCGGAGCGTCGAGACGCCCTCGAGCGTGCCGTTCTCCGTCATCTTCTTGAGCTCGACGATCTTGCGCTCCATGCGCCCCGGCAAAAGCGGCGTCGCGCACCCCTCTAGCGACCGCTTCGCGGCTCGGGCTTTGCCCTCGGGGGATATGACATAGCAATGTCCGTCCGTAATCGTGATCTCGCCCTTCGCCGCGCCGTACTTGTCGCGCAGGAAGTCGAGAGCCTTGTTCATTTTCCTGATGTTCATCTTTTGTGTAGACCTTTCTGTAGACTAACGGATGCAAAAGAGCACGCCGAGGGGATTGCCGACCAGAATTCGCCCCAACCCCGACAAGTAACCCGGCAACTTGGCCCTGCGATAGTTGCCGAATGCCTTGACCTCCTGATCAACCGTCAGGCTTTCGCAGCGCAAGACAACCGAAGCATCCACCTCGACGGACGAGCCCTTTGCCAACGTCAGGTCTCCCCAGCGCTGACTCACGGGAACGAGCATCTTGCCGTTCTCGACTGTCAACGCGTTGGCCGGACGCACAGTTGCGCCCGTCAGGCGAATGGGCTTGCCGTTCTCCGAGACAATCTTCAAATTGGCGTCCACGTCCGCGAACTCGGTGTCATCCTTGTAGCCATCGCTGTTCCAGTTCGGCACGGTAAAGGTAACCGTCTTGCCCGGAGCCGTCGCAATCTTTCCAAGGAAGCGCGGCTTCCCCCAATCGCCGCGAATCGTGAAGTCCGCGTCTCCCGTAATCGTGCCGAGGTTGACGAGAGACCCGCTCGCCTGAATGGGCGCGACGCTTCCATCGTGATCGCGCACGACAATCGCCTGCGTGTTCGTCGATTCGTAGCAGGAAAGCAGAAGAGAGCCGCTTCCCGTGATCTCAATCGTGCCCGTGCCAAGCGCATCCGCCATCCCGTTGAATCCAGTGCCGCTCATTGTCTCGTAGACCTGTCCCGCCGCAATGCGCACGCCGCCCGTCAGCTGATATTTGCCGCCCGTCGTCCATTTTCCCGCGCCTGTCTTGACGAAGCGGCCTGAGCCCGCCAAAATCAACGAGCCCTCCACATCGCCCCGACAATCGACCGTCAAGCCGTTTCCGCCAATGTCCACGGTCTCGCTTTCAAACGTCACGTTCTCCGCAATGACGGCCGTTCCGCCCGTTCGCGGCACGCCGAAGTCCCAGTTGTCCTTTTCAGACCACGCGCCCGCCGCGTCCCCGATCCAAACCGTGCAGGAATCGTCAATCGTCAGCGTCGAGTCACCCGTGATCGACGAGTCGGCAATCGTCTTGTCCCACGTTCCAGAAGTCTCGACCGTGCCATTGTGCGTGAATGACCGCAGGGTGAAGCCCGCATTGGTTCTGCTATGGAAAACACCGCCGTCTCGAACTTCGACGATTGTCGTCGGGATGACGTTGCCCGCCGCCGTCATGATGACAGCCGATGTCTCATTGTACTGCGCATCCACGAACATGCGTCCGCCCCAGACGGCGGATGCGTCCATCACAGCGCGGCATTTTTTGGGCCCGACCGTCAGGAGGCTCTTCGGGTTCAGCGAAGCCCCCTGAAGGTAGATGTCTGCACCGCCGCCGAAGTTCAGGTGAACATTCGCGTCAACGACCTTGATCGGGAATACAAACTTCTGACCCCAACCATAGCTCGCATAGGGCCCAGCCCCGAAAGTCACGGTATGGCCCTGCCCCGTCAGCTCGCCTCCGACCTTCAGGTCGCCTGTCCAAAGCAGAAACGTAAAGTCGCACTCGGCCTGGATCTTTGCGTTCCAAATCGCAAGCCCCCTGCTTCGCGATTGCAAGGCCGATTCGCCCGTATGGTTCGTCACGCGAATCGGACTGTCGACGACCGTCTGGTTGCTATAGGCGTTCGCACGAAAGACACCTGTCCCCGTGACGACGATCTCCCCCGGACCGAACACTTCGGACGACTTGCCCTGCAAGCTTGCGCCGATGCCATCCGAACCGTCGAGGTTCAGGACAAAGACGCCGTCTTCGACTTTCAGGCCTCCCGTATGTTCGTAGTTCCGTGCACGGAATTGAAGTTCGCCCGGCCCTCGCTTGATGAACGGCCCGCTGCCCATGATGCGGCGGTTGAAATAAACGGTCTGCCCGGCAGCGACCGAGACGGCCAGCCCATCTGTGCCACAGTCCGGGAACCCCATCGTCTGCGAACTCTTCAGCTCCACGCTCGTGTTGAAGACGGCGACATCGCCCGAGCCGGGGACTTGCTTCGTCTCCCAGTTCTCAGGGTTGCAGAAATCATTGTCGCCTGCACCACCCGTCCATGTCGCCGTGTCCGCAATGGCGGCGGACACGCCCAAGACGGCGACGCCCAAGGCCATCGCCTGAAAAACAGTTGTCTTCTTCATTTGTTGTCTCTCCTTGTTTTGCATGAACCTTTCAGTTGCACCACCAATTCGGCGGTATCTGTTCGTTGACAGTTCCCGTGTCACGGTAGTCCGACACCTTCATGTCATGGCCGACCATACGCAACGCGCGATCGAACATGACATCGCTCTGCGGCGTCGTGCCGTAGCGCCCCTGCGAGGGCGTTTTTGAGCCCCACGCCGCCGCCGAGGCAAACCGGTAGATCTTCGGCCAGTCCCAGCCGTGCAGACTGGTCCACGTCGTCTCCAGAAAGCCGAAGCCGCCAATTTTTGCGATATATTCCGCCATCGGCTTCATCGCGTTGAAGTTGAGCCACGGACACCCGACGACGGGAAACCCCTTGTCGTGAAAGTGCTTCATCGTCGGCCAATCCGTTCGGCTCTCCTTCTCTTTTCCGTAGGAGTACTGCCAGTCGCAGACGATGACGTCGCGCGGCAGGGTGTCCGCCAACTTTGCCGTCAGCGTCGAGCCGCTCGCGATGAACCCCTTCCAACGCGGGTCCGCGCCGTCGAGCAGCATGTCATGCCAGATCATCGCCCGCGCGCCGCGCGCCTTCGCGAAGGCCACCAGCCCCGAAATGTGTTCGCAGACGAGTTCGCCGTACGGACGCTTCCGGCAGTCGGGGCACGTCGGCGGCTGGGCCTCGTCGCAGCCGAGGTGGAGGTACGGCGGGTGTCCGAACGTCTCCAGCAGCTCGACGATCAGCTCGCGCAGCACCTTCTGCGTCTCGGGATTCGTCAGGCACCAGTTCCAGCCCCCCGGCTCGTAGAGCGGCTCGTACTCCGGCTGCAGGTCAAGGACGGAATGCTTCGACGAGCAGGAGCGCGCCGCGCCGGCATGTCCATAGGCGGCGATCTGCGGGATGAGCGTGATGCCGAGATCCTTGCCGAGCGCGACCAGACGGCGCACTTCCGGCTTCGTCATCTTCGCCCCCGGCCAGCTCCACCAGGGATGCCGCTCGCTCTTGAACATGCCCCACGGCTCGACGACGACGTAGTTGAACTTCAGGAGCGCCGCCAGGCGAATCGCACGCTCGATCTGCTCCGTGCGCACTTCCGGGAACCAGCAGAGGTGCAGGCCCCGGAAGGCGAGATGCGGCGCGTCGGAGATTGTCAGCGACGGCAGGAGATGTCCCGCCGTCTTGAACGTGCCGCGCTTCGCAATCGCCAGCTGGCGGAGCGAATACGCCGCCCACCGCACACCCGCAAGCGTCCGCGCGGCGATCTTCACGCCCGTCGCGTCCGCCCGGACGGCATACGCCTCGTCGCCCGCGCGAAGCGCGAGATGCACCGCGCCGGCCACCGCCTTTGGTGCAAACGCCCCGTACCAAGCCGCAAAATGGTCGTCGAGCCATTTCGCGGCCGCCGCGTCGGGGCACTCGACCGTGACCGTCGTCTTTTCGTCGAACGGCACGGGTGCGTCCATGTCGGAAACGAGTTCGAGCGGACGCGGCATCGGCTCCAGTTCGATCGCGTCCGGATTCGCCGCATTCCCAGAGAAACCCGGCAATGACATTGAAGCTAAAGCAATTGCAACTAATACTCTCATTGACCCTTATCCTTCAAGCATTGGTAAACTCCGATGATTGTGGCTCTCGCTACCGCTCCGCAGGCTGACGCCGACTTCGCAGAAGACGCCTTTCTGACAATCGCCCTTTAGTCCGTTTGTGCAGAATTGACATGCCTTCGGCAGTCCATTCTGCGAAGCGGTAGCGAAAGCCCCACGGATCGGAGTTCATTTCTCACAAACACTTCACCAGCGGCTTGTATTTCGCGAGGTAGGCCGCGTTCTTCTCGTCGCCGCCCGGCGCGTTCGCCGAGTTCCAGACCAGCGGCACAAGTCCGCGCGCAACGCACTGGCGGCAGCACGAGATCTCCAGCAGATGGGCGATCGTGAAGTCCACGACGTTCGAGACCGGCCCGATCGGCGTCGTCATCCCCGGCATGTTCACGACCGCGTCGCCGACGGGGTTGTAGTCGTCGATGCAGACGTCCGCGTAGTCGAAGAGGTTCTTGCCGTTCGGGTGGCGGATGAAGTGGTCCTTCGGCATCTCCTTCTGCCAGTAGGAGCTGGCGACGGCGATGATCTTCATGCCGCGCTTCCGGCACTCCTCCGCCGCGTCGATCGTCGCGGGATTGATGCCGATGTTGTGGAAGAAGATGACGACGTCGTCCTTCTGCGGATTGTAGTACTTGACAATCGACGCGCCGAAGTTGACGGTGCGCTCGAGCTCAAGGTACTTGAGCGCCTGGTTGAAGACGGAGAGCGCCGTCTCCATCATCGGGTTGATGTTCGCGAGGCCGCCCGCGCGGAAGAACATCTCGCCCATCGCGAGCGTCGTGTGCCCGCCGCCCGCGTAGACGTAGATGAGCCGGTCGGCCGCGATGGCGTCCGCCATCAGCTTGCCCGCCGCGTCGATGTTCGCTTCCTGCTTCTCGGCGACTTCCATGATGTTGGCAATCGCCTTTTCGATGTATCCGTAATCGTTGATCATAGTTTTAGGTTAGAGGTTTTAGGGGTCTAAATTCAATCGTAAACCGAGAAATCGCAAATGCGTTTCAGACGTTAGGCCTTAACGCCCAAAACCCTCTTGTAGTTCTCGCCGATCGTGTCCCAGAGCTTGAGCGCGTCCGGCGCGCCGACGACCGTGCCGTAGCCGCCGCGGTACGTCCAGGCCGCCAGGCGGTCGACGCCCATCTCCGCCGCGATGTCCACCCACTTGTCGACCTGCTTCCAGTCCTTGGGCTGCTTGTAGTAGCCCATGAGCCAGCGCTCGGACTTCTTGCCGTACTTCTTCGCGATCACGACCGTGCGCGCGGTGATGTCGCGGTAGAAGTCCTCGGGCAGCGCCCAGTTGATGATCGTCGTCGAGAAGACGTCGAAGTAGGGGCAGGCCCCGACCATGTCCCAGTTGTCGTAGCCACGGTACTCGCTCACGTAGTAGCCGTTCTGCGTCGCGTGCACGCAGCACGTGATCTCGAGCTTCGGGTCAATCTCCTTCAAGGCCTTTGAGGTGTCGGAGAGGACGACAAGCGCCTCGCGCCAGCGGAACAGCTTCACGTCGTTCGTCATGTAGCGCGGCATCGGGTAGCCGTAGTAGTCCTCGAAGCGCTTGCGGCAGACGGGGCAGGAACACGTCCAGTCGTCGGCGACGCCGCCCGTGATGGACGCGATGCCCTTCGGGAAGGCGTAGTGCGGCTCGTCCCAGAAGAAGCCGTCCGGCTTCGCCTCGCGCGCCAGCGTCACGCAGAAGTTCTTGAAGTAGTCGCGGTAGCTGTTCGTGTTGAAGCAGGCGTAGGGCAGCTTCTCGCCCGTGAGGGCCGAGACCTGGCGGTTCTCGACGTTGTCCTGAAGGAACTTCGAGACCTGCTCGCCGCCGAAGTACTTGCCGTTGCCCCACGGGTCGATGAGGACCTTGAGTCCCAGCTCATGCGCCTTGTCGACGATGGCCGGGATGTTCGGACGCCAGAAGTCGAAGTCGAACTCCGTCACGGCGAGGATGACCTGCGTGACGCCGTGCGCCTTCATCTCCCTGAAGTCCGCTTCCGCGTGTTCGACGTAGTTGAGTCCGTAGTAGCTGATGGATGTTTCGGTAATCATGGTTTAGGTTTGTTTGTGGTGGTGGTCAATCTCTTTTCCGCTGGCGGCGCCCGGACAGCGAAAGCAACTCGTTCTTTTTCTCGAACAGCGTCTCCAGCTCCTCCAGCGACTTGCCCTTCGTCTCGGGGATGAAGCACGCGGTGAGGAAATAGAGGACGCCGTTCGCGGCGAAGAAGAAGAACATCGAATACCAGCCCCAGCGGTTGACCCACGGCAGGAACGTCGAGGCGAGCCCCCACGCGACGAACTGGTTCATGAAGAGCGCAATCGCCATGCCGTTGGCGCGGATGCGCTGCGGCATCAGCTCCGAAAGGACGAGCCACACGCAGATGCCCGGCCCCAGCGCGTAGAAGACCTGCATCAGGAAGAACGCCGCGAGGCAGAGGACGCCCGTCGCCGCGTTCGCCGCGACGCCGAAGCGCTCGATCGCGAGGAAGACGCCGCCAATCGCCGCGAGGCCGAGCGTCATGCCCGCCGTGCCGAGCTTGAGGAGGAACGTGCGGCCCTTGCGGTCGACGAGCGCGGCGGCGACGACCGTCATCAGCAGGTTCGTCAGCTTGATCGCGAAGTCGCCGACGTTGCCGAGCGAGCCCGCGAACCCCGCCTTGTTGAAGATGACGACCGAATAGCTCGTGATCGAGCTCATGCCCGTCGTCTTGTTGAACGTCAGGACAAGCACGGCGAGCAGGAACGGCACAATGTAGCGGCGGCGAAAAAGCGAACCACCGTCGTCACGAGAGACGAGAGCGACAGGAGCGACGCGAGACTCCCCTTGTCTCTCTCGACGCTCTTGTCCTTCGCGTCCCCGCCGCGTCCGCCACACCGGGCTTTCCTCCAGCCGCAACGCCCCCGCGAACAGCACCGCGACCGGCAGCATCGTCCACCAGAAGTTGACCTTCCAGGCGAGATCCTTCAGCGACGCACCGAACGTCGCCGCCACGGCGTAGCCGACCGTCGCCGCGAGGACGAGCCCCAGTCCGAGGCAGAACTGGAAGACGCCCGTGCCGCGCCCGCGAATCGCCGGCGGCAGCGTCTCCGTAAGGTACATGGGCATCACGACGGACATGTAGCCCGCGCTCATGCCCTGGAGGACGCGCCCGGCGACCATCGCGGCGAACGAGCCGGACGACAGGCAGACGACCGGAATCGCGACGAGAAAGAGCGCGGCGGACGCGACGATCATCCGCTTGCGCCCGAACCGCTCGGCCAGCACGCCCGCCGTCAGGGACGAGACGATGCCGCCGAAGAGCACCGCCCCAACGACGACGCTCAGCTCGCCGTCCGAGAACATCCCCAGCGCGCGGATGTACGGCATCGCCGCGGCGATCGTGCCGAAGTCGATTCCGTACAAAAGCCCGCCCAGCCCCGCCATCGCGAGGAGAAAGCCGACCGACGTCTGTGCCTTTTTCGCCATCACGCGGGCCATTGTAGCAAACCGCCGCCGGGAACGCCATCCTCGTTTCACCAAATAAACCTATTCGATTTCACAACCACTCTTGCCGTGCACGGCGTGGTTCGCCAAACACGCCCCCTTGCCGAACACCGCCTGCGCCTCGGCGAGGATTCCCCTTCCCTTCATTTTGGTATAATGTGCATCATTTCTGATAGTCTTGGACTATTGGTGCGACAACATGGAAGACCTGATGCAGATGCATGAGATGACCGAGGCGGACATTCGGTCGCAGTTCATCGATCCCGCGCTCCGCAGGGCGGGATGGGACGATCATGCCCAAGTCAGGCGCGAACATGACTTCACCGACGGCCGCGTGATCGTGAACGGACACCAGACCGCACGCGGCAAGCGCAAGCGGGCGGACTACATCCTGTACTACAAGCGCAACCTTCCCCTCGCCATCGTCGAGGCGAAGGACGCAACCCACTGTGTCGGTGCGGGGATGCAGCAGGCGCTTGAATACGCGGAGATTCTTGACCTCCCGTTCGCCTATTCGACGAACGGACGCGGCTTCCTCGAACACGACCTCAAGACGGGCGCGGAGCGCGAGATTCCGATGGATCAGCTGCCGTCCCCCGACGAGCTGTGGCGGCGTTTTACGTCCGCCGAGGGCTTGACGCCGGAACAGGAGAAAATCGTCACCGAGCCGTACTACTTCAAGCAGGGAGAGAAGTCGCCGCGCTACTACCAGCGCATCGCGATCAACCGCACCGTGTCCGCGATTGCACAGGGACAGAAGCGAATTCTCCTGGTGATGGCGACCGGGACGGGCAAGACGTATACGGCGTTTCAGATCATCCACCGACTCTGGAAGTCCCGTCAGCGCGAAGGGAAGAAGATGAAGGTCCTCTTTCTCGCCGACCGCAACATCCTCGTCGATCAGACCCGCTATCAGGACTTCAGTCCGTTCGAGCGGGTGATGACGAAGATCGAGAACCGCAAGCTCGACACCGCCTACGACATCTACCTTTCGCTCTATCAGCAGCTCGTCGGCCCGAACGGCGAGAAGTACTACACGGACATTTCAAAGAGCTTCTTCGACCTCATCGTGATCGACGAATGCCACCGGGGCAGCGCAAAGGCCGATTCCGCATGGCGGGACATCCTCACCTATTTCGACTCCGCCGTCCATCTTGGCATGACGGCGACGCCAAAGGAAACCCGCGAGGTGTCGAACATCTCCTACTTCGGCGATCCTGTCTACAGCTATTCGCTCAAGCAGGGCATTGAGGACGGATTCCTCGCCCCGTACAAGGTGATCCGCGTGGGGCTGGACGTGGACGTCATGGGCTGGCGCCCGGCGAAGGGGCAAAGGGACGACAACGGCAACGAGATCGAAGACCGCGAGTACGGATCGCCCGACTACGACAAGAACATCATCCTCAAGGGACGCACCGAGATGGTCGCCCGCCGCGTCTCCCGCTGGCTGCGCGAAAACGGCCGGATGTCGAAGACCATCGTCTTCTGCACGGGTGTCAACCATGCCGAGCGGATGCGCCAGCATCTTGCCAACCTCAATCGCGATATCGGCAACGTCAAATATGTGATGCGCATCACCGGGGACGATCCCATCGGCAAGAAGCAGCTCGACAACTTCATCGACGTCGAGCAGAAGTACCCCGTCGTGGCCACGACCTCCAAGCTGCTCTCGACAGGCGTGGACTGCAAGACGTGCAAGCTGATCGTTCTTGATTCCAATATCCAGTCGATGACCGAATTCAAGCAGATCATCGGTCGTGGCACGCGGCTCCTCTGGGACGACGACAAGCGGTACTTCACGATCATGGACTTCCGCAACGTGTCGCGGCTCTTCGCCGATCCCGCTTTCGACGGAGATCCCGTGGTCGTGATCGACGAGTCGCCGACACCTCCCGATCCGTCGGTCGATTCCGTTGACCCGCTTGATCCGCCGGAACCGCCCGAACCTCCGGTCGAGCCGCCGTTGCCGCCAGTCCCTCCGCCCCCACCGCCGTATGTGCCGGTCGTGTCCGACGTGGAGGCGCACGTCCTGGATGAGGTGGTCAAGTTCTACGACGTGAACGGCAAGCTGACGGTCGAGTCCGTCAAGAGCTACCGGGACGGCATTCGCGGCGTCTATTCGTCGCTTGAAGTGTTCAAGGCGGCGTGGAACCGTGAAACGCAGAAGAGCGTCATCGCCGAGACGCTGAAGGAACACAACATTCTTCTCTCAAACCTGAAGGACAAGGTCGGCAAGCCGGACTACGACGAATTCGACCTCATCTGCCACCTGGCTTTCGACCAGAAGCCGCTCACGAAAGCCGAGCGCATCAACCACGTCAAGAAACGCGGCTACCTCTCGAAGTATCAGGGCGTGGCGCGGGAGGTTCTGGAGACGCTTCTGGAGAAATACGGCGAATCGGGCATCATGGACATTGGCGACATGGTGACGTTCTCCAACGATCCGTTCCGCGAACGGTTCGGTTCCGAAATGAAGATCGCCAAGGCATTCGGCGGCCGCGACGGACTCCTGAAGGCGATCAAGGAGCTTGAAGACGAACTTTACAAGGCCGCGTAGGCGGTGAAAGGAACAAATGGGACTCGGCAGCATCGTAAAACGGATTCGGCAGATCATGCGCAACGACGCGGGCGTGAGCGGCGACGCGCAGCGCATCGAGCAGATGGTGTGGATCATCTTCCTGAAGGTGTACGACGCGAAGGAGTCCGTCTGGGAGTTCCGCGAGAAGAACTACAGGTCGATCATCCCGGAGAAGCTGCGTTGGCGCAACTGGGCCGTGGACAAGAAGGACGGCAACGCGCTGACCGCCGATGCCCTTCTCCGCCTTGTCAACGGCGAGCTTTTCCCGACCTTGCAGAATCTCGAAGTCGACGAGACCACGCCGACGAACAAGGCCATCGTCAAGGCGGTGTTCGAGGACAACAACAACTACATGAAGGATGGCGTCCTTTTGCGTCAGGTCATCAATGTCATCGACGAAATCGACTTCGACGAATACGAGGATCGCCACGCCTTCGGCGAAATCTACGAGTCGATTCTGAAGGAACTTCAGTCCGCCGGATCGGCCGGCGAGTTCTATACGCCCCGTGCCGACACGGACTTCATCGTCCAAATGCTCGCGCCGAAACTGGGCGAGCATGTCGCGGACTTCGCCTGTGGTACGGGCGGATTCCTGACCTCGACCTTGAAGGTGCTGGAGCCTCAGGTGAAGAGCGTCCGTGACCGTCGACTCTTCAACGAGTCCGTCTTCGGCATCGAGAAGAAGCCGTTGCCGTACCTCCTGTGCGTGACGAACATGCTTCTCCACGACGTCGATGCGCCGCGCATCTACCACGGCAATTCGCTCGAGCGCGACGTGCGCTCCTACAAGGCACAGGACAAGTTCGACGTCATCGTGATGAATCCTCCGTACGGCGGCGGCGAGAAGGACGGCGTGAAGATGAACTTCCCGGCCGACCTCCGCTCCAGCGAGACCGCCGACCTGTTCATGTCCGTCATCATGTACCGGCTGAAGAAAGGCGGGCGTGCCGCCGTCATCGTGCCGGACGGATTCATGTTCGGAACGGAGGGGGTAAAGGCGGCAATCAAGCAGAAGCTCCTCAACGAGTTCAACCTGCACACGATCATCCGCCTGCCGCACAGCGTCTTCGCGCCCTACACGGACATCACGACGAACATCCTCTTCTTCGACAACACCGAGCCGACGGAATCGACGTGGATCTACCGGCTCGACATGCCGGAGGGCATCAAGCACTTCTCGAAGACCAAGCCGATGGAGCTGAAGCACTTCGACGCGGCGGTCGAGTGGTGGAACAACCGTCGTCCGATTCAGGTCGATGGCTTCGACAAGGCCCGCGCGTTCTCCGCGATGGAGATCCGCGACGGCAAGTACAACCTCGACCTCTGCGGCTTCCCGCACACGGAAGAGGAGATCAAGCCGCCGCTTGAGCTGATCGCGGACTACCAGCGCAAGCGTTCCGAGCTGAACGCCAAGATCGACACGGTGCTCTCAGACATCGTGAGGATGATCAAGGAGGCCCAGAAATGACAAGGGCCGTCAAACAGCCGTCTCTTTCCGATCGGGTGGTCGCACTGATCGAGACGGCGAAGCGCAAAGTCGGAACAGCCGTCAATCTTGCGCAAGTGTATACCAACTATGAGATTGGCCGCCAGATTGTCGAAGAAGAGCAAAAAGGCAGGAAACGGGCAGAGTACGGCGAGAAAATACTGATTGAGCTGTCTTCGAGACTGACGGCGAGGTTCGGGCGAGGGTGGAGTGCCGAAAGCCTTCGCAAGATGAGGGCGTTCTTCATGATGTATTCAGAAATCCACAACACCGTTGTGGAAATTCCCTCCAACGCTGAAAGCAGATTCGTAAGCGGTGCTTGTGAAGTTCCAGAAGAAGGCCGTAAGCCTGTTGCATTGGTGCATGAATTCACTCTGAGCTGGTCGCATTATCTTCTTCTGATGCGGATCAAGGATCCCGTTGAACGTGCCTTTTACGAACGCGAAGCGACGGAGGGCGGGTGGTCGTTCCGAGACTTGGATCGACAAATTTCCTCGTCCCTGTTCGAACGACTGGAGGTGGCTAAGGACAAAAAGAAAGTCCGTGCATTGATGAGCCGCCCCGCACCGAAGCCGGAAACCGCCGAAGAGCCGATGAAGGATCCGTATGTGCTGGAGTTCCTCGGCCTTCCCGATGACATGACATATGACGAGAACTTTCTTGAGGACAAGATCATCGAGCATCTTCAGCAGTTCATGCTTGAGCTGGGAAAGGGCTTCACGTTTGTCGGACGGCAGGTTCGCTTCTCGCTTGGCGTGAATCACTTCCGTCCCGACCTCGTGTTCTACAATCGCTTCACGCGGTCGTTCTTCGTGATGGATCTGAAACTCGGAAAGGTGACAAACCGTGACCTTGGGCAGATGCAGACATACGTTCATCATTACGACCGCAATGTGAAACTGCCGGAGGAGAATCCGACGATTGGCATTTTGCTGAGCTCGCAGAAGGTTGATGATGCCGTCGTGGAACTGACCTTGCCAGAAAGCGAACAGAACCGCATTTTCGTCAAGCAGTACAGTGACGTCATGCCGTCAAAGGATGCGCTGCGGCGGATCGTCATTGAGGACAAGAAAGCCTTTGAGAAGCGAAAGCGTCTCGCAGCACTTAGTAAAGTAGGGAAAGGGAAAGTGAAGAGCCCCCTAATCTCGGATCGTTCCAAAGGAGAAACTTAACGTGACGGCGAAGGAACTGAAGGCCAGTATTCTTGACCTTTCCGTACGCGGCAAGCTCGTCCCGCAAGACCCGAACGACGAACCGGCATCCGTGCTGCTGGAGAAGATCCGTGCCGAGAAGCGGAAACTTGTCAAGGCGGGCAAGATCAAGAAAGAGAAGAATCCTTCCGAGATCTACATCGCAGCAGACGGAAAGCCGTACGAAAAGTTCGCCGACGGTTCCGAAACCTGCATTGAGGACGAAATCCCATTTGAACTACCAAAAGGCTGGGCGTGGGCGAGGCTGGGGAGTATCGGACGATGGGGGAGCGGCGCGACACCAAACAAGGGAAACAAGGCATACTTTAATGGTGATATTCCTTGGTTGTTAACGGGCGATCTAAATGACGGCCATATTTTCCACGTTCCTAACACAATCACTAAACTGGCACTTGGCGAAACAGCTGTTCGCATTAACCCGATTGGCAGTGTCCTAATCGCAATGTATGGGGCAACGATTGGCAAACTCGGCATTCTCGATATTGAAGCCACCACCAATCAAGCATGTTGTGCCTGCCAGCCGTATGGTGATGGCGTTTACAATGAATACTTATTTTGGTTCTTGTTTAGTCAACGAGAACAGTTCAAAAAACGGGGTGAAGGCGGGGCTCAACCGAACATCTCAAAAGAGAAAATTGTATCGACGTTAATACCGATACCCCCTCTTGCCGAGCAACAGCGAATTTGTGAGCTGATAGAGCGACTGGCCTCGAAGGTTGAAAATTATGCCGAGATAGAAAAGAAATTATCCGAATTTGAATCCACTTTCCCCGCGACCTTGAAAAAGTCTATCCTCCAATACGCCGTCGAAGGCAAGCTCGTCCCGCAAGACCCGAATGACGAACCGGCATCCGTGCTGGTCGAGCGCATCGCCGAGGAACGAAAGGCTTTGGTCAAGGCTGGCAAATTGAAGCGAGACAAGAGCGAGTCGGTCATTTTCCGTGGTTCCGATAGGCTGGCCTACGAGACCCGGAACGGCGAAACCGTGTGCATCGAGGACGAGCTGCCGTTCAAGA
>CAKURH010000059.1 GCA_934675625.1 uncultured Kiritimatiellota bacterium
GCTAACCGACGAGCCAAGGGCCAACACGCCAAATAATAACCGCTTCATGGTTGATTCTCCTTTTGTTTGCTTTGACAATGGGCGTATTATATCAAAAGAAGCGCAAGAAAAGCCCGATTGACATTGCCAATAATCACATGAGTTTATTATCATATCAAACAATGTCGCTCGATCCACGGCGACGCAAGTCGCCCGTGACACGGAGAAGCTGATAGGCGCGTGAGAGGATGGAAATGATTCGCCTCTTTCAGCGGATAAACACGGCCAGCCCGTGGGTCGCAAGTTCACAGGCGACCCACTCGGACGGAAGTTCCGTCCCGCGCCGCGTCACGCGCGCCATGTCCCATCCGCGCCGGAAGAGCCAGCTCGGACGCGATGCGGCGAGTTCACCGAACGCGGGCGCGCCACCGCACGTCAGCGAGACGCGCCTTGCCCGGAAACAGGAATCCGTCTCGACAAGGACGCGCAGCTCGCGCACGGCATCGTCACCGACAGGTGCTGAAAGGATACGCGCCCAGCCCCGCACGTCCTCGACGAACCAGCGTCCCGCCCGCCAGCCGTAGACGGTCTCCGTCTCGGAGAAGTCGAGGACGCCGTTTCTGTTTGCATCATGTCCGAACGCGACCTGAACGCTGTTGGTGGGCGTCCCGGACAGCGACAGCGTGAGGTCGAACACCTTGCGCCCCACCCCGTCGTCCAGTGCGCGCAGGGCGAGGTTGGTCGAGACCTCGGTGTCGGCATACGGAGATTCGCCCTGCGGCGGCAGGACGAACGAATCGGCAAAAACTGGTGCCACGCCCACAAGGGCGGCGACAGATAGGAGCAAGGTCTTCATGTGTTCTCGCGAGATGCCATTTTTACCTGTTCATTATGGCTGCGGATTTCCGATGTCGCCGGGATTGGGACAGAGGTTCGTCTTCCTATCCCATTCGAGGTTGCGGTCGTTCGGCGTCGGGTTGAGATAGTAGAGGAAACGAACACCTTCAAGACTGGAGATGTCAAAGTCATTATATATCTTGCCATAGTATGCGCTTTTGATGTTGCCGTTCTCGTCGTATTTCGTTCTGATGCGGAATGCATAGCAGCGGTTCTTGTCGCTGTCAGTCTTCATCCCGTCTCCACCGCCAAACCACCCGCGCCAACGAGTCAAGGTGTTCCCGAATCCGTCCTCAGGGGCAATTCGCAATCTGATGCCGGCATTGTCGCGTGATGGCATTTCAACAATCCCGTTTCCTTTCCCCGGCATGGCGATTGCGGCTGTCGTTCGATACAATTTCATGACAAACGTCCCGTCATACCCTCTGTCCTCTTTCCAACCCAGAACATTCTCATTAAACACAAACTGGATGTCGCAAACTTCACCATCGCCATGCGGTGGCAACCACACACCTTTTACAAGGTCATACGACAGCTTCTCGTCCGTGACTACTGGAACGCCATTGGTCACGGAGAAATCTCCTTTCTTTATCGACAGTTCATAGTAGGCCTGACTTCTTTCTCGATATTCTCCTCTTGCAACATTAACATAAAGCGGAATTGGGGTAATAACGCGATCAAGGCGTGCCGTAATCACAACATCGTCGGGAAGCCAACGGCCAAGCTTCAACAATGACCGCTCCGTATACTCTATGGAGTACCAACCGGAATCGTAGAATCCATTATTTCCCCTGACGATACAACAGGACTCACCCGCCTCTGTATCGCCACTCAAGCGGCAGAATCCGTTACGATCCGTGACGCCCTCATCGCTGTTGTCTTTTGCCGCAATTCCCCATCCGCGTGAATAGTTAAGGAACCCTCCATGGACCCGCAGCCCGGAAAGCGGGGCTTTTGTTTCCGAATCGACGACCATCACGGACAAACGAGCATTGCCGATGCCATAGGTGACGGAGGTCATTGCGGCGAACAGGACAAACATCATTTTTACTTTCATTGGCTATCTCCGTTTACGAGTTTTCTGAAAAACAAATGGTTGAATCGGTCACGGCGCAAAGGTATCCGGCCATTTCTTGTCAGCGCGGTTGAGATTCGTCTTGCGGTCAAATTCAAGATTGCGGTCGTTCGGCGTCGGGTTGAGGTAGTAAAGGAAAGCAATCCCTCGCAAGTAATTCACACGAATATCCCCATAGATCTTTCCGTAAAGGGCACTCTTAACGTTGCCGTCCCTATCTTTTGAAGTTCGGATGCGAAATGCGTAATTTCTTGACCTGTCTGCGCTTTCAGCCAGTCCTGTCGAATCAATCCATCTGTGAACCTGCGGCTCATACCCTCTCTCTGGCGCCGTGCGAATCTTGATTCCCGCAAGAGGGTGTCTTTGCACTTGCAAAACGCCATTCCCCTCTCCGGTGAAGACAATGTCCGCATGGTTTCTGAAGTATTCCCGTGTCTGGAATCCGCCTGGAACTTGAAACGTCTCACGCCCGGTAAATTCTTTCCAACAAACAGCGCTTATGTCTGCATGAATGCCATTTCCAAATGGCGGCAGCCAATCGCCCTTCACGAGATCATAGGCGAATTCGATCTTGTTCGTGGACACGATTTTCTGATAGTCCGTATCGCTCACAAAGCTAGAATCAAGCCGTTTGCGCATGCATACGATGCCGCCAACACGCTTTACAAACATTGGAATCGGGTTTATGATGCGATCCAATCGTGCAGTCACTACGATATCATCAGGCAACCAACGCCCCAGTTTCAAGATCGAATGGCCGCTAAATGTCACGTTCCCTCGTTCGGACTTGTAGTATCCGTCTTTCTCAATGCCGAAATAGGACTTCCCCTCATCGGTATCACCTCTTAATCGGCACAATCCATTGGCATCGGTCAACCGCTCATCAACATTGGACGGCGGGGTGTTATCCCATCCGCGCGATCCCATGACAAAGCCTCCGTAAACCTCAGCAGCCTTTACCGGCAATTCATTTTCGCTGTCCACAACCCGAACGCGATACGTAGCTGTCACCGCATGGATCGACAACCCTGTCATTGCAACAAAGCATACAATTATGGTCTTCATGGCTCATAGCTCCTTTCTTCATCCTCTACTATCTTTTTAAAGAAACGGAATGCAAAGTAGTATGCAAATTGCTTCAGACTCGAATGTCGCCATTTTTCATCTCCACGTGGATAGCCGTTTTCAAGATAAACAGGGGAGGTATAATTGATATTGTCGCGCACCACTTCGGACTTAAGCTCATTTGCCCCTGTTGCAAAACTCGTTGCCGGAATGCCATCTGCGAGGATGCGGGCACGAACGGCTCGGACGGCATTGGAGAATACGTTTCCTGTCGAGCATAGCCATGCTTCGTCGAACGGACGGAAAATCGGATTGCGGATCAGTTCCTCATCCGTTCGTCTTGCGGCGCGGCGAGGCAACCACGCCGTCGGCGTCCCCATAACGACATCGAACGTGCCAAGCTGAGGATTGAATCCCCAGCCTCCCTCGGCATGTCCCCAACTTTCCGGCAGCGTTTTCAGTTTCTTCGTTCCCTTGTTGAGTTCCTGTGCCGCCCAAAAGTTCTTGTTCCACATACTGGCGATGGCACCGTGATTGTCCGTGATATTACCCAAGGTGTCTTCGCCGGGCGAATAGCAGTTGACAGCGTTCTTGATGCCATCGAACCGACCTCTCCATGTCAACAGCTGCCTCCCGTCCGATGGGGCGAACAGCCTCCACCAGTCCGTCGAATGGACACGGTTGGTCAGCGCACGCCAGTCGCAATCGATCATTGCATTCGTAAATGCGTTCGAGTCGTACGCCTCCATCGGCACCGCAGCATTGAGCATATAATACCTGCCGTACTGTAAATCGAAGTCCTTGGCCGCCGAAGACGCAAGGACATTCCCCAACGAGTGCGCAAGGACAATCTTTCTCCCCGGCAAATGCAGATTCCCATTGAAATCTTGAGCGAACTGCCAAGCTGTGTCGAAAGCATGTTCAACGTTCACGTAGTAGTTTGGTGACTCTTCGCCAAGTTTAGGAATGAACCACGGCAACTGAGAATCGTTTCCATACCAGTCGACTGCCGTGAACATCGCCTGCGAGCCGGACTGGCGGAGGCGCTTGAACATCTCCGCCGCCCAGCCACGCGCCGACTGCGCGCTCACGTTGTAGCCGTGGACGAAGACGTAGTGCGTGCCGTTGCACTCGCTGTCGGGGTTGTTCCACGGGCTGCCGAGACGCGTCGGGATCCCGTTCGTGTCGCCGCAGACCCATCGCTCGTCCACCCACCTGAACATGTCCTCGACGGGGGAGATCGAGACCGGCAGCTTCAGCTCGAAGAGGTGGCTGCCGTCGCCCGGCGTACAGGGCTTGCGGTAGCAGCGAAGCGTGATGGCCTTCGTCCCAAGGCAGTTGCCGTTCTCAAGGGCGCGGCCCTCGAAGAGGAAGACGCCGTTCGCACGGTCTTCGCGCATCTTCTCCACAAAGGCATCGGGAAGCCGCGTCTCATCTCTGGTCAGGCGAACCGTCCTTGCCGCTTCAAGCCTCTCATCGAGACTTTCGCCGCACCCCGTGACGTCCATCGACAGGAAACGGGCGGCGTTGTTCGTCGAGAGCGACGTCCACACCACGTTGACCGCTCCCTCTGGCTGGGAGAGTGTCAACGCATAGTCTGTTGCGCGGCTGTCCTTGGACAGTGTCGTAAGCTGCCGTAGCGCGCGTCCCATGTCGATCCACACCGGCGTGAAGTCGAGGATGTCGCAGCGACCGTCGACGCGGCCGTTGAAATAGTCGGGTTCCCTGCCGACGCCAAGGGCAAGCCTTGCCGCGTCGAGGAACGTCGGGGCGCAGAGTCCGGGGATGTCCCCGTCCCCCTCGTTCGTGTCGCCGTCGTCATCGTCGTCGTTGATCCAGTGGCGGAGCGGACGGTTGCGGTAGACGCGGGAGAGGTCGTAGTCCGTGAACCCGTCACGGCGGTCGTAGTCGCCGACGAGACAGCCGTCGAGGACGAGGATCTCGGCGACCTTGCCCTCCGCCTCAAATGATTCGCCTGAGTTCCCGTTCGACCCGAAGAGCCGCCGGGGATCGTTCGTGACGACGCCGACGCACGATGGCGGGGAGCAGGAGAGGCTGTAGTCGTAGTCGGGCGACCCGTCCTCGATGTCCGTTCCCGCATGGAACATCCGAACCTCGTATGTCCAGCCCCGGAGAAGCATCGCCGTCTTTGTCTCGCACGCCCCGTACTCGGCGTTCACCCACTCGAACGACCGAGGCTCTTCGGCGGAAGCGGGCTTCTGCCCGTCCGGCTTCCTCGACGGCTTCACGACAAGGCGGTACTTCTCGGAGTGGCTGCCGCTCGGGTCGCCAAACGTGAACGCCACGGGGACGCGGCTCGCGGGACGTCCGCCGTCCGTCGCGTCGGCGGGATCGCTCGACTGCTCCACCTCCACGCCATCCGGGACGCCGTCGCCGTCCGTGTCGTCATCGTGGGGGTCTGTCCCCCAATCTGCCTCTTCCCCGTTCGTGAGGCCGTCACCGTCGGGATCGGCGTCCGCGTCGTTTCGGGAATCCCCATCCTCGCCATTGTGGGCTTTCGGATCGAACCCATGCGAATGCTCCCACCCGTCGTGCAGCCCGTCGCCGTCCGTGTCCGGCTCAAACGGGTCGGTGCCAATCTGCCGTTCGAGGGCATCGGGGAGGCCGTCTCCGTCCGAGTCGACGGCGTCCTCGGCGATCGTCGGGTCTGTCCCCGTGCCGGAGATGAACTGCAGGGCCTGCCGCGACGAGGGAAGCGGCACGTACTGCCCGAACCCGGCCGACCACCGCCGTCCCTGCACGGCGTCCTGCACGCCCACGCTGGCCCAGCCGCCGACAACGCCACGCAGGCCTCCCGGCACGTCCGCCCCGTAGACGACCTCGGTCGCCCAGTACGCGCCGTTCGTGAAGACGAGCGTCGCCTGGAACGAGGCGGCGTTCGTTCCCGACGCAAGACCCGCATACTGGATGGCGTAGCGGACGCACCCGTCCGTTCCCCTGCGGAAAATGGCGACAGACGGCACGGCGGCATCCGCGACGCCTTCCGTCCAGCACGGCGCGACCGTCAGCGCGGCGGACGAGACGAATCCGCCCGACAGATCCTGCGGCGACGCCTCGACAGGGCCGGAAAGCGTCAGCCGGTCCGTCTCGACGAAAACAAGCCCATTCCATTGGCAGATGACGTCGCGCACTTGTTCGCTCCCGATGCGGAGGCCGTCGTCCGCCTCGAAGCGGAATGCCCGCCCGCCCGCGACCGGCTGCGCCTCGACCGCCGTCCAGCCATTCGTCGTCGAGGCCCACGCGGCGTCCCGGAGGTACTTCCGGCGCAGGCAGCCGACCTCCTCGCCGTCGTCGATTCCGTCCCCGTCCGTGTCCGCCAGCCTCGGATGCGTGCCGCGCGCATGTTCCTCGGCATTCGAGAGTCCGTCGCCGTCGGGGTCGCCGGACGCGCCGTGGAGGCCGTTCCTGTCCTTCGGATCCAATCCAAACCGAACCTCCCATCCGTCGGGCAGCCCATCGCCGTCCGTGTCGGGATTCATGCCGGACGTGCCGCGACGGTACTCGTCGCCATCGTCCAGGCCGTCCCCGTCCGTGTCGGACAGGACGGGAGACGTGCCGTAATCGCATTCCGCAGAGTCGGAACGTCCGTCGCCATCCGTGTCCGAGAGGAGCGGCGATGTGCCAAGCTGGAACTCGCGGAGGTTGGAGAGCCCGTCGCGGTCGGCGTCCGCCGAGGCGTCCGAGCGCGAGGCGGGGTCCAGTCCGTGCCGCGCCTCCCAGGCGTCCGGCATCCCGTCGCCGTCGGTATCCGCCGTGAACGGACTCGCGTCTGCCTCGACTTCCATGCCATCCTCCAGACCGTCGCCATCGGTATCGGGATTCAGCGGATCTGTGCCGAGGGCGATTTCACTGCCGTCGTCCAGCCCATCGCCGTCCGTGTCCGCGACACATGGGTTCGTGCCGAGGCGAAGTTCCGTCGGGTCGTCCAGCCCGTCCCCGTCGGTGTCGACGCGCGCGGGGGACGTTCCAAGCGTCGAGAACTCATCGAAATCGCCAAGACCGTCGCCGTCCGAATCGACGAGAAGCGGCGACGAGCCAAGCGTCCGCTCCAGACCGTCCGAAAGGCCGTCCCCGTCGGTGTCGGCGACGAACGGATCGGATCCGGCCTCGACCTCCCAGCCGTCGGGCGCGCCGTCGCCGTCCGTGTCGGGATTGCCGGGGCTTGTCCCCAGGCGCAGCTCCGCCGCATCGTCCAGCCCGTCGCCGTCCGTGTCCGCGCGGACGGGATTCGTCGTCCCCGCGACCTCGTCCGCATCGGGAATCCCGTCGCCGTCGGTATCGGCGCGATTCGGATTCGTCCCGTGGACGCGCACCTCCGCGAAGTCGGAGAGCCCGTCCGCATCGCCGTCAGCGGAGAGGGGGCCTGTCCCCAGCGACACCTCTTCGCCATCCAGAAGGCCGTCACCGTCCGTGTCGGGATTCCGGGGGTCTGTCCCCGCCACGAGCTCATCAGGGTCGGAGAGCCCGTCGGCGTCCGAGTCGGCGCGGTGCGGATCCGTGCCGTGGACGAATATCTCGTCAGCCGTCAGAAGCCCGTCGCCGTCCGCATCGGAGTCAAGACGGTCGTTTTCGTCAAGCGGATGGAAATGGAGCGACGTGACGCTCGCGGAAATCGCGTTCGTCATCCATGCGCGACCCGTGAGGGACGCACCGACCGTGGCGTTCGTCACGGATTCCGAGACGAGGCGTGAGAGGTCGTAGCGGCAGACGAGGCGTCCGTCCGGGAAGAGCTCCGCCTGGAACGAGACGGGGTTCGCCGGGGAGCGGTGCAGCAGCGCGTCCCGCCACGTGAGAACAAGCGTGTTTGACGGCGTAAGGCAGTGCCAGAAGAGGGAGGTGAGGGAGTTTGTCCACGGATTGTCACGGATTCTCACGGATTCGTGGAGATTCGTGCTGATTCGTGGCCAGTTGACTTCTGGGACAATGCCGAGCGAGGCGCGGAACGGGGCGAGCCATCTGCTGGTGGCGACATTCCCCGCGTTGTCGCGGACAAGCGGCTCGCCCCAGCCGTCGGAATGGACGCGCAGGGTGTCCACCTCGTTCGCATCAAAGCGGAAGGCCCAGTCCGGGAACGCGAGGCAGATCCAGTCCTCCGCCGCGCCAAACGCCCGCCAGTCGGCGCAGACGATCGCACCGTCGGGAGGGTCGAAGGAGAAGACCTCGTTCGTCCCGACGTGCGTGAGGAGGTAGCCGGGGGTGGAGTTGCTGTCGCTGAACACGGAGTTGTTGGAGGAGGGGAGGCGCGGAGTTTCTTCACCGCCTGTTGGAGCCTTGTCCACGAATTGACACGAATTGTCACGAATTGAGATTTGTGCAGATTCGTGTTGATTCGTGGACACCCATTCTTCTCTATCTCCGTGCCTCCGATTCTCCTCATTCTCCATGTCAAGCGTCGCAGACCCTTCAACCTCTCCAACCTCCGAAGTGCCCTGCTTGGTGCTGGCGAACGCCCACAGGGAAAGGGCGGCCGCGCCGAGGATGACGCGCCCGGCCTTCGGCTGCTTCTTGAAGAACGCCACAAGGTCTTGCACGGGGCGGACGTTCTTCTCGTGCAGGAGCGCGACAAGCCACGCAATGGTCGACGCACACGCGAGGGAGAAAAGAAAAGCTGTCCAGGGTCTCGAAATCATGGCGCCACTTCAATTTGATGTAGAAGAAATGCGAACTACAGCTCTCCACTTTCCAATTCGCCGATATTATATCACATTTTTGCGGCCATTTTTTCGTCTATTTACACATTTTTGCTGACTTGGACTGAAGAAATTACACAAGTTTGATATAATTCGCACATGAAGAGAACTTTTGGCATTTTTCAGCCGCATCGCGTCCGCCCGCAGCCGCTGCGCCGCGTGCTCGTCGCGATCAACATCGGCGGCGCGTCCGGGCGCGACGCGCTTTCGGGGTTCTTCCGCTTCGTCAACGCCGGCAAGCGCTGGCGGCTTCGGCTGCTCGACAGCACGTCGCGCATCCGCGAGACGCTGCTGCACGAGACGGCCGCGCCCTATGACGGCATCGCCACGGACTACCCGACCGACGCCGAGACTGTCGACCTGCTGGTGAACTGCGGCGTGCCGATCGTCTTCTCGCACTTCGAGAGCGACCGCCTCGACGTCTTCCCGACGGCCTCGTTCGTCCGGCTCGACGACGAGGCCGTGGGCCGCGCGGCGGCGGACTACTTCTTCGGCATGGGGAAGTTCGGCTCCTTCGTCTTCGTCGCGGGCTCGCCCGGACGGGAGGAGTGGTCAATTCGGCGCGAACGCGGCTTCCGCGCGGCGCTTGCGGCCCGGCAGCTCGCCTGCCGCACGCTCGTCCTGCCGCCGGACGCCAACGCCCGCGAAAACGCGGCGCTCGTCCTGACCTTGCGGCGGCTGCCGAATCCCGTGGCCGTCTTCGCAGACTGGGACAACGCGGCATTCCGTACGCTCGAAATCTGCGCCGAAGCCGGAATCGACGTGCCCGGACACGTCTCGATCCTCGGCACAGACAACGACGAGGTGCTGTGTCGCGGCATCGAGCCCGCGCTCTCCAGCATTCTCCCCGACCATGTCGGGCTCGGCTTCAGCGCCGCGCAGGAGCTCGAGCGCCGCATGAACGGCGGCCGCCCCCGGCTGGTCGTCCTGAAGTCCGCCGTCCGCGAGATCCTGACGCGCGACTCCACGCGCACGCCCCAACCCGCCGAACACCTCATCCGCCGGGCGAAGCGCTTCATCGAGGAAAACGACGCGCGCAACCTCACGCCGGCGGACGTCGTCGCGCACCTCGGCATCTCGCGCTCGCTCGCCGACCTGCGCTTCCGCGAGCTGACGCGGAAGACGCTGGGCGAGACCATCGCGGCCGCCCGCGTCGGCGCGGTCAAGCGCAAGCTCATGTCCTCGCGCGCGACCGTCACCGAAATCGCGCGCACCTGCGGCTTCCCGAACGCGCCCGCCCTCGTGCGCTTCTTCAAGCGCGAGACGGGGCTGACGCCCGGCGCCTGGCGCGCCCGCTGAAACGGCACCATATTTGGTATAATACGCAAAATGAAATTTGAAGACAATCTCAAGAAGCTGGAGGGGCTGGTTGCGCAGATGGAGTCCGGCGCGCTCAATCTCGACGACATGATCAAGGCGTTCGAGGAAGGGCGCGCGCTCGTGGCGACCTGCCAGAAAGACCTGGAGTCCATCCGCCAGCGCATTGAAAAAGTCACCAAGTCGGGCGAAGTCGTTCAGCTATGAAGCAGATCTACGTTCAGGCGCAGGCCGACCACATCGAATCGCTCTTCAAGGGCACGCCGCTTGCGGCCATCGAGGAACTTGTCTGGAACGCGCTCGATGCGGACGCGCGGGAGGTCAAGGTCGATCTTATCACGAACCCGCTTGGAGCCGTTGACGCCGTGCGCATTTCGGATGACGGGACGGGCATTGACGTCATCCGCGCCGACCAGACCTTCGGCAACCTCGGCGGCAGCTGGAAGCGCGCGGGAAAGGGGACGGTCTTGGCGGGCCGTCGGCTTCACGGCCGCCACGGGCGTGGCCGCTTCAAGGCGTTTGCGCTTGGCTTGAACGTCGAATGGCGCACGACGATGCGCGCGGGCGACCGGCTGCTCTCCTATAAGCTGTCCGGCACGGCGGAGCGTCCCGGCGTCTTTGCGCTCGAAGACGCGCCGGCGGGCTTCGCGACGGGCACCGAGGTCTACGTCACGAACGTGCGCGCGACGGTCGATTCGCTGCTGGACGTGGGCGAGACGGTGCAGAACCTTGCGGCGAAGTTCGCGCTCTACCTGAAGAGCTATCCGAACGTGCGAATCTACTTCAACGGCCTGCCCGTGACGCCCGTCATCGTGCAGCGGCAGGTGACCGACTACACGCTCACGCTGCCCAGCGGGGCGGAGGCGAAGCTCGAAGTCATCGAGTGGAAGCGCAAGTTCGTCGGCTCGGGGCGCCTCGTCTTCGCGGGGCCGGACGGCTTTCAGCTCCACGAGCAGCCGGCGGGTGTCCGCTCGGGTGCGGGCCTCAGCTTCACGGCCTACCTCGTCTCGCCGCGCTTTCCGGCGCTTGCGGCCGAGAACGCGCTCGTGATGGATGAGCTCAACCCCGAGGTGCGCCAGTATCTCGATGCGACGAAGAAGACGCTGAAGGCGCATTTCCTCGCCCTTGGCGGCGAAAAGAGCGCGTTCGCGCGCGAGTGGGAGGAGCGGATCGGCGCGTTTTCGGTGGAGGAGCGCAAGACGCTGCTTGCGCTTCTCAAGAAGTCGCTCAGGGCGAAATAAGCCCCCGTTCAAAATACCCCCTTGAAAGGCGAGGCCTGTTTTCGGTATAATATGCAAAATTTTTCTAAGTAAAGGAAGAAACAAGAAAATGGCAAAGCGCGACATTCCGCTCGATCACGTGAGAAACTTCGGCATCATGGCCCACATTGACGGTGGCAAGACCACGACGTCCGAGCGAATTCTCTTCTATTCCGGCAAGAACTACAAGATCGGCGAGGTGCATGACGGCGCCGCGACGATGGACTTCATGGTGCAGGAGCAGGAGCGTGGCATCACGATTCAGTCCGCCGCGACGTGCGTTCAGTGGGGCGCCTACCGCCTTTCGCTGATTGACACGCCCGGACACGTGGACTTCACGGCCGAGGTCGAGCGCTCGCTGCGCGTCCTCGACGGCGCGGTCGCGCTCTACTGCGCGGTCGGCGGCGTCCAGCCCCAGTCCGAGCAGGTGTGGCGCCAATCCGAGAAGTACAAGGTGCCGAAAATCGCGTTCGTCAACAAGATGGACCGCGTCGGCGCGAACTTCTACTCCGTCATGGAGCAGATGAAGAGCCAGCTCAACGCGAACCCCGTCCCGATGGTCATCCCGATTGGCGCGGCGGAGACGTTTGACGGCGTCATCGACCTCATCAAGATGAAGGCGCTCTACTTCGACATGAAGTCGCTCGGCAAGACGGTCATCGAGAAGGACATCCCGGAGGAGTATGTCGAGAAGGCGCAGGAGTACCGCCAGAAGATGGTCGAGTCGGCCGCCGAGCAGGACGACGCGCTCATGGAGAAGTTCTTCGCGGGCGAGGAGCTGACGAACGACGAGATCAAGAAGGCGATCCGCAAGGGCTGCTTGGCGCGGACGATCACCCCGGCGTTCTGCGGCACGGCGTTCAAGGACAAGGGCATCCAGCCGCTCCTCGACGCGGTCTGCGACTACCTGCCGTCCCCGCTCGACGCGGGCCCGGCGGTCTCGGCCGACGATCCGAGCCAGACGCGCGAGGTGAGCGACACCGCGCCGTTCTGCGGCCTCGCGTTCAAGATCATGAACGACCCGAAGTCGGGCGGCAAGATCACGTTCGTGCGCGTCTATTCGGGCACGCTGAAGCTCGGCGAGGAGCTTCTTGACTCGACGATCAACAAGGAGCAGCGCATCTCGCGCCTCTTCCGCATGCACGCGGCGAAGCAGGAGCCTCTGGACGAGGCGCACGCCGGCGACATCGTCGCCTGCGTCGGCCTCACCGAGACGCGCACGGGCGACACGCTCTGCGACCCCGACCATCCGATCACGCTGGAGTCGATCGACTTCCCGGCGCCGGTCATCTCGGTCGCGGTCAAGCCGAAGTCGCGCGGCGACAACGAGAAGCTCGGCGTCGCGCTCCACGCGCTCGCGATGGAGGACCCGACCTTCGTCGTCACGTTCGACCAGGAGACGAGCGAGACGATCATCGCCGGCATGGGCGAGCTCTACCTCGAAGTCATCGTCGACCGCCTGAAGCGCGAGTTCAACGTCGAGTGCGACGTCGGCGCGCCGCAGGTCGCGTACCGCGAGACGATCACGGTGCCGGTCGACAACGAGTACAAGCACGTCAAGCAGTCCGGCGGCCGCGGCCAGTACGCGCACGTCTGCCTGAAGCTCGCGCCGCAGGAGCCGGGCAAGGGCTTCGAGTTCGTCAACGAGGTCAAGGGCGGCGTGATTCCGACGGAGTACATCCCGGCGGTCGAGAAGGGCGTCAAGAAGGCGCTCGAGGCCGGCCCGCTCGCGGGCTTCCCGGTCGTGGACGTCAAGGCGACGGTCTACTTCGGCTCGTACCACGAGGTCGACTCGAACGAGTTCGCGTTCATCACCTGCGCGATGCAGTGCTTCAAGCAGGCGTTCCTCAAGGCGAAGCCGCAGCTGCTGGAGCCGATGATGGACGTCGAGGTCGTCGTTCCCGAACAGTACATGGGCGCGGCGAACGGCTCGATCAACCAGCGTCGCGGCCGCATCGAGGGCATGGAGGACCGCGCGGGCGTCAAGCTCCTCAAGGCGACCGTCCCGCTCGGCGAGATGTTCGGCTACTCGAACGCGATCCGCACGGTCACGCAGGGCCGCGGCTCGTTCACGATGATCTTCAAGCAGTACGAGGCGGTGCCGAAGAACATCGCCCAGCAGGTCATCGAGAAGCGCATCAAGGAAGGCAAAGTTCGTCCGATGGCCGACTGATCGGCACGGGCGAGATTCGACGCAAGGGCGGCGCGGTTTTCCGTGCCGCCCTTGTCCTTGTGTGCGCCTTACGCCAGAATCGCCCGCACGTTGTCTTCGGGCATCCGCTGTCTCTACAACATTGCCAAATGGTCATCTGGCGGAAAGGTGGCGGTTAGGTTCGTTTCCTATACTGTGTGCATCATAAACCCTCAAAAGGAGATGCACACGATGAAACGATCCCTGCTGACACTGGCGCTGGCCCTCGTGGCCGTCACGTTCACCGTCCCGGCCGAAGCGCAGGCGGAGACGACGACAGTCCATCGCGGCTGCCACAAGATGGGCGTGCGCCGTCCGGGCCGCAACGGCACGACGCACCACCACGTCAAGAAGGCGAAGAGGTCCGCGAAGCCGGTCGCGACGAATGCCGCACCGGCGACGGTCGCGCAACCGGCTCCGGCGGCGGTGAAATGAAGAAGTCGTCCGCAACGCTGGCCCTGCCGCTTCTGGTCGCCGGGTGCGTGGCCTACGAGCCCGCGCCCGTCGACTGGGCGGCGGAGGCCGTCCGTCTCGAGGCGGCTCCCGCGCGGCTCGCGCTGTCGGTTTCCGACGTGCGGCGGCGGGCGGTCGCGTTCAGCCCCGAACTGAACGTCTTGCGCCTTGCGCGCGCGACGGCTGAGGCCAAGGCCGACGCGGCGGGCTGGTGGGAGGATCCGTCCCTCGACATCGATTGGCTTCGCATTCTCAAAGAGCCTGAAAATCCCTTCGTCTGGGGCGGGTCGCTGACCTTCACGCTGCCCCTGAGCGGCATTCCGGGGCTGGAGAAGCGCGCGGCGGAAGCCTACGCCGAGGCCGACCGCTGGGCGCTCGTCGCGGCGGAGCGGGACGCGGCAGGCGAAGCCGCCGCGCAGGCCGTGACGGCGCGCGAGCTGAAGCGGGTGAACGCGACGATTGCGCGCTTGCTCGCGTCGACGAATTACCTTGCGGCCTCGGCGGCGGCGGCGCGGCTTGCGGACGCGGGCGAACTGTCGCGCGTCGAACACGAGCAGCTGGTCGCCGACGCGCGGGAATGGACGCGCACGCGGCAGGAGCTCGCGCACGAGCAGTTCGCGGCGGAAGCGGCCTTGCGCCGGACGCTGCTGCTTGCGCCGACGTGCGAAATCGACTGGACGGACGGCGAATCGGTTGCGGACTTTCCGACGAACGTCTACGCGGTTCTCGCGTTCACGAATGCGCCGTCCGTGCGTGCGGCCGTCGCCCGGCTGTCCGGCGGTGAGGCTGAACTCGACCGGGAGATTCGTCGGCAATACCCGGAACTTTCGGTTGGCCCTGCGTACAGCCGCGAAGAGGGATTTGACCGCGTGGGCTTCACGGCGGGGCTGACCCTGCCGCTCTGGAATCGCAACCGCGTCGGCATCGCGACGGCGCGCGGCGCACGCGACGAGGCGCGACAGGCCGCCGTCGAGGCGTGGCGCACGGCTGTGCAGAAGTGGCATGAACTGGCGAGTGAAGCGGCGCGTCTGCATGCGGACGCGCGGCCGTCCGAGCCGCTGTCGCTGGAGGCGGCGGAGCGGCTGTATGCGATGGGCGAACTGGATGCGCCGGGATACGTCGGCGCCGTGCATCGGTTCCTGACGGAATCCGTCGCTGCCGCGCGGTGGCGAATCGACAGCGGCTCACTCGCCGAGCGCATGAAGTCGGTGGTGGAAGGACTGGAGAACGGAGAGGCCCTCGGATGGCGTTTCGGTAGTCGAGAAAGTTGAGGTAAACTAAAATGAAGCAGTTGATCTTTTGTTGGGCCGCGAGCGCGGCGATTGTGGTTGGGGCGCATGAAGGGTGTGCAACGCACGCGGGGGAAGACCCACACGGAGAGACATATCCTCCGAGCGAAGCGAGCTGCGTAGCAGGCGCTATGCGGGGTGAGGCACGGAGCGTGCATGCGGAAGAGGAGCATGACCATGAGGCACATGGACATGACGAACACGAGACGGCATCTGACTCGGAACGGCGTGGCGTCGAGGTGTCGGAACGTGCGGCGGAGGCGATTGGGCTGACGGTCGCGCGGCCCGAACGGCGGCGCGTCGCCTCGACGCACAGCCTGTACGGGCGCGTCGTCGCCGACCCGTTGGCGTCGCGTACGGTCGCCCTGCCGCTTGCGGGGTTTGTTCCGTGCGTCGTGCGCCCGCACGACGACGTGGCATCCGGCGACGAACTCGCGCGATTGACGTCACCCGACGCGGCGGCGCTGTTCGCCGAAATCCAGACGCTGTCGGCGCGGCTCGACGCCGTGACGCGGGCGGGCGCGAAGAACGCCGCGCTCGCGTCGGAACTCGCGGCGAAACGCGCGGCCTACGCGGCGCTGACGTACGGGCTGAAGGCCGTTGACGCCGCCGCCGGTGCGTTCGCCCTTACGGCGCCCGCCGCCGGTCGCGTGACCGACGTCCTCGCCGCGCCGGGCGGTTTCGTCGAACGCGGCGCGGCCGTCCTGCGCCTGCTGGAGCGTCGTCCGCCCGTCGTCTGTGCACTCGTGCCCGTGTCGGATGCGCGGACATGGACGGATGGCCTCGCGGCGGACGTCGGCGCGGCGCGCGGCACGATTCGTCTTGACCGCACGCGCACGGACGGTCTCGTCGGCGTGTGGGTGTCGGGCCTTGCGGACGCGGCGCTGACGATGGGCGAGACGGTGCGTGTCACGTTGGAGACGGATGCGCACGAGACGCCCGTCCTCTGCGTGCCGTCGGCAGCGGTGTTTCAGAACGGCCTCACGCCGTCGGTGTTCGTGCGCGACGACCATGACGCGGATCGTTTCGTCGCGCACGCCGTCGGGCTCGGCGCGTCGGCGGGCGGCTGGACGGCCGTTACGGGGCTTGCGGACGACGCGGAGGTCGTCGTGCAGGGCGTCTACGAACTCAAGCAGGCCCTGCCGTCCCTCGGCGGCGAGAAGAAGGTCGCCGGGCACTTCCATGCGGACGGCAAGTTCCACGCGGGTGACGAGGAGCACGAGTGATGAACGCGCTGAAGCACATCCTGTCGGTCGTTCTCGCCTGGCCGAAGACGACGCTCGCCGGCGCGCTCGCGCTGACGCTCGGCGGCGCCTACGTCGCGCGCGACCTCGCCGTGGACGTCTTCCCCGAAATCAAGGTGCCGCGCGTCACGATCCAGACCGAGGCGGGCGGCCTCACCGCCGAGGAGGTCGAGCAGCGCATCACCGTGCCCATCGAGTCGGCGATGAACGGCCTTGCGGGCGTGACGGCGGTGCGGTCAAGTTCAGGCGGCGGGCTCTCCTTCGTCTGGGTTGACTTCGACTGGGCGTCCGATGCCGACCAGGCGCGCTTCCGCGTGTTCGAGCGGCTGGGGCAGGTGCGCGAGTCGCTGCCGGCGGAAGCCGAGCCGGAGATTGCGCCGGTCATTTCGGTGTCCGGCGAGATCATGATGGTCGCGCTCGTCTCGGAGGCGACGAACGTGACGGGGCTCGCCCTGCGCGAACTCGCGGAGTATTCCATCCGCAACCGCCTTCTGGCGATTCCCGGCATTGCGCAGGTGGTCGCGCTCGGCGGCAACCTGCCGGAGCTGCGCATCGGCTACGACCCGCTTCGGCTCGCGCAGCAGGGGCTGGGCGTCGGCGATGTGGCGGAGGCCGTGCGCGCCTCGCGGACGTGGGCGAGCGGCGGCTATCTCGCCGACGTGCGCAGCGAGGAGCTGGCCGTCCGCCAGACGGCGCGCGCCGACACGGTGGCGGAACTGGCCGCCGCGTGGATCCCGACCGAGGGCGGCACGCCGCTCCGGCTCGGATCCGTCGCGGACGTCTCGCTGGCGGGCGCGCCGCGTCGCGGCAGTGCGTCCTTCAACGGACGCGACGCCGTCGTCGTCTCGGTGCAGAAGGCGCCGGGCGGCAACACGCTGGAGCTGACGAAGCGCGTCGAGGCGGCGCTGGACGGCCTGTCGCTGCCGCCGGGCGTGCGCATCGAGCGTCACGCCTACCGCCAGTCGGACTTCATCAACCTCTCGATCGCGAACGGCAAGTCAATGGTCTGGGGTGCGGTGCTGATCGTCGTTTTGGTGCTGGGGCTCACGCTGATGAGCGTCCGCGCGCTTCTGATCGTCCTCCTGACGATGCCGGTGAGCCTCGGCGCGGGGCTGTTGCTCTTCCCGTCCCTTGGTCTGGGCGTCAACATCATGACGCTCGGCGGCCTGGCCGTGGCGGTCGGCGACATCGTCGACAGCGCCATCATCTTCACGGAGATCTTCCGGCGGCGCGTGCGGTCGAATCCGCGCGCGGAGATCCTCGCGGCGGTGCGGGAGGTCGCGCCGGGCGTGGCGTTTTCGGGCTTCGTCATCGTTCTCGTGTTCCTGCCGCTCTTCTTCCTGCACGGGCTGGAGGGACAGTTCTTCAAGCCGCTCGCCTACGCCTATCTCGCGGTCTTCGCCTGTTCCGTCGTCGCGGCGTTCCTCGTCACGCCCGCGCTCGCCCTCGTGCTGCGGCGGAACAAGTCGGCGGAGTATCAGCCGTGCGTCGAGACGACCGCGCACCGCGCGTCCCTCCCCGAACGGATCCTGCTCGCGTGCTATGCCCCGTTCCTCGGCACGGCCCTGCGATTCCCCAAGACGTGCGTCGCGGCGGCGGCGCTGCTCCTCGGCGCGGCGCTCTGGTACGGCGCGGGATTCGGGTCGAGCTTCCTGCCGCCGTTCCACGAGGACACGTTCACCGTCTTCGTTTCGCTCGTGCCGGGATCGTCCCTCTCCGAGGCGGAGCGCGTCAGTGAGAACGTTGCGCGGAAAATTCTCGGACTGGACGGCGTCTTGAGCGTGACGCGCAAGACGGGGCGCGCCGAACGCGACCAGCATGCGGAGCCCGTTTCGGCGTCCGAGCTGATCGTGCGCGTGGACATGGCGTGTAATCAGGACGACCTGCGGGCGAGGATGAACGCCGTGATCAAGTCCGTTCCGGGGGCGTCGTGCATGATCGGCTACCCGATCGCCCACCGCATCAGCGCGGTTCTCTCGGGCGACGCGGCGGAGCTGACGCTCAACATCTTCGGCGAGACGCCGGCGCAGATTCGTGCGGCGGCGGCGCGGGCGAAGGAAATTCTCGCGCAGATCCCGGAAGTCGCCGACCTGCAGGCGAACCGCGAGATTCTCGTCAACACGGTCAAGATCGACTATGACCTCGACCGCCTCGCACACGAGGGCCTGACGCTCGCGGACGCGGGCGAGCAGGTCTCGGCGGCGTTTAACGGGCTCGTCCTCGGCACGGTCGCCGTCGGGCAGAACCGCCGCGACGTCACGTTGCGGCTGGACGCCGCGGAGCCGGACGAGGCGACGGTGCGCACGCTCCTCCTCAAGACGCGCACGGGTCGTTTCGTGCGGCTCGGCGATGTCGCGTCCGTTCGGCGTGACGAGGCGTCCAACCTGATCGTGCACGAGAACGGACGGCGGCAGGCGCTCATTTCGCTCAATCCGGCGCCGGGCGTCTCGGTCGGCGAACTCGTGGCGGCGCTGCGCGCGCGCCTGACGCCGGCGCTGGCGGAATTCGACTGCACGGCGTCGTTCGGCGGCACCTACCAGGCGAACGTCAGCGCCCGGCGGACGCTCGGCGTCCTCTCCGTCGCGCTGCTCGTCTGCGTGTTCTTCGTGCTGGTCGCGGCGACGCGGTCGGCGGCGCAGGCGTTCGTGGTGATGGCGACGGTGCCGCTCTCGCTGGTCGGCGCGGTCGTCGCCGTCGCGCTTACGGGGCGGATCGTCTCGGTCGCGTCCACGGTCGGGATCATCACGGTCATCGGGTTCGTCGTGCGGAACGGGCTGCTGCTCGTCAACCGCTATGCGGAACTCGTCCGGCAGGGGACAGGCCCCGTCGAGGCGATCCGTCTCGGCAGCCGCGAGCGGATGGTGCCGATTCTCATGACGTCGCTCACGACCGTCTTCGGGCTTGTGCCCATCGTGACGGCTTCCGACGTGCCGGGCGGCGAGATCCTCGCGCCGCTCGCGGCCGTGCAGCTCGGCGGCCTCGTCTTCGCGACGCTCGCGGCGCTCGTCGTCGTCCCGGCCCTCGCGCGGCTGGTGCCCACGCGATAGCCTCCTGACGGCGGCGCCTATGGAACGGTGCGGTGGGCCTTGCGCCAGGCGCCCATCGTCGTCTTCATGCGCTTCTCGAAGATCTTGCGCAGGTGCGAGGACGAGGCGTAGCCGCATTTCGCCGCGATCTCGGCGAGCGAGAGCGATGTCGTCTGCAGGAGCCGCTTCGCGAGCCGGAGGCGCACGTTCTTGATCTCTTCGAGCACCGTGCGCCCGGTCGTCGCCTTGAACTGGATCTGGGCGTTGCGCCGCGAGCCCTTCAAATGCGCGAACACGTCGCGCGCCTTGAGCCCCCGGCAGGCCTCGCGGTGGATGAGGTCGCGCGAGTTGCGCAGTTCGGTCGCGCGTCCGTAGAGGCGTTTCGTGGAATCGCGGCGCGTGAGGCCGACGGCGCCGAAGAGGAGTGTGCGCGCGACGGGCGTGCGTTCGGACATCAGCGCGTCCAGCAGCTCGGCGGCCATCGTGCCCGAGCTCTTGAACGCGGGCGCGACGCTCGTCAGCGGCGGGAACGTGTTCTCGCAGATGCCGGCGGTGTCGTCCACGCCGATGACGGCGAGCTCCTGCGGAACCTTCACGCCCGCGAGCGGACAGAGCGAGAGGAAGACGTCCGCCGTCGCGTCGTTCGCGGCGAAGACGCCGCAGGGCTTCGGCAGGGCGCGCGCCCAGTCCTGGAGGCGACGCAGGTAGTCGGGCGTGACATTCTCCGTCCGCCGCTTGTGGAAGACCGCGACCTCGTGCGCGGAGGCCGTCGCGGCCTTGCGGAACTCGTCCAGCCGCTCGTCCGACCAGACGCAGCCCTCGGCGGGCGGCAGGTAGGCGAGATGCCGGAGACCGAGGCGGGCGAATTCGGCGGCGGCGAGCCGCGCCGCCGCGCGCGGGTCGTGATAGACGCCGGGCCAGACGCGTGGCTTGTCGGCGTTCTTGGCGTCGATGAAGACGGTCGGGACGTCCGCATCGCGGGCGGACGCATAGGCGGCGTTGTCCGTGATGATGCCGTCCGGCCGCCAGGTCGCGCACGTGTCGCGGAAGGACGTCGCGTCGGCGAGGTAGTGGACGAAGCGCACGTTCCATTTCCGGCGCTGGCCAAACGCGCAGATCCCGGCGTACTTGCGCAGGGCGACGTCGCTGTGCTGGTCGCAGAAGAAGAGGACGGTCTTGCTCATGGGCGAAAGTATATCAAATAATTCGTGATAAATCGTGGCCCGTCGGCCCAGCGGCGTCGCGCGGAGGGGCGGGAAGTGGCGCGAGTGAGGAGCGAAGGTTTGCTGGCGTCGGCGTGGTTTCGACCGCAACCAATTGTCTCGCCGAGGCACGGCAGGCTGAATTTGGCTGATTGTCTTCAGAGAGAAGCGCAAACCTGAACGACGAGACCGAGCGAGCAGCTTCCCGCCCCGAAGCGTGGATCGATGGGCCGACGGGCAAAGAATGCGGTCTGCTCCGCCGCGCGGGCTGATGGGCCAAAGTTTGGTATAATATGCGGCATGAAGCAGATTGTCACAGCGACGGCCGCGTTCGAGCGGATGCGGGAGAAGGATGTGGTGTATGTCGACAAGACGGCATACTTCTACCGTCTCTTGCAGCGCGATCCCGATACGGTGTTCTTCATCGCGCGGCCGCGCCGCTTCGGCAAGTCGCTGATGATCAACACGCTGACGACGCTGCTGCAAGGGAAGCGCGACTACTTCAAGGGACTCGCCATTGACGGGACGGACTACGACTGGGGCAAACACAAGGTCGTCCGTCTTCGGATGACGGACGCCTGTGCCGCGACGCCGGAGGGCGTGCGCGCAGGGTTGCAGGAGGTCGTCCGTTCGGCGATGATCGAGCAGGGAATCGAACACGACCCGCAGATCGCGGCAGAGCTGAACTTCAAGCGGCTTTTGGAGGAGTTGCCGGAGAAATCCGAGACGGGGCGGTTCGCGGTTCTCGTGGACGAGTACGACGCGCCGCTCAACGCCTTCATCGACGAGCCAGAGAAATTCAAGGCCGTCCAGCAGATCCTGCATGACTTCTACGTGAAGATGAAGGATCATCAGGACAACATGCGCTTCGTGATGGTGACGGGCGTGACGAAGCTCGCGAAGATGTCGATCTTCTCGGGCTTCAACAATCCGACCGACCTCACGCTGGAGCCGGACTCCGCGGGGATGCTTGGCTACACGCACGACGAGGTGGAGCGCTACTTCCATGAGCAGGTGCAGGCGTTCGCCGAGAAGGAAGGCGTCACCTACGGGGAAATGAAGGCGCGGCTCTTCGCGTGGTACGACTCGTACCGCTTTTCGCCGGAGAGCGACGTGAAGGTGGTGAACCCGTTCTCGTTCGGCAGCGCGCTCAACTTCTGTCGGCTCTCGAACTACTGGGAGAAGAGCGGAAATTCGGGCGCGATCCTGAAGCGCATCCGCGCGGCGCGCGAGATTCCGTCCGACCTGAACGGCGCGGAGGTCTCGCGCGCGGCGCTCGACACGCCGAACCCGGAGTCGGAACCTCTGTCTGTCCTCATGTACCATTCCGGCTACCTCACGATCGATGGGGCGGAGGACGGCATCGTGAGCCTGCGGATTCCGAACGAGGAGATTGCCGACTCGATCAGCCACGGCTACATCGCCTACTGCCTGCGCGACCGAGGCGACGAGTTCGCGATCAAGGCGCAGCGCACGGGGCGGGAGATCGCCGAGAAGGGCATCAACTACGTGGGCGCCGCCCTGCGCGCGGCGTTTGCGATGATCCCCTACGAGTGGATCTGCAAGGACGAGGCGGAGGCGAAGCGCTACTTTCTCCTGTTCTGCAAGTTCATGAAGGCGGACATCTCAGGCGAGCGGCAGAGCGCGCGCGGACGCGCGGACGCGGTGCTGAAGACGCCGACGGCGGTCTACGTCTTCGAGTTCAAGCACGGCCGTTCGGCGGCAGAGGCCGTGGCCCAGGCGCGGACGAAGGACTACGGCGGGCCGGACGCCGCCGGGGGGCGTCCCGTCTACCTCGTCGGCGTCAACTACAACCCCGAGACGCGCACGATCGATGAGCCGCTTGTCGAGCCGCTCTGTATTCATAATTCCTAACGCAAACGAGGCAAGGGTAACGCAAAGAGCGCAAAAGATTTTGGCGAGCTTTGCGTTAAGAACCTTTGCGGCCTTTGCGTTAGAAAACGGTCACAGTGATTACGTGCGCCGCGTTCGCAAACGAGGCGATATTTAGTTTCGCGAACGAGGCACGATTGGCTTGTCGGGCGCGGCGGGGAAATGGTATCATATCGGCTTATCGGCTTATCGGCTTATCGGCTTATCGGCTTATCGGCTTATCGGCTTATCGGCTTATCGGCGCGACGGCCATTGAACATCAAAAGCAATGACAAGGAATACAGCGATGAAAAACATGTCTCGGCAGAAGCACAATCGGGGGGGGGGGGGGGGG